>DASUSR010000001.1:0-14390 GCA_036375015.1 Gemmatimonadales bacterium
GTCGGCCTGCTCAACAGCCGGGAAGTGATCCGGCGGACTCCGCTGGAGGTGTTGAGAGCGGAGTAGGACGGGCGGACAGACGGACGGGCGGGCAGGCGGGCAGACGGGGGCTTGACACTTCATCCCGAGGGAGCGGCAGCGACCGAGGGATCCTGCCGGGGTGGTCCCGGACCCGTCGAGAAGATCCCTCGCTCCGCTCGGGATGAAGTACGCCGGCCCCGGCGGGTGCTGACCTCCGCCCGCCCGCCAGTCCGCCCGCCTGCCCGTCTGCCGCCGGCCACCACCCGCCCCGCTGCCCCGCCGCCCCCCTGCCCCGCTATAATTGCCCCATGCTTCCCATCGACCTCACCGGCAAACGCGCCCTCGTGGCCGGCGTTTCGGACGACGGGGGCTTCGGGTTCGCCATCGCGAAAGCACTCGCGGAGGCCGGGGCGTCCATCTGTCTCGGCAGCTGGCCCCCCGCGCTCGGCATCTTCACCAAGCTGCTCGAGCGCGGCAAGATCGAGGACTCGCTCCGGCTCGCCGGCGGCGGCCGGCTGGAGTTCGAGCGGATCTATCCGCTCGACGCGGCCTACGATACCCTGGCGGAAGCTCCCGAGGACATCCGCGAGAACAAGCGCTACAAGGATCAGGGCGACTTCACCATCCAGGGCATGACCGCGCGTCTGCGCGAGGACTTCGGGGAGCGTGCCCTCGACATCGTGGTGCACAGCCTGGCGAACGGCCCGGAGGTGAAGTCGCCTCTGATCGACACCAGTCGGGCGGGCTACCTCGCCGCGGTCAGCGTGAGCGCGTACAGCAACATCGCGCTGGTGCGGAGCCTCGCGCCGCTCATGCGGCCCGGCGGCAGCTTTCTCTCGCTCACCTACATGGCCGGTGAGCGGGTGATCCCGGGCTACGGCGGCGGCATGTCCTCCGCCAAGGCGGCGCTCGAGGCCGACACCCGTACGCTCGCCTTCGAGGCCGGACGCCGATGGGGCGTGCGGATCAACACCATCTCGGCCGGGCCCTGGGCCTCCCGGGCCGCCTCGGCCATCGGATTCATCGATACGATGATCGCCTATACCAGCGCCAACTCCCCGCTGCCGCGCCCCATCCATGCCGATGACGTGGGCCACACCGCCGCGTTCCTCGCGAGCCCGCTCGCGCAGAGCATCACCGGCACCACCATCTACGTGGATAACGGCTATCACGTGATGGGCATGGCGGCGCCGGCCGGAGGCTGATCATCGAACCCGAGCTGCTCTCCCGCGCCGACGAGCCGGTGCACTGGCTGACCCTGAACCGGCCGGCGAGGCGCAATGCCCTGACGCCGTCGCTGGCGCGGTCGCTCGCCGGCGAGATCGAGGTCGCGGGGAATCGCGACGACATCCGGGCGGTCGTCCTCCGGGGAGCGGGCGGCCACTTCTGCGCCGGCCTCGACCTGCACTGGCTCCGCTCGCTGGGCGAGGCGCCGACCGTCTCCCAGCTCCAGCACGGCATGAGCGACTTTCAGTCCGCGGTGACCGCCGTGGTGCGCTGTCCCGTGCCGGTGGTGGCGGCGCTCGAGGGCACCGTGGCCGGGTTCGGGCTGGACCTGGCCCTGGCGTGCGACATCCGCCTCGCGGCGGCGGGCGCCGCTTTCACCTCCGCCTTCGCGCGCATGGGGCTGATCCCCGACGGCGGCTCGACCTTCACGCTGCCGCGCCTGGCGGGGCTCGGCCAGGCGCTCCGCCTTCTCCTCGCGGGAGACACGGTGGACGCCGAGCGGGCTCGCGCCACCGGGCTGGTGGAGGACGTCGCGGACCCGGGAAGCTTCGAGGACCGTCTGCGGGAGCTGCTCGAGGGCTTCGCGGGGGCGGCCCCGGGGAGCATCCGCGCGATCAAGCGTCTGGTGCGGGCAGCCGATCTGGGTGCGCTGGAGCAGGCCCTGGCCGCCGAGGGTGCGGCCCAGGTCCAGGCGCTGCAGAGTCCCGAGTTTCGCCGGCGGCTGGAGGCGTTCACCGCGCGCACCGCCCGCGCCGGAGGGGCGTGAGCGCCGCGCCCGGCGCCGTCTTCCGGCCCGACCTCCTGGCCGGGCGGGTGGCGCTCGTCACCGGCGGCGGCACGGGTATCGGGTTCGGCATCGCCTCGTGCCTGGCCGCAGCCGGCGCCTCGGTGGCGCTCGCGAGCCGGAAGCCCGAGCACCTGGAGCCCGCCGCCGAGCGGCTCCGCGCCGGCGGCGCGCGGGTGGCCACGGTCGAGGCCAACGTGCGCGAGCCGGACTCGGTCGCCCGTATGGTCGAGCGGGTGACGGCCGACCTCGGACGTCTCGACATCCTGGTGAACAACGCGGCGGGCAACTTCTACGCGCCCTCGGCCTCCCTCTCCCCCAACGCCTGGCGCGCCGTGGTCGAGACCGATCTGTACGGCACGTTCTACTGCTGCCAGGCCGCGTATCCGGTGATGAAGGCACAGGGCGGCGGCCGCATCGTCTCCATCTCGATGACACTGCACTATCGCGGGTGGCCGCTCATGGCCCACGCGACGGCCGCCAAGGCCGGGGTGGACGCACTCACCCGGACGCTGGCGCTGGAATGGGCGCGGGACCGCATCACGGTGAACGCGGTGGCGCCGGGCCCGATTCCCACCGAGGGAGTGAAGAAGGCGTTCACGCCGCCCGGCGGAGCCACGGCCGACGTGCCGGCCATGGACGAGTACGTAGCCCGCGCCATCCCGCTCGGCCGGTGGGGCACCCCGGAGGACGTCGGCCATATGGTGACGTTCCTGGCGGGACCCGCGGGAGAGTGGATCACGGGAGCCGTGCTGGTGGTGGACGGCGGCTCCTGGCTCGCTGGAGGCCGCCCCTAAGGAGGTCCGATGTTCCTGGGTCACTTCGGTGCCGCGCTCGCCCTCAAGCGCGCCGAGCCCAAGTTGTCGCTCGGCACGCTCTTCCTCGCGACCCAGCTCACCGACGTGCTCTGGGGCGCCTTCCTGCTCACCGGCTGGGAGCGGGTCCGCATCGATCCGGGCTACACCGCGGTGACGCCGCTCCAGTTCGTGCACTACCCGCTCACCCACAGCCTGGTCGGATCGCTCGGATGGGCGCTGGTCGCCGCGGCGGTCTACTACTCGTGGCCCACCCGCGACACCAGTCGTCACTGGCAGGCCTCGGCCATCGTCGCGGTCGCCGTGCTCTCGCATTTCCCTCTCGACGTGCTGGTCCACGTGCCCGACCTGACGATCGCCGGCGAAGGCACCACGCGGCTCGGGCTCGGCCTGTGGCGAAGCGTCGGCGCCACGCTCGCCGCCGAGCTGCTGGTGCTGGGGATCGGGATCGCCATCTACGTCGCCTTCCCCAGCCGCCGCCATCCGGTGCGGCCCGGACGGCTGGCGGGACTGGTGGCGGTCCTGCTCGGCATCTATCTCGCGAGCCTGCTGGGGCCGCCGCCGCCCAGCGTCACCGCCATCGCGCTCGTGGACATCGTGGGGCTGCTCGCGCTCGCCGCCATGGCGGGATGGGCCGATCGAAGCGCACCGGCCGGAGGCCGGTGACATGGACCGCCTCTTCTTCTCGCTGGGAGCCGTCTCCGGGCTGGTGGCGGTCGCGGCCGGCGCGTTCGGGGCGCACGCGCTGCGCGAACGGCTCGACCCGTCCGCCCTCGCGGTCTTCGAGACCGGGGCGCGCTATCAGATGTACCACGCGCTGGCGCTGATCGCGGTCGCCTGGGCGGCCGCGCGCTGGCCGGGGCCCTGGCCCGGACGGGCTGGCTGGCTTTTCGTGGCGGGGACCCTGCTCTTCTCCGGCTCGCTCTACGCGCTCGCCCTCTCGGGCATCCGCGCCCTCGGCGCGGTCACTCCGTTCGGGGGCGTGGCGTTCCTGGCGGGCTGGCTCTGCCTGGCGCTGGCCGCCCGGCAGGGCCCGTAGCCCGGAGCACCCGCGCCATGGCGCTCGGCGATCACGGACCAGGCTCGCTGAAAAGCCCGAGCCCGGGTGCCGCCGCGTACCGCCGTCTGCTCGAGCGGCTGGACCGCTGGATGCAGGAGGGGCAGCGCCGTCGCCCGGGCACGGTTCCCTGCTGTGCCGGCTGCGCGAGCTGCTGCCATGGTCCGTTTGACATCACGATCGCCGACGTGGAGCTGATCCGCGACGCGCTCGGGCGGATGGACGAGGCCGAGCGGTCGGAGGTGCTGCGGCGGGCGCGCGGGCTGCTCTCCCGGATGAACGAGTTGGCCCCCGAGTGGGGGCCGCCCTACAACATCGCCGCCCTCGGCGACGAGCGGTTCGACGAGATCGCCGGCGCCCTCGCGACGGAGCCCTGCCCCCTGCTCGGCGACGACGGGCGCTGCCGGATCTACGACTCGCGCCCGATGGTCTGCCGGATCATCGGGCTGCCGATGCGGAGCCCCGCCGGCCGGGTGATCGAGAACGCCTGTCCGATCCAGGACCGGTTCCCGGCCTACGCCGCCCTGGAGCCCCTGCCGTTCGACCTCGAAGGGTTCGAGCTGCTCGAGGTGGAATGCCTGCGCGATTCGGCGCGCCGCATGCTGGGCGACGCCGCGTACTGGGAGTTCGAGACCACCATCGCGGCCGCCATCGTGACCGTCTGCGCGTCGCTGCCGGACTGAGCGGTCGACGGTGCACACCTAGAGGTATTCCGAGAGTCGCTCGCCGGTTTCCCGCGCCAGCGCGTCGAAATCGGGTCCGGGTGCCTGCTGGCCGGCGGCCGCCGAGGCGGCGAGGCACAGCGCCAGCGCCGCCGGCCCGACGGAGCGGAGACCCGCTCGCGCCCTCACCCGCTCTCGCGGGCCCATCGGAAGAACAGCACCCCGATCGCGAGGAACATCCACAGATTTCCCGGAACCCAGAGGAGCAGCCCCCCGAACAGCTGGTCCTCCATCGGCGAGAGTCCGAAGGTCCGGGGAGCGGCCGCGTACCAGGGATACAGGACCTCGTCGGACACGGTGATCATCGCCCCGATGAGCTGCATCGGGATGGCGATCAGGAGGAGGTAGAGCATCCCGCGGCCCGGCCCCAGGCGGGGGAGCTCGGGCACCGGGCTCATGACGGGCCACCACATGAGGATGGCCGCGGCGACGGACATCAGACGGGCAGCAGCATGCAGCTCGTGACTCCGCATCGTGAGATCGTAGGGCCCGGGGAGGTGCCAGACCGCGACGGTCGCGACGTAGAGCAGCGCCGCGACCGGCGGTCGGGTGAGCGACCGGCCGGCGGCGCGGACCCAGGGCCGCCGGAGGAGCGGGCTCAGCAGCCATCCCGGTGTCCCCGCGATGAGCAGCGGCGGAAGCACCAGGGTGAGCAGCAGGTGCTGCAGCATGTGCGCGGAGAAGAGGTAGTGGCGGCCCAGGTCGTGCAAGGGGCCGTCGAGCGACAGGAGCAGGACCACCAGCCCGCCGGCAAAGCAGGCCGCCCGCCAGGCGGGCACCGGCGCCCTCTCCCACCGGCGCCGGAGCGGGACGATCCCCCAAACGTAGAGGGCACCGAGAAGCCCGGTGCCCAGGAGTACGCTCGGCTGCAGCGACCAGCTCCATTCATACGGCACGAGCGGCCGGGGCCGCTCGTCGCACACCAGGAGGAGCAGCGGCATCAGCCGCCCGTGGAGAAGGCCCAGTGATATGCCTGGAGAATGACCAGCCCCACGATGATCACCGCGGCGATGATGATGGGGAACACGAACACCCCGCTGAACAGCTTGCTGTCGTTCTTGAGGTGCATGTAGTACATCGCCACGAGGGCGAACTTCACCGCCGAGAGCGCGAGCAGCAGCGGCACGAAGAAGGGCTGGAGGCTGGCGCCGAGGGCGCCGGCGTGGTCCCCGTAGGTCCCCTCGTAGAGCCCCACCTCCAGCGCGGTGAGGATGAAGAGGAACAGCCCGATCTTGGCGTAGGTCCCCGGCGTCGGGTGCCCGTGCTCGTGCGCGGTGGAGTGGGCGTCCATGCTCGATCCCTTACTTGATCAGGTAGACGACGGGGAAGATGATGATCCAGACCACGTCCACGAAGTGCCAGTAGAGCGCCGCGATCTCCAGGTTGACCGCGCGCTCCGGCGGCAGCTGCCGCCGGAGCGCCAGGACGAACATGGTGAGCAGCCAGATCACGCCGATGGTGACGTGGGTGCCGTGGAACCCCGTGAGCACGTAGAAGCTGGCCCCGAACAGGTTCTGCTGGAGCGTGAGCCCCTTGTGCACGAAATGGTTGAACTCGTACACCTGCATCCCGACGAAGAAGATCCCGCAGGCCAGCGTGGCGCCGAGCCAACCCAGGAGCTGCTTGCGGTTGCCCCGCTGGGCGCCGTTCAGAGCCAGCACGATGAACAGCGAGCTGAACAGCAGCAGCGCGGTGCCCACCGTGACCAGGGGGATCTCGATGATCGGCTCGAACACCTGGCCGCTTGCCGGATCGGTCCAGGCCTCGTGCGCGAAAGGCCCCACCAGGCTGCGCGGCTTCTGGACCAGGTAGTTCGAGATGAGCGACGCGAAGAAGAGGCACTCGGACCCGATGAAGGTCCAGATGGCCAGCTTCCGGCTGTCGAGCCCGGTGGAAGTGGCGAGGGTGTGAGCGCTGTCGGACAAGGCGGATCCCTTTGAGAGTCTTGAAGTCGAGAGTCCAGGGTCGAGAGTCCTGCTCGACGTGCTGCTAATGTCCCCCGCCGCCCGGCGTGGAGAACTCCGAGTAGCCCTTCTCGAAGAGCCAGTTGTACAGCCCGAAGAAGGTCAGGGCGACGGCGACCACGACGGGAATCGCGCCCAGCTTCGGGCTCAGCATGATGGCCACGAAGATCGCGGTAACCCCGATGGCGCTCACCAGCGGCCAGTAGGACGGGTTGGGGATGTGGATCCCCGCCCCGGTGCCCGGGGAGGGCTCGGGCAGCGGCCCACCGCGCTGGCGCTTGGCCTCCCACAGCGGATCGCGGCCGTGCACCACCGGCTCCTCGCTGAAGTTCCACTCCGGCGGCGGCGAGGTGATGGCCCACTCGAGGGTGGCTCCGTTCCACGGATCGGCCGGGGCATTCCGCGGCTTCCGCGAGGTCTTGAAGATGTTCCACAGGAACACCGTGAAGGCCGCCGTCAGGATGAACGCGCCCACCGTCTCGATCTGGTTGAGCAGGTCCAGGCCGAGCTCCGCCGGGTAGGTGTAGGTGCGGCGGGGCATGCCGTTGAGCCCCACGATGTGCATCGGGAAGAAGGTCAGGTTGAACCCGACGAACATCAGCCAGAAGTGCACCTTGCCCAGCCCTTCGTCCAGCATCCGGCCGAACATCTTGGGCCACCAGTAGTAGGCGCCGGCGGTCAGGGCGAAGATGCTGCCCCCGAAGAGCACATAGTGGAAGTGGGCCACGATGAAGTAGGTGTCGTTCTGCTGCAGGTCGGCCGTCGGCGAGGCGTGCATGACCCCCGAGAGCCCCCCGATGATGAACATCGCGATGAACGCCACCGCGAAGTACATCGGCGTCTTGTACTGCAGCGACCCGCCCCACATCGTCCCCATCCAGTTGAAGATCTTCACCCCGGTCGGGATGGCGATCAGCATGGTGGAGAGCGAGAAGAAGGTGTCCGCGATCGGCCCCATGCCGGTCGTGAACATGTGGTGGCTCCACACGCCGAAGCCGAGGAAGGCGATGAACGCTCCGGAGAACACCATCGCGGCGTAGCCGAAGAGCGGCTTGCGGGAGAAGACCGGCAGGATCTCCGAGATGATCCCGAACGCCGGCAGGATCAGGATGTAGACCTCGGGGTGCCCGAAGATCCAGAACAGGTGCTGCCACAGCAGCGGGTCGCCGCCGCCGGCGGGGATGAAGAAGTGGGTGCCGAAGAACCGGTCGAACATCAGCAGGATCAGCGCGACCGTGATCACCGGGAAGGCGAGCAGGATCAGGATCTGGGTGATGAAGCTCATCCAGACGAACATCGGCATCCGCATCATCGTCATCCCCCGCGCGCGCAGGTTGATGACGGTGACGAAGAAGTTCACGCCCGCCGCCAGCGACGCGATGCCCAGGATCTGGAGCCCGAGGTTCCAGAAGTCCACGTTGGGGCCCGGCGAGTACTGCCGCGAGGTGAGGTTGGCGTAGCCGTACCACCCCTGGTCCGGCGCCGCGCCGAAGAGGAAGCTCACGTTGAGGAACAGCCCGCCCAGCAGGAACACCCAGTAGCTGAAGGCGTTGAGCCGGGGGAACGCCACGTCCCGCGCGCCGATCAGGAGCGGGATCATGTAGTTGAAGAACATGGCGCTGAGCGGCATGATCGCGAGGAAGATCATGCTGGTGCCGTGCATCGTGAACAGCTGGTTGTACGTGTCCGGATCGAGAAAGGTGTTGTCCGGCCTGGCCAGCTGGATCCGGATGAGCAGCGCCTCGAGCCCGCCCAGCAGGAAGAAGAAGAAGGCGGTGGCCCCGTACAGGATGCCGATCCGCTTGTGATCGACCGTGGTCAGCCAGCTCCACAGCCCGGTCTTCTCGCCGTGCGCCGCGTGGACTTGCTGCTCGCCTAGAACCGTCGTCGCCATGTCCGTGTCCGTTAGTTGTGTGCCCGGAGGTAGGCCCGGAGCGCCTTCGCCTCCTCGGCCGTCACGCCCAGATTGGGCATCAGCACGCCCTTCTTGAGCGCCTGCGGATTCTGGATCCACTGCTCCAGGTTCGCGTCGGTGTTCTTGAGCCACCCCGCCGCGATGTAGGCCCGCGATCCCACGTTGGCCAGGTTGGGGCCGATGAGCCCGGTGGGGGCGCCCTTCGCCTGCAGCGCGTGGCAGCCCAGGCAGCCCTTGGTCTTGAAGAGCTGCTCGCCCTGGGCGTAGAGCGGGTCGCCGGGGGCCTGCGCCGAATCGGCGGCCGCGCCCTGCTGCTGGAGCCTGGCGCCGGCGCTGGCGGTCCGGAGTGAGTCCGGCCCCGCCGCGGCCTTGGCGGCGCCCGGCGCCCCGAGCGTCTGCATTCGGGCCAGCCAGCCGGCGAACTCGTCCTGGCTCTCGGCCCGCACGTGGAACGCCATCCTCGCGTGCTGGATCCCGCAGAACTCGGCGCACTGGCCGGGATAGAGCCCGGCCGAATCGGCCTTGAACCAGAGCCGGGTCTCGCGGCCGGGAAAGACGTCCCGCTTGCCCGCGAATCGCGGCGGCCAGAAGCTGTGCACCACGTCGGCGGAGTGCTGGATCAGCTCCACTGTGCGGCCGACCGGGATGACCAGCTCGTTCGCGGTGACCACCCCCGCCTCGGGATAGCGGAACTCCCACCACCACTGGTGCCCGATCACCTCGATCCGCAGCGCATCGGGCCCCGGATTGGCGTTGGTCTCGAAGATCCCCTTGACCGTCGGCACCGCGATGGCGGCGAGGATGAGCGCGGGAATCACCGTCCAGATGATCTCGACCGTGGTGTTCCCGTGCACCTGCTTGGGCTGCGGGTCGTCCGGCCGGCCCCGGAACCGGAAGATGGCGTAGAGCAGGGCCCCTTCCACCAGGACGAACACGCCGACCGCCCAGTAGAAGGTCTGGTCCTGCACATCATCGCCGATACGGGCGAAATCCGAGAGCGGGAGGAGCGCCGTCTGAGGGTACCGCTCCGGGCTGCAGCCGGCGACGGCCAGCGCCAGGAGACAGAGCCAGGGCACCAGCCCGACTAGGCGCCGGGCGGCAGCGTTCCTAAAAAACATTCCGGAACCATCCTGTTAACAAGGGACTGCGCAACCCGCGGTGAGAAACGCCGCACGTTACCAGCTTCGCGGGCAGAGGTCAAGGAAATCCTTGTGGGCCGCTCCCTTATATCGCGCGGCCCACTTCGCATGGGACCACTGCCGCCCTCATCGGACCACCCGGTCGAGCGGGACCGCGCCCTCCGCCGGATAGCTGAAGTGCCACCATTCCTTCTCGTAGTTGCGGAACCCCTCCGACTCCATCACCCGCACCAGGATCTCCCGGTACCTCCGGATCCGGCCCTCCGCGTTGGCGGTGTGGGCGTCCGGGGTGAACGTGTCGTAGGGGGTGCCCATCGGGACCTCGATGCCGCTCCCGAGGTCCACCATCGTGAGGTCCACCGCGACGCCCAGGTTGTGCCGGCTCCGCCGGGCGATGTAACCGCTGTCGAGCAGCGCGCGACGGCCACTCCGCTCGGCCCATTCCACCATGGCACGCGTGGCCCGGACCGGGCGATAGCCGTCGAAGACCTTGAGCCCGAGCCCGCCGGTCCGGAGCCGTGCCTGGACCCGGCCCAGCGCCGCCGCCGCATCCCGATGCAGCAGAACGCGATTGGCCTCGTAGCCGGGCAGCGGCGCCCCGGTGAAGTTCTGCGTGCCGGCGTAGCGGGCGTCGATCCGGATGGTCGGGTCCACCGTCAGCACGTCCACCAGAAGTGTGTCGGCCACCTGGTCGGGGGCCGCGACATAGCTGCTGTCCGGGGCCGGCTGGGCGGCGGTCGCGTGCGCGGACGGGGGCGCGTGGCCAGCACCACAGGCGGCAACCAGGGCGGCCAGCAGGAGGGCCGGGGGGCGGGACATGGGGGCAAGATAACCGCAGGCCGCCTGTGTAACCACAGACGATGCAATCGCTTGGAACATCACGCTATTCCGCCCCCGCGGGCCCGGTGGTATCTTGGGGAAAGACCCGACCTTCCGAGCCCGGAGCCTTGGTCTCCCGGGCCGAATCTTTTTTCGGTTCCTGTCCATGATGATCCGTGAAATGCGGGAAAAGCTGAGCCGCGAGATCGACCAGCTCAGCCATGAGCTCAACGTCCTCCTCCCCCAGGCCATCGCGCAGGCTGTGGAGCTGGGTGACCTGCGGGAGAACTCGGAATACAAGGCCGCTCTCGAGCGGCAGCAGTTCGTGCAGGCGCGGCTGGGGCAGCTGCATCAGCGGTTGAACCAGTTGGGGCAGCTCGCCAACCACGAGGCCCCCACCGACCGGGTGGGGCTGGGCTCCCGGGTGACGGTGCTCGACCTCGACACCAGCGAAACCGACACCTACATGGTCGTGCTGGCGGAGATGATGGACATCGACGCCGGGCACATCTCGCTCGCCTCGCCCCTAGGTCGGGCGCTCGCCGACGGCCGCGTCGGCGACGAGATCAGCCTCCGCCTGCCGACCGCCACCCGGCGGCTCCGGATCATGGAGCTGGTCACCGCCCACCAGGCGGACGGCAACGGCAACGGAGGGCGGAAGCCGCGGGAGGAGTGAGCCGCCGGCTCCCCCGCCGTCCCGAGACCATGGAATTCCCCAAGAAGCAGCTCCTCGTCGTCGGCGACCGGGTGCTGATCACTCCGGAGGACGGAGACGATCGCACCCGGGTCGGGCTCTATCTTCCGGCCACCGCGATCGACTCCCAGCAGGTGCAGACCGGGCTGATCGTGGCCACCGGCCCCGGCACCCCGGTAGCCGACCTGAGCGCACTCGACGAGGAGCCCTGGAAGCTCGACCAGCGCGAGGGTCGGGGCCGGGGCATGCAGGCCCGCGTCGGCGACCACGCCATTTTCTTCCGCAAGGCAGCGGTGGAGATCACCTTCGAGGAGAAGCGCTACCTCGTCGTGCCGCAGGCGGCGATCCTGGTGCTCGTCCGCGAAGACCTGCCGATCTGACGCTCTTCCCTCCACGCCGGTCGCAGGGCTGATCCGGGTGTGCTACTCGCTCCTCCTCGCCGGTCCTCTCACACTGAGCGAGGTCCGCTCGATGTTGCCGGCCGGCCTGGCGGCCCACCCGGTCGAGCCCGCCCGGGCCGCTGCCGCCCGAAGCCTTCTGCCCTCCGCCCAGACCGTGGCCGTCCTGACCGTGGGTGGGTGCTCCTGCGATTTGGTGCGGCCCCGCGACCCCGATCCCCGGGAAGACGAGCGGCACCTCCGCGCCCGTTTCGGGCGCATGCGGCTTCCCCGCGACGAGATCATCCGCCGGCTCGAGCGGCACCGCCGCCGTCCGGCGGGACCCGCGCCCGGGCCCTGGCCTCAGTTGCTGGCCGCGTTCGTCGCGGAGCACGCCAGAAACGCCGGTCCGACGCTCTACATCCTGGACTTCGGCGACCCTCCCCCCTCGGCATTACCGCCCGCCGGGACTCCGTCGCTCACCCGCACCGCGGCCGAGGTGCGGGCGCGTCCCGACGGGTGGCTCGAAGAGGGCCGGCCGGTGCTGGTCGTCCGCTGATTCGCGGAGCACGCCCCCGGCTCCGGCGCGCGGAACGTAGCCGCGGCCGGAGGCGAGCGGCCTAGCGACCGCACAGTCAGCCGATATATTGGCTGAACGTTCTGTGTTGAAGTCGGGCATGCTCTCGACCGGAACGTTGGGCGTCATCCGGCGGCAGGCTCGGCTGGTCCGTCGCAGAGCGGACCCTCGCGGAGACCCGATGTACCCCACGCGGCAGACCGTACCCGGCGGGTATGGTGGAGGCGTGCGCTAGTGGCGGCGCTCTTCGACCGCCTGAGCGCGGCGCTTGCCGCGCGCTATCGCCTCGAGCGCGAGCTGGGCCAGGGCGGCATGGCCAAGGTGTTTCTGGCCCAGGATCTCAAGTACCAGCGGGCGGTGGCCGTGAAGGTCCTGCGCCCCGACCTGGCCTCCGAGGTGGGGCCCGTCCGCTTCCTGCACGAGATCCAGATCGCGGCCCGCCTGCATCACCCCCACATCCTCCCGCTCTACGATTCGGACCAGACCGACGGCCTGGTCTACTACGTGATGCCCTACATCCAGGGCGACTCGCTGCAGCAGCGTCTCGCCCGGGAACGTCAGTTGCCCATCCCGGACGCCCTCCTGATCGCGCGCGAGGTGGCCGACGCGCTCAACTACGCGCACAACGCCGGCGTGGTCCATCGCGACATCAAGCCGGCCAATATCCTGCTCGATTCGGGGCACGCGCTGGTGGCGGACTTCGGCATCGCGCGGGCCATCGACGTGAGCCAGACCACCGCCGGTCACGTGGTGGGCACGCCGGCCTACATGAGTCCCGAGCAGGTGGAGGGGAGCGAGCACATCGACGGGCGCAGCGACATCTACAGCCTGGGCTGCGTGCTCTACGAGATGCTGACCGGCGAGCCGCCGTTCAAGGGGTCCAGCCTCGTGTCGGTGATCGCCAACCGGCTGACCTCACCCGTGCCGTCCGCCCGCGCCCTGCGCGACCTGGTGCCGGAAGCGGTGGATGCCGCCGTCCGCAAGGCGATGGCGAACGTGCCGGCGGACCGGTACGCCACCGCCGCGCAGTTCGCCGACGCCCTCGGCACGCCCGCCACGGTGGCGATCGCGGTCGGCGCCGCCCAGGCGATCGTCCAGGAAATCGTCAGCGCCAAGTCGGTCGCGGTGCTGCCGTTCGAGAACATGAGCACCGACCCGGAGAACGAGTACTTCAGCGACGGGATCACCGACGACATCATCGCCCAGCTCTCCAAGATCAGCGCGCTCAAGGTGATCTCCCGCACCAGCTCGATGCGCTACAAGAAGACGACGAAGAACATCGCCACCATCGCCGACGAGCTGGGAGTGGGGGCCGTGCTCGAGGGCAGCGTTCGGCGCGCCGGCCAGCGGGTGCGGATCGTGGTGCATCTGGTGGATCCCAAGACGGAGGACCACCTGTGGGGGGAGACCTTCGACCGGCAGCTGAGCGACATCTTCGAGGTGCAGAGCGAGGTCGCCCAGCAGATCACCGGCGCCCTTTCGGTGGCCCTGTCGCCCGAAGAGAAGCAGCGGGTGGAGAAGAAGGCCACCGACAGCGCCGAGGCCTACAACATGTACCTGCTCGGGCGCTTCCACGCCAACAAGTGGTCCGGGCCGGACGTGGAGAAGGGGATCGAGTACTATCAGCTGGCCATCGCCAAGGACCCGGGCTACGCGGTGGCCTACGCCGGGCTGGCCGACGCCTACGAGCTGCTCAGCATCGGGTTCGGCTCGAAGTCGCCGGTGGAGTATCTGGCCCAGGCCAAGGCGATGGCGCTCAAGGC
This sequence comes from Gemmatimonadales bacterium, assembly GCA_036375015.1. GTDB lineage: Bacteria > Gemmatimonadota > Gemmatimonadetes > Gemmatimonadales > GWC2-71-9 > CAVVWJ01. Next base: position 13,875 of record DASUSR010000001.1, read on the forward strand.
GCTGGAGATGGACGATACCCTCGCCGAGGCGCACACCTCGCTGGCCTACGCCCGGTGGCTCGCGGATCTCGACTGGTCCGGCGCAGAGCGGGAGTTCAAGCGCGCGCTCGAGCTGACCTCGAGCTACGTCATGGCGCACGAGTGGTATGCCGAGTACCTCGCTGCCCTGGGGCGGCACACCGAAGCGCTGGCGGAGGCCAAGCGGGCTCAGCAGCTCGACCCGCTCTCGGTGCCGGTCAACCGGGCGGTCGGCTGGGTGCTCTACTTCGCCCGCCGCTACGACGATGCCATCGAGGAGCTGCGCAAGGCGCTGGCGATGAACCCCGACTTCCTGGGGGCGCGGCTGGTGCTCTGGTGGGCCTACATCGCCAAGGGCGCTCACGAGCAGGCGATCGCCGACATCCGGAAGGAAGTGGAACGCCCGGGGTCCCGCAGCCTCAAGAAGCTGGTGCTGGCATACGCCTGCGCCTCCGCCGGCAATCGCGAGGAAGGCAGCGGCCTGCTGTGGGAGCTCGA
>DASUSR010000002.1:0-7632 GCA_036375015.1 Gemmatimonadales bacterium
CCCCCGAATACGATGTCCTCAGAGACCGGCATCTCGGGGTGCTCGGCCAGCCAGCGGCGGATCCGCTCGCGCAGATTGGCCGGAGTCTCCTCCGGAATCGCGTCCAGGCTGGTGATGGCCTTGGGGCCGAGGGTGATGTACCAGCGATCCCGCCCGGTCGGAGCGCCCCCGCCCTCCGCTGCGGCCTCGGCGCGTTCGCCCCGCTCCACGGTGTACTCCCGCCCCTCGTAGTCGAGGGTGAACTTCCGCTCCATGGTCGGCTCCGGTGTGCTCTGGTGAGGTATCCGTCCGGACCACTCAACGATGCCGGTGCCGGCACCAGGGCGCCGCGGCGCGGGTCACCGACTCGGCGGGGTCGGACTCCTAGTGTGGATCTCCGCGGCACATCCGCCGACCGCCCGAGCCTGCCCTCATGGGGCGGCTCCACCCGAGGTTACGCAGTGTGCTTCAGGAGGAGCGACGTATGGAGACGAGCAACACCCTGCGGGCGCTGGCGGGGGGCGCGGCCGGCGCCCTCGCCGTGACCGCGCTCAACGAGGGCGCGCGGCGGCGGATACGGCACGCGCCGCGCATGGAGGTCATCGGCATGCGTGCCCTCTCGGCAGGCATCCGGGCGCTGGGCGGCCGGCCCCCGCGGGGACGCAAGCTCTTTCGCGAGACCATGGCCGCGGACCTCGTGAGCAACACGATCTACTACGCCCTGGTGGGAGCCGGATCACGGCAGACCCGCCTGCGACGCGGGCTCCTGCTCGGCGCGGCGGCGGGACTGGGTGCGGTGCTGCTGCCGCCGCTGCTCGGGCTGGGCCACCCGCCCGGAGAGCGGCGGCCGGCGACGCCGTTGATGACGGTGGCCTGGTACACGGCAGGGGGCCTGGCCGCGGCCCTGGCAAGGAGGATGCTCGAGCCGGGTCGCGAGGGATGACCGCGACGGGGCGATGCTCCGGGTGGGGATCGAACCCACAAGGGATTGCTCCCAGCGGATTTTAAGTCCGCAGCGTTTGCCAGTTTCGCCACCGGAGCGCGCACGGTTCGGTGCGCGCAGTCTCCAGAGTAACCTCTACCCGACGAATCTGCACCCGATAAGGCGAGAGTCGTCGGCGAGCTACACCGGCACCGTCTCCCGCCGCACTCCCGAGGACGCCCGCGTGCTCCACATCTCGGGTGTGCGCCCGAACCGGTCGCGGAAGTCCCGGCCCACCTCGGCGACGATCCGCGCCTCCCGGTCCGCCGGCGCGAGCACCACGACCGCTCCTCCCCACCCAGCCCCGGTGAGACGCGCGCCGTAGGCACCCCTGGCCACGGCGCGCTCCACGATATGATCCGCTTCGGGAACGGTGGACTGATAGTCCACCCGCAGTGACTCGTGTCCCTCGACCAGCAGCCGCCCGAGCGCGGGCAGGTCCCCCTCCGCCAGCGCTTTCGCCGCGGCGCGGGTTCTGGAGGTCTCGGTCACCACGTGGCGTACCCGCGGCACCAGCGGCGGCGGGAGGCGACGCTCCACCTCGGCGAGGTCCGAGGGGTGGAGCTGCGCCAGGTGGGCCAGTCCGCGCCGCCATTCGCGGCAGTAGGCCAGCGCCTCCTCGCATTCCCTGCGCCGGTCGTTGAGCGCTCCGCCCGTGAGCGCGTGCGAGACGCCGGTCTCCACCACCCACAGCCGTCCGGGGAACGGTACCCGCTGGATCACCCCGCTTCCGGTCTCGAACAGGAGTGCGGTGCCGCGCTCCCCGTGGGCGGCGACGGTCTGGTCCATCCGCCCGCAGCGCACGCCCACCCGGTCGTGCTCCGCGCGGAAGGCGATGTCCACCAGCTGCACCGGGGTGAGACGGCGCCCCGCGAGGAGACTCAGCGCCTTGGCGGCAGCCACGGTGAGCGCGGCGGACGACGAGAGCCCCGCGCCGATCGGGAGGCTCGTGGCCACCGCCACGTGGGCGCCGGCCGGTGCGGCGCCGACCCCGCGGAGCTCGCGCACCACGCCGACGAGATAGTCGGTCCACGCCTTCCGGAGCGGCGCGTCCACGTCGAGGGCGCGCACCTTGCCGTCCATGGTGGAGCTGACGATCCAGTCGTCCGCATGACTCGCCGCCACGGCCGTCCGCCGGTCCAGCGCCACCGGCAGAACCGGGCCGCCGTTGTAGTCGGTGTGCTCCCCGATCAGATTGACTCGGCCCGGCGCGGACGTGAGGACGACCGGCCGGGCGGAGAAGACGGAAGCGTAGAGCGCGGTCGCCTGCCGGGCCGGGGATATGCGGTTCACAGCGGCGGAATCTAGGCCCGGGCGGATGGCTGGCAAACCCGCCCTGAACCGGCGAACTTCCCCAACCACTCACGTGACAATCGGTTCCACGACGGACCCTACTACGGGGAGGAGCTGTGGGGCTTGCTGTGCGGCGACTGGGAACGATCCTCTCCCTGCTGGCGCCATCCGCCGGCGTGGCCCAGCTGCCGCCGGTGGGCGTGCCTCCCGGTGTCTTCCGGGTGGAGGTGGACGGCTTCTTCGAGACCTGGGAAGACCGGTTCGTGGACGGCACCAGTGAGCCGCTCGGCAGCAGCCTCGCCACTTCCGCGCTGGGGAGCGCGCTGCTGCCCTCGCTCGCGGGGGCGGAGAGCCGGATCCGCACGATCGCCGGCCTCCCGGGGTTTCAGCTCAATCTCGGCGGCGTCTCCGCCGACGCGCACGCCGACCGCGGGTTCGTGAACTTCGGCGGGAGCCTGGGACTCACCCGCGCGATCACGATCTTCGGCCGAATGCCGCTGGTGCGCTCCCGGGTGCAGTACGAGCTGGCGCTCGACGGCTCGGCGGCCAACGCCGGCCTCAACCCCGGGCTCGCCGCCCACGACCCCTTCTTCCAGCAGTTCGACGCCGCCCTCACGACGCTCGCGGCCCGGATCGGCGCGGGCACCTACGACGGCGATCCCGCCCAGCGCGCCGCCGCCGACGCCGCACTCGCGGAGGGCACGGCACTGCGGGGCGATCTCTTCCTGCTGCTGGCCGACCCGACGAGTGCGTCGGCCTTCGTGCCCGTCGCCGCGAGCGACGCGGGCACCGCGATCGGTGCCCGCGTCGCGTCGCTCCAGACCACCCTGGCCGGCGGCCTCGGCGTGGAGGGATTCACCGCCGCCCCGGCGCTCGCCGGCGCGCCGCTCACCGGCGAGGAGCTGGAGAATGCCCTCGGCGACCCCGCAGGGCCGATCGGGCTCCGGCCCGGAGAGTCGCTGCTCAGCTTCCGCGGCGACGCCGAGGCCGGCGTGGCCGTCACCCTGGTGGATCGGTGGGACACGGAGGGGCGCCGCGGCGGGCTCCGGGCGGCGGTGGAGGGGCTGGTCCGCTTCCCCACCGGCGTGCGCCCGCGCACCGACCGGCTGTTCGCGCTGGGGAGCGGCGACGAGCAGACCGACTTCGAGATGCGCGCCACCGTGGATCTCGGCAGCGGCGACTGGGGAGTGCGGCTGGAGGGAGGCTACAACCGGCAGCTCGCGGGAGACATCGTGGCCCGGGTGGCGCCGCCGTCCCAGCCGTTTCCGGGACAGGACCGGCTGGCGGAGCTGACGCTCGATCCGGGGGACGTAGTGACGGTCGCGGCCCGGCCGTTCTTCCGGCTGGCGCGCACCCTCGCGCTGATGGGCTCGCTGGAGCACCACTCGCGGGGCGAGGACGACGTGCGCTATCGGGAGGGCGCCGACGAGATCCCCGGCGTGGATGCGGCGGTGCTGGCCGAAGGGACCGACGCGAGCGCGACCCTCATCGCGATCGGGATCACCTACTCCAATCCGGGCGGGCTGCGGCCGGGTGGGCGGGGACTGCCGGTGGACGCCGGCTGGAGCTACGAGCGGGTGCTGCGGGCCTCGGGCGGGGTGGTGCCGGACGTGCACCGGCTGCGGGCGCGGTTCCGGGTCTACCTGGGGATCTTCTAGGCCCCTAGACCCCGGACTTCCTCAACAACTCCTGCGCGTGCCGCCGCGCCGCGGACCCCTCCGTGTCTCCCAGCATGCGCGCGAGCTCGGCCACGCGGTCCTCGCCGTGAATGGTCTGAACGTCGCTCGTAGCGATCCCCCCGCGCGCCTCCTTCGACACCACGAGGTGCTGGTCCGCGCGCGCCGCGATCTGCGGCAGGTGGGTGATGACCAGCACCTGGTGCCGGGCGGCGACCTCCGCCAGCGCGTCGCCGACCTGCGCCCCCACCTCCCCACCGATCCCCTGGTCCACCTCGTCGAAGACCAGCGTGGCGATCGCGTCGTGCCGCGCGAGCACCACCTTGAGCGCCAGCATGAGGCGGGAGAGCTCGCCGCCGGAGGCTACCCGCGCGAGCGGCTTGGCCTCGAGCCCGATGTTGAGCTGCACGTCGAGCTGCACCGATTCCTGGCCCTGCGCGCTCGGCTCCGGGAGAGGCAGCAGGCCCACCCCGAGCCGGCCGCCGGGCAGGCCGAGCTTGGGCAGCAGGCGGTTGACGCCGCGCGCCAGCCGCTCGGCGGCATCCCGGCGCCGCGCGCTCAGGGACTCGGCGGCCGCCCGCAGCGCCGCCTCCGCCGCCGTCCGCCGCGCCGCCAGGGCACGGAGGTCCACGTCCGCGGTGTCGAGCAGCTCCAGCTCCCGCGATGACTCCTCCCGCGTGGCCAGCACCGCCCCGATGTCGGCGCCGTACTTCTGGGTGAGCCGGAACAGGAGATCGCGCCGCCGCTCGATCTCCGCCAGCCGCTCGGGATCCTCCTCTATCTCGGCCGCGTACGTCGCGGCCAGCCGGGAGAGCTCGGAGAGGTTGGCATAGGCGGTGTCCAGCATCTCGCGCCACCCCGCGGTATCCGGATCAGTTTTCTCGAGCGACGCGAGCGCACGGTCGGCCGTCGCCAGCGCGCCGAGTGCGCTGCCGCCATCGCCCTCGAGCGCGTCGGCGACGCGCTGGGCCAGCTCCGCGAGCGCGCCGGCCTGGCTCAGCCGCCGGGCCTCGACCTGGAGCGCCTCGTCCTCGCCCGGCTTGAGCCGGGCTCCGTCGATCTCCGCCACCACGTGCCGCAGGTAGTCGGCCCGCCGCCGCACCTCGTCCCGCCGGCCTGCGAGCGCCGTCTCCTCGGACCGGAGCGCGGCCAACGCCCGGTGCGTCTCGGCGACGGCCTCCCGCTCGGCCTCCGCGTGCGCGAAGGCGTCCAGAATGTCGCGTTGCGCGTCGGCATGGAGCAGCGACTGGGTCTCGTGCTGTCCGTGGAGGTCCACCAGGAGCGCACCCAGGCGGCCGAGCACCGCCGCCGTGGTCGGACTCCCGTTCACCCAGGCGCGGGAGCGGCCCTCGGTCGAGACCTCCCGGCGCACGATCACCCGGCCGTCCTCGACGTCCAGTCCGAGCGACTCGATCCGCTGCCGGGTGGCCTTGTCCACGCCCTCGAACACGCCCTCGACGATGGTCTTGGGCGCGCCGGGGCGCACGCTCCCGCTCGCCGCCCGCTCGCCCAGCAGCAGGGCGATGGCATCCACCAGCATCGACTTCCCCGCCCCGGTCTCTCCGGTGAGGACGTTGAGCCCGGCGCCGAGCGGCAGGGTGACGTCCGCGATGGTCGCGAGGTCGCGCACCCGCAGCTCGGTGATCACCGCTTCGCCTCGCGATCGGACAGGTCGCCCCAGTGCAACTTCTGCCGCATCCGGGTGAAGAACCCGTCGCCGCCGAGCCGGATGAGACAGACCCGGTGGTCGGCGCGGCGGAGGTCCACCTTCTCGCCAGGCGCCAGCGTGGTCCCGGTCTGCCCGTCGAACGAGACCAGCAGGTCGTCGGCCCATCCCGCGATCGGCTCGATCACGATGCGGTAGGTAGCCGGCACGACCAGCGGCCGGACCGCCAGGGTATGCGCGGCGATCGGGGTCACCACCATGGCCTCCACGCCGGGCACCACGATGGGCCCTCCCGCGCTCAGGCTGTAGGCGGTGGAGCCGGTGGGCGTGGCGATCACGATGCCGTCGGCACTGTAGGGGCCGACGTTCTCGCCGTTGATGAAGACGTTGACCCGCACCACGCGCGCGACCCCGCCCTTGTGCACGGCCACGTCGTTGACCGCCATCTGGACCGCGCGGGTGGTGCCGGCGCCGTCCCGGATCGACGCCTCGAGCGCCTGGCGCCGCTCGGTGAGATAGCGGCCCGCCACGAGGGCGTCGAAGGCGTGGTCGATGGTCTCGCGGGTGGCGGTGGTGAGGAAGCCGACGCGGCCCAGGTTGACGCCCAGGATGGGCGTCTCGCGGCCGCCGAGGAGGCGGGCGCCCCGGAGCAGGGTGCCGTCGCCGCCGAAGGTGACGAGGGCGTCGAGGTCCACGCCCTCGAACGAGGGCACGTCCCGGCTCCAGAAGGCGCCGAGTCGCTCCTCGCAGAAGAGCGTCACGCCGAGGCCGGGCGCCTGCCGCGCGACGTGCTCCAGCACCCCCCGCAGATCGGGGTAGCGAGGATTGCCGACGACGCCGACCTTCATCGCGCCTCGAGGCTCTCCTCGTGCTGGAGCGCCGTGATGCGGCGCGCGATGCCCGATGCGGTCAGCCCGTAGAGCTCGAGCTGTTCGGCGCGAGGCGCCTGCTCGATGAGACGGTCGGGCACGCCGAGCGCCACGACCCGGACCTCAGGGTGGGTGGTCTGCAGTGTTTCCGCGAGGTAGGCGCCGAAGCCGTTGACGATGGTCCCCTCCTCCACGGTCACCAGGACCCGGTGCCGCTGGACCAGCGACTCCAGCATCGCGGAATCGAGCGGCTTGAGGAACCGGCAGTTGACCACCGCGCACTCGATGCCGTCCGCGGCCAGGGTCTCCGCTGCCTGCACCGCGGGCGCCACCATCGTGCCTACCGCGAGGATGGCCACCTCGCCGCCCCGGCGGAGCTGCTCCCAGGTGCCGTAGGGCACCGCCGCGATCTCGGCCGCGGGGCGCGGTTCGGCCGGCGCCTTGTCGCGGGGGTACCGGGTGCAGAAGGGCCCGGCGGTATGCGCCAGAGCGGTCCGCAGCAAGCCGATCAGCTCGTCGCCGTTCTTGGGCGCGGTGACCGTCATCCCCGGCACGGCCAGCATGTAGGCGATGTCGTAGAGCCCCATGTGAGTCTGGCCGTCCTCGCCCACCAGCCCCGCGCGGTCCATGCAGAACGTCACGGGCAGATGCTGCACCGCGATGTCGTGGATGACGTTGTCGTACGCCCGCTGGAGGAAGGTGCTGTAGATGGCGACGACCGGCCGGATGCCCTGGGTGGCCAGACCGCCGGCGAAGGTGACCGCGTGCCCCTCCGCGATGCCCACGTCGAAGAAGCGCTCCGGGAACTTCTTCTCGAAGACGCTCGTCCCGGTGCCCGACGGCATCGCCGCCGTGACCGCCACGAGCTCGGGGTGCTCTCCCGCGAGCGCGGTGAGGCCCTCGCCGAAGACCTGGGTCCAGGTCGGCGGGCCGCTCGCCTTCTTGCGGGCCTCCCCGGTGACCGGGTCGTAGGCGGCGAGCCCGTGCCACTTCTCCTGGTTGTCCTCGGCGAAGGAGAAGCCCTTCCCCTTCTGGGTCATCACGTGGATGACCCGGGGACCGCTCATGCCGCGCACGAAGGCGAAGGTGTCGCAGAGGGTGTTCAGGTCGTGGCCGTCGATCGGGCCGAAGTAGCGGAAGCCCAGCTCCTCGAAGAGCATGCCGGGC
>DASUSR010000003.1:0-10025 GCA_036375015.1 Gemmatimonadales bacterium
GGGCGCCCCCGCTCGCCTCGCAGGACGTATCCGACGGCGGCGCCGGCGAGCGAGACCGCCGCCAGGGGGAGCAGGGACGGGCGCGGCGCGGTCCAGCTCGAGGTATGCATGTGTCACTCCTGCCTGGGTCGCTGTCGGTCGCTATGCTCCCCGGTGTATAGGCCTGCGCGCAGAAGGTGTCAATCGTCGGCCGGCGCTTCCGGGCTGGCGCTGCCAACCCCCTGACGGGAAAGGCCCATGCATCTCGACCTGCCGCACCTCGTCTACCCCGGCGCTCCGCTGGACGATCCGGGCATCCTCGACCGGCTGCCCGGGGAGCTCGCGGCCGCGCTCCGCGCGCGGAACGGCTGCGTGGCATTCCAGGGCGGGCTGCACGTCCGCGGGGCCACCCGGGCACCCGTCTGGCACTCCCTGCGTGACGCCTGGGAGGGCCCCGACGCGCTCCACCGTCTTTTTCCCGAGGTTCGGACGGACGACGTCCCGTTTGCGGAGGATGCCTTCGGCGATCAGTTCCTGGTGCGCGACGGGCGTGTCCTTCGAGTGAGCGGAGAGCTGGGCGAGCTGTCGGTGGTCGCGGACTCGCTGGAGTCGTTCTTCACCCGTCTGCTCGCCGATCCGGAAGAGATGCTCGATTACGCTCCGCTGCTGGGCTTTCTCAGCGACGGCGGGCGTCTCCAGCCGGGGCAGCTCCTGGCGGCCTACCCGCCCTTCGCGCTGGAGGCGGAGGGAGCAGAGCGCGAGCTGCGGCCGGCCGATGCCCTGGAGCGGCGCCGATTGCTGGCGGAGCTCGCGGGCCGGCTGCACGGCCTGCCGGACGGCACGGAGGTGCGGCTGGAACGCGACGCCTAGCGCGTCGCCGCCGGTAGCGCGCGTCGAACACCGCGCGCCAGGTGGTGCCCCCGTCGTCCGAGACCTCGATGAGCTGACGCACCTCGCCCGAGGGCAGGGGCAGGAGCGTGGTGCGGTCCAGTCTGGCAACGCCGTTCGCCGAGACCTCGCCAAGAAAGCGCACGCCGCCCCCGGCTGCCGGAGCCATCTGCCGCTTTTCCTTCACGCCACCGGGCCGTCGGGGCGAGTCGGTCACCCACACCTGCTTCCAGCGGTCGGTGCCCGGCTCCACGTAGAAGAGGCTCCGTCCCCGACCGCCGCGGGCGTCCTCCCATTCCTCCACTACGGCGCAGCCGCGCAGGACGGCGCTGATGCGATTGGTGCCGACCAGCGTATCGCCTACGTAGACGTCCCAGCTCCCGATCCAGAAGTCGAGGGTGGTGTAGGTCGCATCGGCGGCGCAGCCGGGTGCCGCCTGGGCGGGGAGCGGCGCGACGGGTGCGCAGACCAGCATCGCGAGCGCGGAATACCGGGCCGGACGACGAGGGAGATGACGCATACCTGACCGTACGCCTGCGAGGCCGCGAACGTTTCCCGCGCTGCACCGTATGGGAATCCGCGCTAGATTGTCTGCTCTCCCCAGCGAGGCGCCGATGAGCCGCAGCGTGCACCCGGTCCGCCGTACCCACCGAACCGATGAGCCCCCAGTCAGGGGATAATTCCGGGGCGGGTGTCCGCCCCGAGGAGCTCGACGGAATCCTGGAGTTCCTCCGGGCCGCCGAGCGGCTCAAGACGATGACGCGAAGCGGCTGGACCTCGCTCGGTCATCCCGAGAGCGTGGCGGAGCACACCTGGCGCCTCGCCCTGATGGCCATGGTACTCTATGGCCGCGAGCCGGGCATCGACCTCGCCCGGCTGCTCCGGATGTGCCTGATCCACGATCTCGGCGAGGCGATTTGGGGTGACGTGCCCGCCCCGGCGCAGGAGGCCGCGCCGGGCAAGGCGGCGCGCGAGCGGGAGGATCTGCTGCAGCTCCTCCGCCCTCTCCCCGAGCGGATCAGCCGCGAGATCATCGCCCTCTGGGACGAGTACGAGGCCGCGGACACAGCCGAGGCGCGTCTGGCGAAGGGGCTCGACAAGCTGGAGACTATCCTCCAGCACACCCAGGGCCTCAACCCCGCCGATTTCGACTATGCGTTCAATCTGGGCTACGGCCGGCAGTACACGGGCACCGATGCGGTGCTGAGCGCGCTGCGCGCGCGGCTGGACGAGGCCACCGCGCGCCGCGCGGAGGTGGGCCGGGGTGGCCCGTCCTGATCACGGGAGACGACGTCGGCGCTCTACTGCTTGACCCAGGTCGGGCGCAGGTCCCGGCTCACGTCGTTCACCAGGCCGCGCACCAGCTCACCGTACGCCTCCTCCTGGTCCCGCACGGCCACGGCGGGGAGTCCGCCGGCGACGGCAAGCCGGCCGACGGTGCCCTCGGCGGCGCCGGTGGAACGCCACACCGTTCCACCGCTGCGCGTGGACAGGAGTCGAACGCTCAGCTCGGCGGAGACCGACGCCCGGACCTGCATCCCCGCCGTGTTGATCTTGCCGCGCGGCTTGAGGCCCGTGGTCTTGAGCGAGCCGACGAACACCGCCGCTACGTCCCGATCGCGGCCGAGCATCTTGGCCAGGGCCGGCGCGTCGTGAGCCGGGATGGCCCGGAGCGATGAATCCGAGGCGTCGAGCTCGAGCAGCTCCACCCCCGGTTGCCCGGCCAGGACCGCCTCCGCGAAGCGCTGGGTGGCCATGGTGCTCATGGCCTGGTTCGCCTGCTGGTCGGCCGCGAAGGTGACGATGGCCACCCGACCATAGGGGGCCAGATCGAGGCGGGGGGGAACCTGCGAGTATTTGGCGGCGCATCCCGAAAGCGCGAGCGCCCCGCAAACCGCGAGGACGAATTGCGTTCGGACAGGCCGGCTTCCACCATGGCTGGGCATCGGGGCGCACTCGCGAGTCGGGATGTCCCCGGTGCGAGCAAGAGGCGCGCCGCCCGCCGGTTGCGCGGCGCGCAAGCTCCTGCACCGAACCTGTAAAACCGGATCGCCCATGACTCCGACCGCACCCGATCCCCGGGTCTACTTCGCCGCCGAACGGACCATGCTCGCCTGGCTTCGCACCGGCGTCACCATCATGGGCTTCGGGTTCATCATCGCACGGTTCGGGCTGTTCATGCGACTGGTGCAGATGCAGGCGGGAGGGAACGTTGTTCCCGGTCACGGGCTCTCGCCCTACCTGGGCAGCGCGCTGGTGGCGCTCGGCGCGGTCGCGATGGCGGGCGGGGCCATCGAGTTCCAGCGGTTCTGCCGCGATATCTCGCCGGCCGACCGACCGGGCACCTCGAGCTACCGCTTCGTGCTCGCCCTCGGCTGGGCGCTGGTCCTTACCGGCGCCGCGCTGACGGTCGTGCTGTTCGCCTGATGGCGCGCTCGGCCGGCCGAGCGCGGCGCAGCCGGACGGCGCCGTGAGCACCGCCATCCACCGACAGGTCGCCGAGGCCGCCGCGGGAACCCTGAGTCGCGTCGTGGCCCGCCTGCCGTCCGGATGGGCGCTGCTTGGCGATCCCCAGATCCTGCCGGGGTACGTGCTTCTGCTGCCCGACCCCGTCGTCCCGCACCTCAACGCCCTCCGGGGCGAGGCGCGAGACCGATTCCTCGGCGACATGGCGCGTCTCGGGGACGCGGTGCTCGCCGTCACCGGAGCGGAGCGGATCAACTACGAGATTCTCGGCAACGTCGAGCCCGCCCTGCACGCCCACGTGATTCCCCGCTACGCCTGGGAGGATCCGGCCCGCCGCCGTGCTCCGGTCTGGCTGCACGACTGGGGCGCGGCCCCGCCGTTCGATCCCGACCGGGACCGCGAGCTGGCGAAGCACCTGGCGCGGGAGCTTTCCCGCTTCTTATGATCGAGCTCTACAAGCGCGGGATCTACGCGATCTCCACCGACCCCGCCCGGCTCGATGCCCGTGCGGTACACCGCTACCTCTGCACCTCCTACTGGGCGGAGGGCATTCCCCTCGAGCTGGTGGAGCGCTCGCTGCGCCACTCCATCTGCTTCGGGCTGTACGCGCCGGAGGGGCAGGTCGGCCTGGCACGCGTCATCAGCGATGAGGCAACGTTCGCCCACGTCTGCGACGTATACGTGCTCCCCGCCCATCGGGGTCACGGGCTGGGCCGCTGGCTGATGTCGTGCGTCATGGGGAGCCCGCGACTGCAGGGTCTGCGGCGGTGGATGCTGGTGACCCGTAACGCGCACGCGTTGTACCGGGACGTGGGGTTCGGTCCGCCGCGCGATGCGGGCGGTATCATGGAAAGGGTCGAGCCCGGGATCTATCGGCGGGCGCCCGGTGTGCCGCACCGGCCGCCGCCGGCCCGGGCCTGACCTCGGGAGGTGTGCCGGGTGTACGTGGTGGAGCTGCACCGGGAGGTGCTCACCGAGCGGAAGTTCGTTCGGGAGAATCCGCGTCGGAACCCGGGCAAGCCGTGTCTCTACGTCGGCTCGACCTGCCTTACCCCCGAGCTGCGCTTTCGGCGCCACATGCGCGGCCACAAGGCCAACCCATTCGTCTACCGCTATGGCGTCCGCCTGCGCCCGGAATTCTACGAGAGCTACCCCGACCTGACCCGGGAGGAGGCGGAGCTGACGGAGCGGGAGCTGGCGCTGGAGCTCCGCCGGCGCGGCTATGGCGTCTGGTTCAACGTGTGACGAACGGGCGACCGCGGCGGGCCGGCTCAGCCCTCGCGGATGAGCGTGCCGCGGTGCGCGTCGTACACCCGGAGGCGGATCACGACGCCGGGGCGCCGCTCGTCCACCACCCGGACGTGCACGACCTTCTTGTCCCGGCTCGGCCGGTGGACGATCCAGCTCCCGGCGGGAGCGCTCCGCTCGACGCCGTTGCACGACCGCGGACGGGGCTGGTGACCGGGCGGCTTGCCCGGCATCCAGACCCGGCACTGGCCGGGCGGGGGGAGGTGTCCCGGCGGGATGCCCAGCCTCGACGCCGTGCTGGGCCCGCGGCGCACCGCGGGCGCGGGCTCGTCCGGCGGGGTCGTGGAGATCGGGGTGCATGCCATTGCACCGAGAACCGCCAGGGCAGCGGCGAGTTGCCGGGCGCCATTCATGATTCCTCCGGGAAAGGGCGGCAGTTCCGGGTCGAAGCGCAGGGAGCATGCCCCGGCAGGCCGGCACCTGACTCGAGCCTCCAAGAGGGCAGGGTTCACCCATGAACGAGATCGCCACCCTGTTCCGCCGCCTGACCGCGGGCATCTACGTGGTCGGCGCCGCCCACGGCGGCAGGCGGAATGCATTCACCGCCGCGTGGCTCATGCAGGTCTCCTTCGACCCGCTGCTGGTCGCGTTGAGCATCAACCCGTCCCATGCCACGTACCCGATGCTGGTCGAGAGCGGCGGGTTCGCGGCGAGCGTGCTGGGGCAGGGCCAGCTCGACCTCGCGCACCGATTCGGCACCCGATCCGGGCGGCACCAGGACAAGCTGGCCGGGGTGGCGTGGCGGCCCGGCCGCGGCGGGGCGCCGATTCTGGAGGAGGCGGTGGCGTTCCTCGAGTGTGAGGTCACCGATCACCTGCCGGCGGGCGATCACCGGCTGGTCGTGGCCCGCGTGCTCGGTGGTCGGGTGACCCGGCCCGATGTTTCCCCGCTGACCTACGCGGACACCGGGGAGATGGACGAGAGCGGTGGGCTGTACCCCTCCCGCTTCTGACACGACTGGAGCTTCCATGGACGTGGATGTGATCCTCAAGCGCTTCGAGGCGCCGGACGAAGTCCGGCACATGGTGAAAGGACGCTTCGAGCTGGTGCGCCTCGGCGGGGTGACGATCGGCCGGGCCACCTACGAGCCGGGCTGGCGCTGGTCGGTGCACGTCGGTCCGGCCGTGGGCGCCACCAGGTGCTCGGTCGAGCATGTCGGCCTGGTGCTCTCCGGCACCGCCACGGCGGCCTTCGGGGAGGGGCACGTGGTGGAGCTCAACGCCGGCGAGCTGTTCTACATTCCGCCGATCCCGCACGACAGCTGGGTCGTCGGCGACGAGCCCTACGTCTCACTGCACTTTCTCGGGGCGGAGCACTACGCCGCGAAGTGAGCCCCGGCACGCGAGTGCCCAGCCCACCAACCATCGGAGCGTCTCATGTCGCGGTGGCGATACCTGCCTGCCCTCGGAGTCACGGCCCTCCTCGCCTGCGGAGACGCGCGGCCTCCGGACCGCTCGTCCGCGGAGTCCGCGCCGGGCTCATCGGCGGCGGGCGGCGCGACCGGCGGCAGGATCGTCCCGCCCGGATCGACCCCGATGGAGATCGCCGCTACACTGGGGAATCAGTCGCTCACCGCGAAGGGTCTGGGGGAGTGCGAGCACGCCGGTGAGGGCTCGATCTACCAGCGGCCAGCCGCGCTGTGGAGTGCCCGGTTCAGCGCCGGGCAGGGAGAGGAGATTCGACACCTCAACCTCACCTTCTGGCGTGAGGCGTCGGGGCCCGAATCGTTCAACCTGGCGCTCTCCACCGGCTCGGGCGTCCACCGCATCGCCACCGTGGAAGGCGGCGAGCGACAGGGCCGGGGCACCGCGAGGCTCGAAGGCGGTCCCGAGGCCGGCACGATCGTGGTCGAGGGAACCACCGACGATGGAGTGGCGCTCCAGGTTCGAGTTCAATGTGAGCGCTTCACGCCGCTCGTGGCCGAGGGCGGATGATGGGCGCCCTGCTGCTGCTCCTCGTGGTCCTGGCGGTGCTCCTGCACTACGGCGCCTTCGGCGACGGGTGGCGTGGCCGGGTCCGGCGCGCCATGGGGCCCGCCTTCCTGGTCGGGGGGATCGGGTTCGCGCTCGGCTTCTTCGGGCCGATCGTCTTCGCCCCCGACGCCAATCAGGGGCCCCTTCTCGGCATCTTCATCACCGGCCCGCTCGGGTTCGCGGCCGGACTGGCGTGGGGGATCGGAAGGGAATGGCTGCGCCGGCATCAGGATTAGCGCTGCTCTTCGCCACGGTGTGCGTCGCGGGGTGTTCCGGCGTCGGGAAGCCATTCTCCCAGCGGCGTCCGGCATTCGAGCCGGGCACCGGCCTCGTGGTCGGCGTGATCAGCTCTCCGGCCAAAATTCCCTTGAGCCCGGACGCGGTGCTTCGGCTGATGCTGGTGCGCCTCCCGGCGCCCGGCGTGGAGGAGTCCATCGTGGCGGAATCGCGGCAGCGACTGGGCACGACGCGGCTGCCGATCCGGTTCTGGCTCGAGTTCCCCTGGCGCGCCGTGGACTCTTCGGCGGCCTACGCGCTCCGCGGCGAGATCCGGAACCGGGGCCGCAATCGGCTCGCCTCGCGGGTCACGCAGCGGGTGCTGACCGGCGGGTATCCGTCCATGCTGGAGCTGGTCGTGGAGCCGGTGGGAGAATCGAACCGGTGAGCGACGACGCATCACCGCCGCTCCTGGACGAGACGATCGCCGCGTATTACGCGCACGCGCCCGAGGAGATCCGGCTCGGTCGTGGCGCGGCGCAGCTGGAGTTCGCCCGGACCTGCGAGATCCTCGACCGGGTGGCGCCGCCCGCGCCCGCGGTGGTCCTCGACGTGGGCGGCGGCTCGGGCCCATACGCCTGCCGGCTCGCCGAGCTGGGGTACGAGGTCCATCTCCTCGACCCCGTTTCCCGCCTAGTGGACGAGGCCCGCCGTGCCTCGGCCCGGCTCCGCCGCCCGATGGCGAGCTGCCGTGTGGGCGATGCCCGCCGGCTCGACCAGCCGGATCGCTCCGCCGATCTGGTGCTGATGCTCGGGCCGCTGTACCACCTGCCCGAGGCACACGATCGGGCCCGCGCGCTCGCCGAGGCGCATCGGGTGCTGCGAGCGGGGGGGCTGCTCGTCGCTGCCGCGATCTCGCGCTTCGCCTCGCTCTTCGACGGGCTGGCGCGCGATCTGCTCGGGGACGCCGACTTTGCCCTGATCGTGGAGCAGGACCTTGCCACGGGCCGACACCGCAACCCGACGCCGAGACAGGATTACTTCACGACCGCCTACTTCCACCACCCGGCCGAGCTCGAGGCGGAGCTGAGCGCCGCGGGGTTCCGAGTGGAGGGACTCTACGGTGTGGAGGGCGCCGCGTGGATGCTGTCGGATTTCGACCGCCGCTGGGCCGACCCGGCCGGCCGCGAGCGGCTGCTCCGGTCCGCGCGGGCGATCGAGTCCGAGCCCGCACTCCTCGGGGTCAGCGCCCATCTACTCGGTATCGGACGGCGGACATGACGGGGCGCCCGCCGTGGCGGGGAGCCCTGGTCCTCACCGGAGTCTCGCTGCTGCTGCTGGCCACCCTGTGGGGACTGGCAGGAGAGCACGGATGGAGGACGGACCGGGTGCTCTGGATCGGGTTCGGTGCCTTCCTGGCCCTGATGACCGTGGTGCGGCCCTGGTGGTTCTGGGAGCACCATAAAGCGAAGTGGCTGCGGGATCTGGTGGGGGATGAGGTGACGGCGCTCCTGTACCTGGCGCTCGCCGGGCTCATGGTGTGGGTCGGTCTGTTCACCGGCTGGACCTTCGGGCGATGAAGCCGGCGGATTTTCCCTCCGCCGCGGCGTGGCGGGCCTGGCTGGAACGGCACCACGCGGGCACCCCGGAGCTGGTCGTCCGCTGCTGGAAGCGGGGCGCCGCGATGCCCGGCCTCGCCTATTCTGAGGCGTTGGACGAGGCGCTGTGCTTCGGGTGGATCGACGGAGTCCGCCGGCGCATCGACCAGGACAGCTTCAGCGTCCGTTTCACGCCCCGGCGTCCCCGAAGCGTCTGGAGCGCGGTGAACATCCGCCGGGCAGAGGAGCTGGAGCGGGAAGGGCGAATGCGGCCGGCGGGCAGTCGGGCATTCGCGGAACGCATCGAGCGCCGCTCGAGGGTCTATTCCTACGAGAATCGTGGGAAGGGGCTCGCCCCCGCGTACCTCCGGCGACTCCGGTCCGAGCGGAAAGCCTGGGTGTTCTTCCAGGCACAGCCGCCCGGCTACCGGCGAACCAGCGCGTACTGGGTCATGGAAGCGAAGCGGGAGGAGACGCGGATGCGCCGGCTGGAGACGCTGATCGCGTGCTCGGCGCAGGGCAGGAGAATCCCGCTGCTCACCCGCGAGTCCGCCTCCGGAGGGCGGGCCCGCGGGCACGACGCGGATCAAAAGGCCGAGAAGATGCCCAAAGCCACGAGCAGGGAGCAGCCCAGCAGCGCCCACCGGCATCGGGCGCGGTAGCGGCTCGCCTCGAGGGGAAGGGCAGGTCCCCGGGATGTGGGGGCCGGGCCGCGTACCGCGGCGAGGTCCGCTCTTCCCGCTTCCCAATGGCAGTAGAATCCGTAGAGGCCCAACCCGACCGCGAGGGCCCACCCAACCTGGACGAGAGTGCTCTGCATACCAGCCTCCGCAACTGCAGGGTCGTGCGTAGTGCGGTGAAATGCCCGGATCGCCCGCCCGGAGGCGGCGTCCGTCGGTGCACCCGATCGCCGCCGCAGAAGTCGGGCCAGCCCGGCGGCGGGAGGCGGTTCGTACGGCAGGAGTCTCGAATAGAGGTGCGCGGGAGGGATAGCAGGGCGTACGATTCAGTCGTCGAGCAGGTCCCCGTGCTCGGGATGCGCGTCGAGCCATTCGGCCACGTACCAGCAGGTCGGGACGATTCGGAGACCCTGTTCTCTGGCGTAGGCGACCGCGGCCTCGACCAACCGGCCGCCCAGGCCGCGGCCCCGCTCGGGGGCGGGGACGTACGTGTTGTAGAGCTCGAGCGCGCCGCTCGGGACGCGGGTGTAGGCCAGCACCGCGGTGCCCGACGCGGTCTCGCCGAGGAACCGGTGGCTATCGACATCGTGCCGTATACGCATGGCGGTGCTCTCCCCGTCGCTGAGGTTGAGCCTAAGCGGGTTCGGGACGGAAGGCGACGGATGACCCGGATCGTGGTACATCTCGCCCTCGCCGCCGGGGCCGTCGGCTGCGCGGCCCGGGCCGAGCGGTCCGTGGCGCCGCGGCTCCCGGTTACCGCGGACACGGGAGTCGTCATCATCGAGGGTCCCACGCTGATCGGGTTCTTTCCCCGTTCCACCGGCGCGGAGCCGGACTCGACAGTGGCGCGCCGGATGGCCGACTTCCGCGCCGGGCTCCACCGGCTGCGCGACCCCTTCCGGCGCGCCGGCGTCCGT
>DASUSR010000004.1:0-16410 GCA_036375015.1 Gemmatimonadales bacterium
TGCACTCTATTTACGGAGGTGCAGCACTGCACTCAATACGTAATTCTTAGACGAAGCCCCGGAACCGTGGATTTTGCCTGCTCCGGAAGATATTGCTAATCATCTATTTAGGAAATGCCACTCAAGCCAATTGTAACGAAAAAGCGTCAACTATATTGACAGAAGACGCAAGAAGCCGCAGCCCGGCCGCACTGCCTCGCGCCCGGATGCCGCGTCACCGATCGACCGCGTATACTTCCTGCCCCGTGGGACAGCTCTGCCTCGGTGCGACCCGCCCGCATCCGCCGCACTGGTTCTCTCGTGGAGGTTCGGGGTGAAGATTGCCTACGTCGTGACCCGTGCCGAGCCGATCGGCGGGGTGCAGATCCATGTGCGCGATCTCGCCGAGGCGGCCCTGGCCCGGGGGCACACCCCCACCGTGCTCATGGGAGGGGATGGGCCGTTCTTCGCCGATCTCCGCGGACGGGGCATCCCTGTTGTTTCCTTGCGGCACCTCACCGTCCCCATCCGGCCAGCGAGTGACCTGCGCGCGTTGCGTGAGATTCGCCGGGCGGTGGAGCCGCTGCAGCCGGACCTCCTGGCCCTGCACTCGTCCAAGGCCGGGATCCTGGGACGCCTGGTGGGCCGTTCGCTGAAAATTCCCGCCGTCCTCACCGCACATGGCTGGAACTTCACGCCCGGGATCGCGCCGGTACAGGCCACCCTGTACCGGCAGATCGAGCGTCTCGCCGGTCCGCTCGCGACCCGGATCATCACGGTCTCCGAGTTCGACCGGCAGCTCGCGATCCAGGCACGCATCACCACGGCGGACCGCATCGTGACCGTCTACAACGGCATGCCCGACATCGCACCGCTCCTGCGCGCGGAGCCGGGCCGGGCCCCGCCGCGCCTGGTGATGGTCGCGCGCTTCGGCGCCCAGAAGGACCACCCCACCCTCTTCCAGGCTCTCCAGGGGTTGCGGCAGCATCCCTGGGAGCTCGACCTCGTGGGCGAGGGGCCGCTGATGGTCGAGATGCAGGCCCTCGCCGGCAGTCTCGGCATCGCCGACCGGGTCCACTTCCTGGGCCAGCGGATGGATGTGGAGCGCATCCTGGCGAACGCCCAGATCGGGCTGCTGATCACGAACTGGGAAGGCTTTCCCCTGAGCGTTCTCGAAGCGATGCGCGCCGGGCTTCCGGTGGTGGCGTCTTCCGTGGCGGGACTGGTGGAGTCGGTGCGGGACGGCGAGACCGGATACCTGGTCCCGCGTGGGGACGTGGCCGCGGTCCGCAGCCGGTTGGAGCGGCTGCTCGTCGACCCGGGGCTCCGCATGCGGATGGGAGCCGGCGGACGGGCCTGCTACGAGGGAAACTTCACGCTGGAGCGGTTCGTCGCCCGCACCTTCGAGGTCTACCGCACGATTGTGGCGGAGTCCCCCGCCGCAGACCGGCGCCGGCCCGACAGCGTGACGTCCGTCACAGTGAAGTAGGAGGGTACGCTCTATCTAGCGTACTCCCCTCCCTGGATGGAACCCCGTGACCCGCACGCTCGATCGGACCGGCAGTCCCTCCCGCCCCATTCTCGTCGTAGACGATGAAGAAGTCGTCCGGATGCTGGTGTCCCGCGCCCTCGTCGAGGCCGGCCACAACGTGGTCGAAGCGAGCGACGGCGCGGCCGCACTCGCCCTGCTCGAGTCGGCCATGCACGACTTCGAGCTGGTGCTGTGCGATCTGGTCATGCCGGGGCTCAACGGCCGCGACCTGGCGCGCTGGCTGGCGGCGAACCGACCCGAGGTCCCGATCGTGCTCATCTCCGGCTACCCGGTTCCCTACCTCCAGGCCCACGATCTGTTCGACCCGGGGCTCACCCTGCTCCGGAAGCCCTTCCTCCCCTCCCGGCTGCTCGAGGCGGTCGAGGATGCGCTCGCCTCCACCGCGGCTAGATCTCCCAGTTCGACATGACCACCCCCTCGCCGGGTGGGCCGGGCGGATGACCCGGTAGCAGCATCCGCAGGTCGGTCCAGTGCACCCGGTACCCCCGGCCCACCAGCCGCTGGTAGGCCGCGACGAACTCGGTCTGACACCGGACCGCCACCCGCCCGACCCGCTGCGCCGAAGCCGCCGCCGGAAGCGCGTCGAGGATCCGGTCCAGCGCCTCGCCGTCTTTCGCCACCAGCTTGAGGACCCGCAATTCGTCCTTGGGTCGTCCGGCGGCGAGCGGGGTCGAGTGCCAGAGCGCGAAGCCGACCAGGACGCCCTCTTCCCGCAGCAGCGTGGTATCTCCGATGTCGAGCTCCCGGGTGAGGGCCAGCTCCCGGGTGAAGTCCACGCCCGGGGCGAGTGACTGGGTGAGCCGCCGGCACTCCTCCAGGCTCCGCTCCAGCCCGGCGCCCGCGGCGGAGAGCAGCTCGCCTCCGCCGATGACGGGCCGGCGCGGCACGTCCTGCACCAGGGTGACGGTCAGGTGGGACGGTACCAGCCCGAGCCGGCTGTAGAAGCCGATGTTGTCCACGGTGCGGGGCATCGTCTCGAGGCCGATGGTGGTCGCACCCTGGGCACGCAGCCATTCCAGCCCGGTGCGGACCATCAGTGAGCCGAGCCCCTGCCCCTGGCGGTCGGGGCGGACGGCAAGCGGTCCCATCCACCCTTCGCTCCCCGACCGGTGCACCATGTTGAAGGCGACCATGTGGCCCTCGGCGTCGCGCCAGACCATGGCGCCCTCGCCGGCGTCCTCGATGGCGTAGCGCCAGACCAGCGGATTGAGCTGCGGCACGCGGACGCCCACGAGGCCGTCGCGGCTGTAGCGGTCGGTGAAGGCCTCGGCGAACACGCGGTTCAGCGGATCGATGTCGCGCGCGGTGGGGCGGTCGGGGCCTCGAAAGCTCCGGTCAGGCCGCCACATCGTGACCTCCGATCGGCTCGTCCCGCACGGTGGACACGCCGCTCGCGACATCGAACCCGACCCGCACCACGCGGTCGAACCCCTCGCGCACCGAGTCAATGTGGGTGATCAGGATGACCTGGGGGAACCGGTCGGCGAGGCTGCGGAGGAGGTCCACGACGGCGGTGCGGCGGTCCTCGTCGAGCGAGCCGAAGATCTCGTCCAGCACGAGCAGCGAGAGCGGCTGTCCGGCCCGCTCGGCGATCATCTGGCTGATGGCGAGTCGGAGCGCCAGGTTGGCGACGTCCTCCTCGCCGCCGGAAATGACCGACTTGGGGTCGCCGTCGTCCACCAGCCGGGCGCCGTACTCCTCGTCCAGCTCCAGCTCGGTGTAGCGCCCGTTGGTCAGGTCGCGCAGAAACCCCGATGCGAGCTCCGAGAGGTCGGGACGGAGCGCCGCGTTCAGCTCGGTGCGAAGGTCCGTCAGCGCACGGTCGAGCTCCTGGTGCAGCGCCAGATCGCGCGCGGCCGCCTCCGCCTCCCGCTCGCGCCCGGCCCGCTCCTCCCTCCGGCGCGCGACCATGGCGACGGCTTCGGCTGCCGCCGCGCCCTCGGCGCGGGCGCGCACCTGCGCCACCTCCGCATCGCGGCGGCCCTGCTCCGCCGCGGCGGCGGCGTCCCTGGCCTCCCGGTACTGCTGCTCACCGTAGCCGAGACCGTCGAGCCGGGCGCGCAGCTCGCTCGCCCGGGCGGCGCTCGCCTCCCGCTCGCCGCGGGCACCGTCGCGCTCGGCGACCAGCGCGCCGGCCCGGTCGGCCACCACCTGGAGCCGCTCCGCCTCGAGGGCGAGCGGCTCCAGCGCCCGGATGTCGGCGCCGACCGCGGCGTGCCGCGTCTCGTCGTAGTCGCCCACCAGTCGCTCGAGTGCGGCGTCCAGCTCCCCCACCCGCCGGCCCAGGCCGGCGCGCTCCTCGCGCAGCGCCGCCGCGTCCTGGGCCTGCGCCTCCAGGCGCCCCAGCTCCCCGGTCGCGTCCGACAGGTCGTGCTCGAGGCCGACCCGCCGCCGCTCGAGCTCGTCCAGATCGGCGGGCTCCACCTGGAGCTGCTCGATCCGCTGCTTGTAGTAGTTGCCGTTGAAGACGACCTCCTCCATCTGGCGGTCGAGCAGCTGCAGCACCTTGTCGTACTCGGAGCCGAGCGGTCGGGTGCAGGTGGGGCAGTCACCCTCGGGGCCGGCCTTCACCAGGCGCTGGCGCTGCTCCTTGAGCTCCTGGTACTGGTCGATGAGGCCCTGGCGCTTGGTGCGGGCGTCCTGGCTGTCGCGCACCCATGCGGTGCGCGCGCTCTCCACGTCGAGGACCACGGCGGTCAGCGAGGCACGCAGCTCCACGACCCGCTCGCGGGCCGAGGCCAGCGCGGCCGCGGTGGGGAGCCGCGCGAGGCGCTCTTCCACCGAGGTGAGGTGACGTCGCACGTCCTCGCGCTGGGCGAGCAGGCCGCTGCGCCGCGCGGCGGCCTGGGCCTGCCCCTCCAGCAGCTCGAACTCGGTGCGAAGCCCGGCCAGGGGAGCCAGCCGACGCCGGACCTCCTCCAGCCGCCGGACCGCGCCGGTGGCCTCGGCGAGCTGCCGCTCGAGCCGCTCCAGCCGTTCGGCGGCCGCGGCGACCTGGTGCTCGGTGACCCGCAGCTCGGATTCCAGGGTGAGCGCGCTCTCCCGCAGCTGCTGGAGCCGTTCCCACCGGGGCCGCTCCTCGGCCAGTCGCCGTTCGGCGGCCCCGAGCCGCTCGGTGGCCGTCCGTTCCGCCCGCTCGGCCGCGGACACCCGCTCCGCGGCGCGGGCGGCCTCGGCATCGAGCCCGGCGAGGTCCCCCAGCGCGGCCCGGAGGGCCTCGAGGCGGGCGCGCAGCGCCGAGCGCTTCTCCTTGAGCCGATCCTGGGCCGCGCGGATGCGCTCGTAGCCCAGCACGCGGGAGAGGAACTGGGCCCGTTCCGGCGCGCTCATCGCCGCCATCACGGCCAGCTCCTTCTGCCCGGTGAAGTAGGTGTTGAAGAACTCGTCCCGGGTCATCCCCAGCAGCCGAGTGACCCGCTCCGTGACCGACGCGAGGCTGTTGGCGATCGGCGCCGCCTCGCCATCCTGATACAGCTCGGCCTGATGCAGCGAGCGGACGATGCGGTACTGGTGGGCGCCGAGCGCGAATTCCATCTCGACTTCCACCCTGGAGCGCGGCGGCGCCCCTCGCCGCCGGATGCTGTCGCGGCTGCCCCGCGCCGCCGGCATGCCGTACATGGCCCACGCGATGGCTTCGAGCAGCGTGGTCTTCCCCGCCCCGTTGGGACCGATGATCCCGGTGAGCCCCGCTCCCAGCTCGAGCTCGGTGTGCTCGTGCTGGCGGAAATTGAGGAGCCGCAGGCGCCGGATGTGCATCAGCCCCCTGCCAGATCGCGCTCGACGGCGTCCATCAGCTCCTCGCCCAGGCGGACGAAAGCGGTCCGGTCGAGCTCGGCGGGGAGCGGCCGGCGCTCGAGGTAGGAGCGGACGATCTCCGGGAGTGTCTGCCGCCGGCCGGGCGCGCCCACGCCGACGGTGCGGTGGATGTCGGGTCGGCGGACATCGAGATGGAAGTGCAGCGCCTCCGCCTTGTAGCCGCGGACGGCCGTGTGATCCATCTCGCGGGCCACGTGCCGCGGGACGTCGTACACCCGCAGCCGCACGACCTTGTCGGTGATGCCGCCGCGCACCGCACCGACCCGCTCGGCGATCTGCGCGTCGATCGCGGCCGCCGCCAGGCCCTCCGCATGGACCGGCTCCAGGTCCAGGATCTCGCGGGCGGCGGGAACCGGCATGGGGGCGGCCGAGCCCCGGTCGAGATCCGCGAGGAGCCATCCCTTGCCGTGCACCCGCCGCTCGGCTTCGTCCTCCAGCTCGCCCCAGATGTTGGGGCTCACGTACTCGAGCGCGCCGGCGTACCACACCCTCGGGGCCACCTGGTGCCGGACGTGGTAGTGGCCCAGCGCCACGTAGCTCCACGACTCGGCCCCGAGCTCCCGCAGCCCGACCAGCGCTCCACCGTAGTCGGCCGCGCTCCGGTCCTGGGGAAAGACACCCTCGATCTCCCCGTGGAGCAGCAACACCCGATGACGCGCGTCGCCCTCGGGGCGCAGCTCGGGCCGCTCACCCGACGCGAGCGCCTGGTGGGGAACGGCGAGCACCGACAGGTCGAGCGCGGGATACACGAGCCGGCGCGCCTCCTCGGCGGCCACATCGATGCCGAGCTCCTCGAAGAGGCGGAGGATGGAGCCGGTCTCGACCGAGCGCGGGGTATCGTGATTGCCGGCGATGAGCACGATGGGGGCGGAGGGCAGCGCCTCGCGCAGGCGCTGGAACTGGCGGAAGGCGAAGACGATGGCGGCGTTGGTGGGCCGGACCGAGTGGAACAGATCGCCCGCGATCAGCACCGCGTCGGGGCGCGCGGCGATCACGCCGTCGATCGCGGCGCGAAAGGCGTAGGCCACATCGGCCTCACGCTGATTGATGCCGGCCGGGGTTTGCCGGTGGTACTGCCGAATGCCCAGATGGGGGTCGGCGATATGCGCCAGTTTCACCCCCGAAATGTCTCGTAAGCCCTTGATTAAGCAAGGCTCCAGGTGCACCAGTGCGGCGCTCGCCGCGGCCGCGTCCGCCCTCCGGGGGTTGTGCTCAGCCGGCGGTGACCGGCACCCGATGCCAGGCGTTGTTGCAGTACCCCTTCACGTTCCACGTGCTCCCCGGCTCGGCGGGCTGCTCGGCGCCCGAAGCGTCGGCGGCCCGGGCCACCAGAAGCGCGGGGCCGCGCGGCAAATCGATCATCGCGTCCCACAGGCACCAGGCCCACTCCCCGGCACGGCGGGTGATCCTGGCCGGCTGCCACACCCCGCCGCCATCGGCCGACAGCTCGACCCGCGTCACCGCCTGCCCACCGGTGCCGACAGCCCATCCCCGCACCCGGACCGGACCGGCAGGCACGATCCGGTGCGCCACGGGATCGAGGATGACGGCGTTGAGCGGGATGGGGCCGAGGGCCTCGCCGGCAGTCACGTCGAGGGGATCCGCGGGGTTGACCTCCCGCTGCAGGCGGTAGGCTCTGGTCTGGAAGTAATTGGGAGACGGGTCGGCGCGAACCGTGATTCGGCCGAGCCACTTGACGCTGCGCGCACCGATCCAGCCGGGGACGATCGCCCGAAGCGGCGCCCCGTGGGCCGGGGTGAGGGGCTCCCCGTTCAGCTCCCAGGCGAGCAGCACCTCCTCGCCGAAGGCCTTCGCGAGCGGGATGGAGCCCCCGAACCCGAACGCATCGCCCCGCCGCTCGACCCGGTCGAGCCCGGTGAACTCCACGAAACCGTCGCGCTCCGCCACGCCGGCGGCCAGCAGCACCTCCCGCAGCGGCACTCCGCCCCACTGCCCGGTGCCGGCCGCCTCGGGTCCCCAGGGCAGCTCTCCGGGCAGCGGGCCTAGTGCCAGAAACTCGTCGCGGCGCAGCCCGGCGCAGATCACGGTGGCGGTGACCCGCCGCATCGGGAAGCGAGCGCGCAGCTCCTCGAGCGAGATGCGGGCCGGCCGCTCCACCAGCCCGTCCAGCTCCAGCCGCCAGGCGGAGAGGTCGATTCGCGGTATCGGAGCATGGCTGCGGGTGAAGAACTCCCGGACCGGGGTCACCAGCTCGTCCGCAGCGGCCGGCCAGACACCCGTATTGAGTCCAGCCTCGTCGTGCACGACGCGCCGAGCCCCTCCCGACGCCGCCGAGTTCACGCCGGCTCCGCGAACACCCGCACGTTGGTCGGCGAGACGTAAACCCGCTGGCCCTTGACCAGCCCGAGCGTATGGAATCGTCCTTCGTTCATGATCACCATCCGGTCGGACACTTCCAGCGTGTCTTCCTGGTCGTGGGTGACGAACACGCTGGTGACCTCCTGGTGCAGTCGCCGGAGCCAGCGGCGCAGCTCAGTACGGACCTCGGCGTCGAGGGCACCGAACGGCTCGTCGAGCAGAGGCTCGTTCGGCTTCCCCGCGAGCGCTCGGCGAGCCCCCCCGGAATGTCTCGTCACCGCTCCGTCGAGCAAGGCTCAGAACGGATACCCGTCATCGCCCCGTCGCACGGCAGGAATCCCCCGCCGCACCGGGACCGCCTCGCCGGCGACCCTCCGCCCCAGGCACGCGGTGAAGAAGGCGAGGGGGTCGTCCGGACGTTCCCGGCGTGTGGCCGCCAGGGCGCGCCGCACATCCTGCTCCCGCCGCCCCTCGACGGCCGAGCGGGCCTGGTCGGCGGGGATGCGGCGATCGAGCCGGCGGAGTTGGCGCACCACGGCCTCGGCGAAGGGCAGCTCCTGCGCGGGCGGAAAGCGCTCGATGCCCTCGCGACCGCTCAGCACGGCCGGCCGGGGGAAGCGGACGAAGATGGGCTGGGTGAAGTGGGGATGGCGCACCATGAGCTCGCCCTTGGGCAGCGTGGCGAGCTTGATCTTGGTGGCCGGGGACAGCATCGCGTAGGCCGGCGTGGCGAGCTCGTCCATGTCCATGCGCCCGAAGACCGCGGTGCCCGCGTTCCCGACCACCCGCCGCTGCACCTGGGAGCGGAACTGCTGGGCCGAGAACAGCACCAGCCCTAGGTACCGGCCGCGCTCCGAGAGGTCGAGCAGCATCTTCCGGACGTAGGTCTCCGGCCCGTCCGCCGGGGCGTACTTGTTGAGCTCGTCCACGAAGACGACCACGTGGTCCACGCCGAGATCGCGCCGCTCGAGATGCTCCCGGAGCTTGGAGACCACCCGGGCGAACACCAGGTCCTGCGCCAGCGGATCGAGCCCGGCGACATCCACTACGTGCACGCTGCGGTCGCCGAAGCGCCCCCAGGGGAGATCGTTGGCGGCGCCGTCGTCGGTCACCAGCCCCTTGGACCGGGTCGAGATGTTGCTCAGCCGGTTGCGCACCTTGCGGATGGTCGCGAGGTGATGGGTCTTCCACACCTCGCCGCCCTTCCCCAGCACCTCCATGAAGTCGAAGATGCTGCGGAAGAACTCCTCGAGATCGGCGAAGCTCTGGACCTCGAACGGCCGCCCGCGCAGCATGTCGTCCTGGTACTGCCGGCCGACCACCCGCTCGGCCAGGAAGTCGATGAACGCGTCGGCCTTCGCGTCCACGTCGTCCCGGTTGAGGACCACCTCGGCGTAGTCCAGTACTTCGCGCAGGCCCCAGACCAGCGGCTCGGTGTTGGCCGCGAGCGCCTCGTGGGTGCGGAGCGTGTTCAGGTTGACGCCATCGGCCTTGAAGGGCGCGTAGTACCGCACCTCGCCGAACGGCTCCGGACGCAGACCGAGCCGGCGGTACAGGCGGCAGTCCTCGTCACCCAGCGCGGTGGGCTGGTCGAGAAAGCAGAGGTCGGGCCCCTTCACGTTGAAGCAGAGCGCCGCGATCGAGCCCTTGTGCGCGGGAAAGGTCTGGAAAATGCTCCCGAGGAGGAACTCCACCGCGCTCGTCTTGGTGGCCAGGCCCGACACGCCGGTGATGTTGAGGTGCGCGGCCTCGGGGCCCAGCAGGAAGTCGCAGTCCAGGTATACCGGCGCCTCGAGCCCGCCGGCCGCATAGAGCCCGACCGGGATGCCGGTGGGCCGATCGCCGGCCAGGTAGCCGTCCATGCGAAGCGCCAGGGCGACATCGGCATCCGACGCCAGCCACACCGCACCCAGCGGCACCGGCTGGAGCGGTTCCTCGGGGATCTGCCGCAGCACCGCCGCGGAGAAGAGGCGGATCTCGGTGCGCCGGGTGGGCTCCACACCGGCCGCCGCGGGGTCGCCGTCGGCGCCGATCACCGCGTGCAACGGCGTGCTGAGGTCCGAGTACGCGAAGCCGTCGGTCACGACGCCGTAGACCGTGCGTCCCTCCTCCTCCACCCGCACGATGGCCCCGATCCCGATCGGGGACTCGCGGGCGGTCCAGAAGTGGAACTGGTGCGGCGTGGACGGCTTGAGCTCGGTCGCGACGACCCGGCCGACGGGTGGGACGTGTGAGGGCATGTGCTGCTCCGGCTCAGCGGCCGGTGAAGGGAAAACGGGCGCGGACTTCGCGCAACTCCTCCGCCCGGCGCTCCGCGCTCCACCCCAGCTCGGCGGCGGCGAGATCCGCTGCCTCCTCCAGGGCTGCCGCGCCGGGGTCGCCGGTGGTGGCAAGATCGGTACGGCGGAAGACGCAGTCGCTCAGGCGGCAGGCCATCTCGGCCCGGATCGCGTGGACGATCTGGGCCCGGAGCACCTCGGTGCCGGGGATGGGGTGATTCCAGTCCGGCCGCTCGCGGCCCTCGCGCAGCACCTCGCCGTACGCCGACCCGTAGTTGTGCGCGAGACGCTCCGCGACGGCGGAGGGCAGGCCTGCGGGCAGCGACTTGGCGACCTCCTCCACCAGCCGATCGAACCGGGGCACCAGGCCGCCGTACAGCGGGGTCACCGCCGTACGGGAGGGCAGCGCGGTCCGGCCCAGCTTGCGCACTGCCAGGTCCACCGCCTCCGCCGCGGTCCCCCGGGCGATGGTGTAGCGGTTGACGATCGCCGTCACCAGTCCATCCACGCCGTCCGCCGCGGCGTTGTCCACCAGCAGCGGACGCTTGCCGAAGCTCACGTTGCCGTCGGCCTCGTTGCCCTCGTCGATGGGCAGGAGCCCCGCCATGACCAGCCCCACGTCGCCGCGGGTGAGCGCGAGGTCGGGGTCGGCCTCGTTGATCTCGGCCAGGAACCCATCCACTTCCGCATCGGTGACCTGCAGGGCGTACGGATCGTCCCGCCAGACGGCGCTGCTCACGCCGATCAGCGTGCTGTCGAGCCAGGGCACCAGAAAGATGTGCCGCCGGCCGCGGCTCAGCACCGCGGAGGGGTCGTGGTACCGGGTCTGCAGCGCGAGCGCCCGATCCCGCACGAGGCGCTTGCGAATGACGAGCGCCATGTCGCGGGAGAACGGCACCGCGCCGGCGCGGGGACGGACGCCGGTGCGGGCCAGCAATGCGTCGGCGTAGGGGCCGGCGGCGTTGATCACGACCCGAGCGCGGACCTCGAACCGATCTCCGCCCAGCCGGTCCTCTACGACCACGCCGGTGACGCGGCGGTCCCGCCGGAGAAACCCGGTGACCTCGCAGTAGTTGGCGGCGACCGCGCCGGCCTTGATCGCCGAGCGTACGAAAGCCCAGACCAGCCGCGGCGGATTGTACATCTGCCCGTCGTAGAAGACGCCGGCACCGGTGAGCCGCTGGGTGGGCAGCCCGGGAAACCACTCCAGTACCGTGCGCCGGGAGACCAGATGAGCCGCGGGAACCCGGCGGCTGCGGTCGGCGATGCCGCGGTTGCGGTCGGCGGTGAGCAGCCCGAGCAACCTGAAGGCGGCCCAGAGCGCCTCGCCCCCCTGCATGCCGTGGCCGTAGGTCGGGACCACGAACGGCATCGGGTGAACCAGGTGCGGGGCGATGCGGAGCAGCGCGGAGCGCTCCCGGCTCGACTCCCGCACACGGACGACGTCGAGGTGCTGCAGATATCGGATGCCGCCGTGGACCACCTTCAGCGACTCGGCCGAGGTGGCCCCGCTGAAGTCGGTACGCTCGAGCAGCGCGACCGAGAGCCCCCGCTGCGCGGCGTCCCACGCGGCGGCGGCCCCGCAGATGCCGCCGCCGACCACGACCACGTCGAAGTCGGCGGCGGCGAGGTGGCTCAGATCGCGCCGCACGTCAGGCCGGCACCAGGGCGCGGGTGCGCAGGTACTGCTCCACCGAGTGGATGCCGTAGAGCACCCGGTCCCAGCGCGGGTCGGGCGTACTGATCGGCGCGCGCTCGGCGAGCAGCCGGCGGGAGAGGAGGCTCGCCGCGTCGGGCGTGCCGTGCACCGGCGCGACCTCCACCCGGACCAGGCCATAGAAGAGATCGCGTCCCTCCCAGGGCCAGAGCCTGAGCGCCCAGGCCCGAACCGGCGCGACGCTGCGGGTGGCCGGGGCGTAGATCGAGGAGCGGTGCCCGGGGGGGAGTCGCAGATAGCGCTCCAGCGCCTCGCCCTCGAATGGGAGCGTGGCGTGGCTCTTCGCGATACCGATGATGCGCGGGTCCTCGGCCCAGGCGGGGCTTTCGCTCAGGGCCCCGTCCACCAGCAGCCAGCCGTTCGAGCGGGCGCGGAAGCGGGCCGCCACGGCGAGCTCGAGCGACCCGCGGGCACGGTCCAC
The DNA here is from genome assembly GCA_036375015.1 of Gemmatimonadales bacterium. Classification (GTDB taxonomy): domain Bacteria; phylum Gemmatimonadota; class Gemmatimonadetes; order Gemmatimonadales; family GWC2-71-9; genus CAVVWJ01. Next base: position 12,084 of record DASUSR010000004.1, read on the forward strand.
GGCGCGACCGGCGTTGAACAGATCGCGGACCGGATGGGGCGGCTCGTCCTCGGGCAGCGCCAGGGTGGCGATCCCATCGAGCGCGTCGCCCGCGGCGGCGAGCGCCGAGGGGCGCGCGATGGCGAGCACCTGCCGCTCCTCGACCACCGTGGCGAGCCGGGCGTCACGCCGCTCGCGGACGCCGGCCGCGATCTCGGCCACTATCAGGGGCGCGGCGCCCGCATAGGCGACGAGGGTGCTGCGCTGGACGCCGTCTAGGAACGCCACCGGCTCGGTCCACGGCTCGGGCGATCCCACTGCGATCGCGGCCAGGCTGTCACCCTCGATCAGCTGCGCCGGCCTGAGGCAGGCCTCCTCGGTGCGACCGCCGCTCGCCTCGGCGATCTCGGTGGCGGGCGTAAGCCCCCTCACTGCGAGAACACGGCGCAACAGCCCCAGGTTGATGGTCGGCATCTCCGCTAAGGTAGCACGACACCGGGCGCGGGTCATCTCGGCGCTCGAGCGCGTGCGCCGGCAACGATGACCCGGATCGCGCGCGCCGCGCGGTCGCGGCGAAGCTCAGCCGCCCTGCTCGGAGTCTCCGGGCTCCCCTCCCTCCTGGCGCTTCCGTTTCTCCCACCACTCCATCCGTTCCGCCACCTTCCGCTCGTACCCGAACGGCCCGGGGGCGTAGAACGCGGTGCCCCGCAGCTCGTCGGGGAGGTACTCCTGCGGCAGGTAGGCGTCGGGCGAATCGTGCGCGTAACGGTAGCCCTTCCCGTAGCCCAGCTCCTTCATCAGCCCCGTAGGGGCGTTGCGGATGTGCAGCGGCACGGGCGCTGCCGGTGTCTCCTGCGCGGCGGCCAGCGCGGCGCCCAGGGCCGCCTTGGCACTGTTCGACTTGGGCGCCGTGGCCAGGTAGATCGTCATCTCGGCGAGCGGCAGGTACCCTTCCGGCGGTCCGAGCATGTGGAAGGCGTCCCGGGCCGCCACCGCCATGACGAGGGCATTGGGATCGGCGAGCCCGATGTCCTCGGCGGCCATCGCGATGGCCCGCCGGAACAGGGTCATCGGATCCTCACCGCCGTCGATCATCCTGGCCATCCAGTAGAGGGCGCCCTGCGGGTCGCTCCCGCGCAGCGACTTGTGGTACGCGGAGAGCAGGTTGAAGTGCTCCTCCCCCGCCTTGTCGTACCGGGCGAAGCGCTTCTGCATCGCCTCGCGCGCCACCTCCACCGTCACCTCGCCTCCGGCGCCCACGTGTGCCCCCGCCGCCTCGAGCACGGTGAGCGCCCGCCGGGCGTCGCCGTCGGCTTCGACCGCGATCGCGCGGATCGCGTCGTCCTCCACCCGCAGGGTGAGCTCCCCGAGGCCGCGCTCCCGGTCCTCCAGCGCCCGCCGCAGCAGGACCTCGACGTCCACCGCCTCGAGCGGCCGCAGGACGAAGACCCGGGTGCGCGAGAGCAGTGCACCGTTGATCTCGAAGCTGGGATTCTCGGTGGTCGCGCCGATGAGGGTGACGGTGCCGTCCTCGGCCGGGGGCAGCAGCGAGTCCTGCTGTGCCTTGTTGAGGCGGTGAATCTCGTCCACGAAGAGGATGGTTTCCGCCCCGCCGCTCTCCAGCCGTGCGCGAGCCTCGCCGACGATCTCCCGGATGCGCGGCACCCCCTCGGTGACGGCGCTGAAGGGAACGAAGACCCGGGCGGTCGAGCTGGCCACCAGGTGGGCGAGGGTCGTCTTCCCGCTCCCGGGCGGTCCCCAGAAGATCATCGAGCCCGGCACCCCGCGCTCGATCGCCTCACGCAGCGGCTTGCCGGGCGCGAGCAGGTGGTCCTGCCCCTCGAACTCGTCGAGGGTACGGGGCCGCATCCTGGCGGCGAGGGGCTGGTTACCGGCCCGGCCGGCCGTGAACAGCGTGTCGCCGCCGCCGGGAGGCCGCCGACGCCCCTTCATGGACACGGCGTCACCTCGCCAGCCCCTCGAGCAGCCGCTCGGTCAGCACGAAGGCCAGCACACCGCCGAAAAAGGAGAGCGCCGAGAGCCAGCCGCGCTTGGCCTGGAACTCGGGAACGAGGTTGGACCCGGCCACGTAGAGCGTGACGCCGGCAGAGAGGGCCAGCCCATGCCGCGCGAGCGGGGCGATCTGCTCGGTGAGGAGGACGCCGAGCACCGTCGCGCCGCCCAGCACCGCGGCGGCACCGAACGCGCGCCCGCGGCTCTGCCCCCCGGCCAGCATCACGCTGGCGATGGTCACGCCCTCGGGAAGCTTGTGGAGCAGCACGGCCAGGAACAGCAGCACCCCGAGCCGGTCGGACACGAGGAAGCCGCTCGCGATGGCCACGCCGTCGAAGAAGGTGTGGAGCGTGAGCCCGATCAGCGCCGAGACCCCGGCCGAGGCGCTCACCCTGTGGGTCTCCTCGCCGAAATGGAAGTGGGGCGTGAAGACGTGCTGGGCCAGGTGGACGGCCAGATAGCCGGCGAGCACGAAGCCGGCCGCGGCCACTCCGTCGGCCATCACCTCGGGCAGCACACCGAGTATCGCCACGGCGATCATGAACCCGGCGCCGAACGCCAGGCAGGCGTCGATGATCCGGAGCTCGCGGCGCAGCGCGCGGATCACCGCCACCGCGCCGACGAGGTTCCCGGCCGCCGCCGCGACGGCGAAGCCGAACGGAGTCGGGCTCATGCCATCTCCCGGGCGAGCGCCAGCAGCGTGTCGCGGGTGTTGAGTCCGGGGTCGTCCATGACCCTGTCGAGCAGCGCCGCGAGCAGCTCCCCGATGCGGGGGCCGGCGACGCCGAGCGCCTGCAGCTCGGCGCCGCCGATGGCGAGCTGGGCCCGCGTCACCGGGTCGCCGCGCTGCCGGACCCGGCGCACCGGACCGGCCCAGTCGGGATCGCTCCCGCTCCTGAGGCGGTGCATCGCGAGGTGGTCGTCCGCGGCCCCGCCGACGCGGGCGAGCCACCGGCGCACGTCGGCCTCACCGGGTCCGGCCGGCGCCCGTGGCCCCGCTACCAGCGCGGTCGCCCGGCCGATCTCCTCGTTCGACGCCTTGAGGCGGCGGAGCACGGCGGCCGGATCGGAGGTGTGGAGCACCGTGAGCCGCACCGGGTCGCGCCGCATTTGGGCGGCCTCGGTCGAGGCGACCGGCTCGACCAGCTCGGGCATCCAGACGCGCGCCGCCCCCGACGCCCGCCAGAGGCGCACCAGCTCGGCCGGGTCCCGCGCCGTCGTGAGTCCCTTGAACCACTCGTCCCGGACCCGCTCGGCGGAGAGCTTGCGCAGCCCCTCGACAGAGTCGAGGGCGGCCTGCCAGGTCCCGGGATCGATGCTGAAGTCGAAGCGCGCGGCGAACCGCAGCGCCCGCAGGATCCGCAGATAGTCCTCCCGGAAGCGCTCGGCCGGGTCGCCCACGGCGCGTACCACCCTTCGTTCCAGATCCTCGCGGCCGCCGAACGGATCCCGCCACTCGTGCCGTAGCGGGTGATAGGCGAGGGCGTTGATCGTGAAGTCGCGCCGCGCCAGGTCCTCGTCGAGCGTCACGCCGTAGGCCACGACTGCGTGCCGGCCGTCGGTGCTGACGTCACGGCGGAAGGTGGTGACCTCATGCATGACCCGATTGCGATCGATGACGCCGACGGTCCCATGCCTCACCCCGACGGCAGCGGTCCGGCGAAACAGCCGCTGCACTTCCTCCGGCGGGGCCGAGGTGGCGAGATCGTAGTCGGCGTGCGGGTCGTCGAGCAGATGGTCGCGGAGCGCGCCACCGACGCACCACGCCTCGTGTCCGGCCGCCTCGAGGGTCCGGGCGATCTCCAGCACTTCCTCGGGGATGTCGTGCAGCTCCGGAAGGTTCATCGTCGCCCGTAGGGCACGCCGGCCGACAGACAGATGGTCAGCTCCATGCGGGCCTGGGCGGTGGTGCGCGGCCCCGCGGGAGTGACGCCCATCCTGACCAGGCGGGCCCCACCCCCCTCGAAGGCGTACGCCGGGGTCACCTCGCCGAACAGGCAGCGGGAGGAGAGCACCACCGGCTTGCCCTCGGCGAGCCACCGTTCGACGGCCGGCACCAGGCCCGGCGGCGCGTTGCCGCTTCCGAACGCCTCCAGTACCACGCCGTCGTAGGCTGCGCGGGCGAGGTCGAGCAGGCGTCCGTCGTCGCCCAGCACGGCGGGCACCAGCCCCACCCGGGCGTCCAGCCGCGACGGCGAGACCGGGGCCGGCCGCCGGTCCGCAGGGACCCGGTAGGCGACACCGGCCCCGTCCACCTTTCCCACCGGCCCGGCATGGGGTGCGGAGAAGGCGGCGACGTGGGTGGCGTGGGTTTTGGCGGCGGCCGCGCCGGCCA
>DASUSR010000005.1:0-5930 GCA_036375015.1 Gemmatimonadales bacterium
GCTCGGGGAGTGCCGGGGGATCGTGCTGGGCGCCTGACGGCCATGGGCCGGACCCCGGACCCGCGGGCTACCTCATCCCGAGCGGAGCGAGGGATCTTGTCGGGGAATGGCTCGAGGCCGGGCCGGCCAAGATCCCTCGCCCCGCTCGGGATGAAGTACCCCCTCAGGGCCGCAGCTGGGCGGCGGCGCTGCGGTGAGCCAAGTGGGCGGATCTTGTCGTGAAAGGGATGCAGGAGCTCGGCGGCGGAGGCTTCCGCCGCCATCCACACCCTTTTCATGCGAGGTCCCCAATGGCCCGCAAACTCCTACCGCCCGCCATCCTGGCGATGGCGATCTCCGCCACCTCGGGCTGCGAGCATGAGACGGCTGGACCCCTGCGGCAAGGCGAAGGTGCCCTCGCCGCGCTGGCGGCCGATTACTCGGACTGGTCGGCCGCCGTCAGCATCGAGCAGTCATCACCCGGCGCGCACTCCTCGTTCAATACCGCGAGTCTCGACGGCTGTCCCTTCATCTCCCGCGACGGTAAGACGTTCTACATGGCTTCCAACCGGCCGGACGGACTCGGCGGGATCGACATCTGGGTCTCCACTCGCGCGAGCGTAGATGACCCGTGGGGCCCACCGGCCAATGTGGGCGCTCCGGTCAATTCGTCGGCCGACGACTTCTGCCCGACGATGGACCGGGACGGCCACCGGTTCTTCTTCGTGAGCCGGCGGGAGATCCCCGGCTGGTGCGGCGGCTCGGACATCTACGTCACTCGGTTACGCAACGAGGGCGGGTTCGAGGAACCGCAGAACCTCGGCTGCGAGGTGAACAGCCCCTTCGACGAGGCGAGCCCGTTCCCGCTGGCCGAGTCCGGGAGCGGTCCGGTGCTCTACTTCTCGTCGACCCGACCCGGGTTGGGCGTGGGCGGCGACCTCTACGTGAGTGAGTCGCATGGCGGGGTGTACGGACCCGCCCGGCTCGTGCCCGGCGTGAACAGCGCGTTCGACGACGGGCAGCCCAACGTTCGGCGGGACGGGCTCGAGCTGTTCTTCTACAGCACGCGACCCGGCGGCGGCGCGCCCGACCTCTATGCGGCGACCCGGGCCTCCACCTCGGACCCCTGGTCCACGCCCGTGAATCTCGGCCCCGACGTGAACAGCCCGGCGGGCGAAACGCGGCCGTCCCTCTCCTGGGATGGGACCACGCTGTACTTCGGCTCCAACCGTGCCGGGAGCGAGGGCGGCTCGGTGGACATCTACGTAGCGACCCGGGAGAGGCTCACGATCGGCGGCGACTGAGCCGCCTGCGGCCCGTCGCCTCAGCTCGGGTAGCGGAGCCGCCGTACGATGTCCCGGATCCGCGGCTCCGCGCTCAGCTTGCGGTGGATGGTGCTGCAGCGGAAGTGGAGGAATGCATTCGGGTTGGTCTCGAGGGCATCCTCCACGGTGGCAATGGCGCGACCGGTGTCGCCCAGCGCGAGATAGAGCTCGGGAGCGTACCAGGAACCATCCCGCGCCACGATCCGCGCGAGCAGCCGGCGCGCTGCGTCCTTCCGACCGGCATCGGCGTACGCGGACGCCAGCTCGGCGAGCGACTGTGCGTCGCTGTCGACCATGACCGCCAGCGTCTCCAGCTGAGCAATCGCTTCGGGATACTTCGAGCCTTCGAGGTAGTAGGTCGCCAGGTTCGAACGGAGCCATCCGGGCGTGTCGTCCAGTCTGGCTCTCAGCTCCGTCAACTCCCTGATCGCCTCGTCCGCACGGCCGTCGCAGGCATACGCCCAGGCCAGCTGCTGGCTGATAATGGCGGACAGCGGGTTCCGGGTCTGCGCCTGCCTGAAATGCTCGACCGCCTCCCCGGTCCGGCCCGCGGCCAGGAGATACAACGCGTAGATCCACTGGTGCGAGTTCGGGTCCAGCTCCAGAGCGCGCCGGATGGACCGTTCCGCTCCCGTCCAGTCTCGCTCGTGATTGAAGAGCACGAACCCCAGCGAGGCGTGGGCCTGCGCCTCGCTCTCGTCGAGCTCGAGAGCGCGAAGGGCTGCCGCCTTCGACTTGGGATAGTACTCGTCGGCCAATCGCGGGTCCTGCATGTAACTGGCAAGCCAGTGGTATGCGCGCGCCAGCCTGGCGTGAGCGGCGGCCCAGTCGGGTGCCAGGGCGACAGCCTTCTCCAGCCATCCGGCGGCGGTCCGGATGGTGGCCCGGGCGCCCGAGCCATCCGACGCCTGGATGAGACGCTCCTGGTAGAAGAGTCCCTTGAGGTAGGCGTCCTGGGCCTCGCGGCTCACGAGCAGCGGCGTGGCCCCTGACGCCGTGTCTGACGTCGTGCGGGCGTGAATGGCTCGGGCGACGGCGCGCGCGACCTCCCCCTGCAGTGCCAGCGCGTTCTCCAACCCTCGATGATACGAGCCGGCCCAGAGATGCTCCTCGGGCTCCGCCCGAACGAGCTGCACGGTGATGCGGACGCTGTCGCCGGCGAGGAAGACGGAGCCCTCGAGCAGTGCGTCCACGCCCAGCGCCCGGGCGATGAGCGGCACCGGCTCGGTGCTCCCCCGGTAGCGCATCATCGACTGCCTCGAGATGACCACCAGCCCCGGGATCCGGCTCATCTCCGAGATCAGGGCGTCGTGCAGGCCGTCTACGAAGTACTCCCGGCGGGGATCGCCGGTGAGGTTGGCCAGCGGGAGTACCGCAAGCCGGCGGACCTCGCGTGCATCGCCTGCGTGCCGCTGCGCCAGGCTCCAGGCGACGGCGATGAGTGCCGCCAGGGCCGCCAGGAGAATCCCGCCCCGAATACGGGAGGTGGATCGCGGTGGAATCGCCGCAGTCTCTCCCCCGGTCGAGGCGAGATCCGCGAGCAGGTCCACGGCGCTTCCATATCGTTCGGCGGGGTCCTTCCGGAGCAGTCGCCGGACCGTCTGCGCGAGCCGCTCCGAGACCTCGGGGCGGGCCCGCGCGAGTGAAGGCGGCTGCTCGTGCAGGATGGCCAGGATCACCGCCTGATCGTTGCCGCCGCGGAACGGACGCACTCCGGTGAGCATCTCGTAGAGCACCACGCCGAGCGACCACAGGTCGGTGCGGCGATCCAGCGGGTCGCCTCGCGCCTGCTCGGGCGACATGTAGGCGATGGTGCCGGGTCGTGCCCCTGGGGAGGTGAGCGTGACGTCCTGCAGCTTGGCCAGCCCGAAATCCAGCAGCCGGACCGTGCCGTCGGCGCAGAGCATGATATTCCCCGGCTTGACGTCACGGTGGACGATCCCGCGGGCGTGCGCGGCTGCCAGCCCACGCGCGACCTGCACGGCGATCGCCACCGCCTCGCCCGGCGGGACGACGCCCCGGCCGAGCCGCTGGCTCAGGGTCTCGCCCGCATAGCAGGCCATGGCGAGGAACGGCCGCCCGTCGGCGGTCTCCCCGATCTCGTGGATGGTGCACACATTGGGGTGCTCCAGGGCAGCCGCCGCGCGCGCCTCCACCAGCAGGCGCTCCCGCGCCTCGGGCTGGGCGCTCAGGTGGGGCGGCAGGAACTTGAGCGCCACCTCCCGGTCCAACCGGGTATCGTGGGCGCGGTACACCGTCCCCATGCCCCCGCTGCCCAGCGCGCCGAGGATCCGGTAGTGCCCCATCGAGTGCCCCACGGTGGGCGAGACCAGCGAGCCGGCCAGACGCGCGAAGAATCCTTCGGCCTCCGCCGCGTGCGCCAGCAACGAGTCCAGCTCGCGCTGGATCCGACGGTCGCCCCGACAGGCCTCCGCCAGAAACGCGGCGCGGGCCTCGGGCTGCATCGCCCTGGCCCGCTCGAAGAGCACCTCCATGGTGTCGCGGTCGATCGGCTCCGGCCCGCCGCCTCCGCTCCCGGTCACAGCTCCTCCTCCACCGCCTGTCTGAGGTCGCGGTAGAGCCACGCCTGGGCCATCGCCCAGCCCCGCTTCACCGTCGCGGGGGAGACGCCAAGCACCTCTGCCGTATCCTCGATCGTCATGCCGCCGAAGAACCGGCACTCGACGATGCGGGTCTGCCTCCGGTCCACCTGATCGAGTCGACGGAGAGCCTGGTCCAGCGCCACAAGAAGCTCTTCGTGCACTCCGGAGCGATCGTCCCCTCCCGGCAGCGCGAACTCGACCTCGTGCAAGGCGACGCGGCGCTGCCGGCCGCCCCGTTTCGCCGCGCACCTCCGCTTGGCGTAGTCGATCAGGATCTGCCGCATGGCGGTGGCGGCCACCGCCAGGAAATGGGCGCGGTCGCGCCACTCCGGGGCCGACTGGCCCGCCAGCCGGAGGTACGCCTCGTTGACCAACGCCGTGGTGTTGAGGGTATCGTCGCCGTCCCAGCGCTGCCGCTGCCGCTCGGCCATCCGGTGCAGCTCGTCGTACACCAGCGGGAGGAGCTCGTCAAACGCGGCACCGTTCCCGGCTCTCAGCTCGCGGAGCAGGTGGTCTACCGAACGCGGGTGGGCGTCGCGCATGGGGGCAACGTAAGGAGGAACTACGGTACAGTATACATCGCCGCGCACGACCGGGGCCATCGCGCCGCAGGCCGCCGATCGGTGGCGGCTTACGGTCTCAGTACGTCGCCCACACCCCCGGCGTCGCCAGCTCGACCAGATGCCCGTCGGGATCGCGGAAGTAGAGACTGACCCCGCCGCGCGGCCAGCTCATCCGGCTCTCGATCTCCACCCCGGACTCCGTGAGGTGCGCCACCCACCGGTCCAGCGCGTCCGCCGGGATGGCGAAGGCGTAGTGGAGCTGTCCGCTCCCGTCGTGCCCCGGGATCGCGCCCCCGGGCACCTGCACCGTCTCGGTCGTCCCGCCCTTCCGGAAGAGCAGCAGGACCCCCTTCCCCGCTACGTCGAGCGCACAGAGCCGCTCGTCCTCGACCAGCACCGGGAACCCGAACAGCCGGGCGTAGAACGCCCGCGACCGGGCCACGTCCTCGACGTAGAGCCCGGTCTCGAGCAGGCCGCTCACCGGCGGCGCGCCGCGGCTCATCCCTGCTTCACGATCCGCTCGAGCACCTGCTGGGCGTACTCCTTGTCCCATTCCGCCAGGCTCTCCCGCGCGGTGACCTCGACCTTGGTGGTGGTGGGGCTCTCCCGCTTGAGCTGGATGGTGACATCGAGGTCGCCCTTCTTTCCCTTGAGCTCCCGCTCGTCGCCGCCCCGCTCCGAGCTCTCGCCCTCCTTCACGATCTGCATCTCGCCCATCACCGCCTCCGCGCGCGCGGTGACCTGATCGATCGGCCCCTCGACCAGCGACTCCGCGCCCCGGGTGGTGAAGTAGATCCCGCCGGCGGCCCCGGCCGCGGCGGCCGCGAGACAGGCGGACGCGGGGAGCGCCAGCCCCAGGGCCAGCGCGAGCTTGGAGAGGGTGGCGGCAGCACGGAACATGAGACCTCCGGAACAGGATGTGAGCGACGGGAGCCGAAACCGATAGCCTAAAGGTAGGAGCGGACCACGAGACCCGTCCACGGGCCGGCTCACCGCGAGGCTGTAACCCGGCTTCCGTCCCTCCGGGTGGGCCGGCATATTCCCAGTGACCTCTCGCGGAGATTCCCGTGGCGACATTCCTCAAGAGCACCGAGATCCCGACCCACGGCGCCCACACCCTGCCGCGGGAGTACTTCACTTCGCCCGACCTCCTGGGCGAGGAGATGGAGAAGATCTTCCTCCAGCGCTGGCTCTGCGTGGGACGGGAGGACCGGATCCCCAACCCGGGCGACTGGTTCACCCAGGCGGTCGGCTCGGAGAGCGTCATCGTCCTGCGCGACCGCGCCGGCACCCTCCGGGCGTACTTCAACGTGTGCCGCCACCGCGGCACCCGGATCTGCGAGGAGCACAGCGGCCGCTTCTCCGAGACCATCCAGTGCCCCTACCACGCCTGGACCTGGACCCTCGACGGCCGGCTGATCGGCGCGCCCAGCACCGGCGATCTCGAGGGCTTCGACAAG
>DASUSR010000006.1:0-29267 GCA_036375015.1 Gemmatimonadales bacterium
CGGACCGAGGGCCGCCTCCGCGGCGGCCAGCGCGGCCTCCACCTGCTCCCCCACGGCGACATCGCACCCGACGCCTGCCGCCCGTGCGCCCACTTCCGCGGCGACCGCGCGCGCGCGCTCCGCATCCCGCCCGACGATCGCGACCTTCGCGCCCGCATCGTGGAAAGTCCGCGCGATGGCGAGGCCGATTCCCCGGGTGCTGCCGGTGACGAACGCCACTTTCCCGGTGAGGTCGATGGTCAGCGCCATGGAGAGCTCCGGCCGCGGGGTGCGTCGGGGTGGTGCGTCACGCCAGGAAGCGCTCCACTTCGTCCGCCGTCCCCAGCGCCACGGTGCGGGCGCCGGGCACGATGCGCTTCAGCAGGCCCGAGAGCACGTTGCCCGGGCCGGCCTCGACGAAGGTGGCCTCGGGGGCCAGCGCCGCGGCGGCGCGCATGCACTCGACCCAGCGCACCGGCGCGGTCAGCTGGTCGGCCAGCAGGCGCTTGGCGTCGACCCCGGTGTGGACCGCCCTGCCGCTCGCATTCGCGATCACCGGAAAGGCGGGATCGGCGAAAGCCACCGCCCCGAGCGCGTCGCGCAGGCCGTCCACCGCCGGAGCCATGAGGGGCGAGTGGAAGGCCCCGCTCACCTTGAGCGGCACCACGCGCCTGGCGCCGCGCGCCACGCAGCCCTCGCCCGCCGCGGCCACGGCGGCGGGGTCGCCGGAGATCACGGTCTGGTCGGGCGCATTGAGGTTCGCGGCCACCGCGACGCCGCCGTCCCGCGAGGCGTCGTTGCACGCCGCCTCCACCTGGGCGGTGTCGAGTCCCAGCACCGCCGCCATCGCGCCGGGGCGCGCGCGGCCGGCCTCCAGCATCAGCTCTCCGCGGCGACGCACCAGCCGGGCCGCGTCCGCGGCCGTGAGGGTCCGCGCCGCGACGTGGGCACTGTACTCGCCGAGGCTGTGCCCCGCCCCGCTGGCCCTCAGGCCGAGCCGTTCGCCCACCACGGCGAGGACCGCGGTGGTGTGCGCCAGGATCGCGGGTTGGGCGTTGTGGGTGAGAGTGAGCTCGTCCTCGGGACCTTCCCACATGATGCGCGAGAGCGGGACGCCGAGGCGCTCGTCGATGGCCTCGAACGTGTCACGTGCAAGGGGAAAGCGATCGGCGAGGTCCTTCCCCATCCCGACGCGCTGCGCTCCCTGGCCGGGGCACATCAACACCGTCACCACCGGACGACGGCGCTCCCCCAGGTGAACCCGGCCCCGAACGCCACCAGGAGCACGATCGACCCGGGCTTGACCCGTCCTTCCGCCAGCGCCTGATCCAACGCCAGTGGAATCGACGCCGAAGAAGTGTTGCCGAAGCGGTCGAGGTTCACCATCACCTTCGTCATCGGCATGCCCGCGTGCTTGGCCGTGGCCTCGATGATCCTGAGGTTGGCCTGATGGGGGATGAGGAGATCCACCTCCTCCGCCGCGATCCCGGCACGGGTCAACGCCTGGTCGCAGGCCTCGGACATGGCGAGCACGGCCGCCTTGAACACCTCCCGGCCGGCCATCTTCATGAACTGGGAGCGCTCGCAGATCACCTTCTCGCTGATCGGATCGGCCGCGCCGCCGCCGGGGCGGTACAGGAGCGGCGCCAGTCGTCCATCCGACTTGAGGAAGGTGGCGAGGATCCCCCGCCCGTCACCGGACGCGGGGCGGATCACCGAGGCGCCGGCGCCGTCGCCGAACAGAATCGCGGTGGAGCGGTCCTGGGGGTCGGTGATGGTGGAGAGCTTTTCGGCGCCGACCACCAGCACGGTCCGGCTCTGTCCCGACGCGATGAGCCCCTCCGCCACCGTCATGGCGTAGAGATACCCAGGGCAGGCAGCCCCGACGTCGAAGGCGGCGGCGTTGGTGGCGCCCAGGAGCGCCTGGAGGTCGCAGGCGGTCGAGGGCAACAGCCGGTCGGGGCTGGCGGTGGCCAGCACGATCGCGTCGAGCTCCTCGGGACCCACGCCAGCGCGGGCCATGGCCTGCTCGCTGGCCTCGCGGCCCAGCATCGCGACGCTCTGCTCCGGTCCGGCGATCCGTCGCTCCCGGATGCCTGTACGCTCGACGATCCACTGGTCCGAGGTGTCGAGCACCTGCTCGAGGTCGTGATTGGTCACCACGCGCTCGGGCACGGCAATGCCGACGCTGGCGACCTCGGCGAAGGGCCGGGGCATCATGAGGGGCTCACCGTCTCGCCCTGGCTGAACTCGGCGGCGATGTGCTGGCTCAGCCCGGCCCGCACCGCCTGCACCGCCACCCGCACGGCGTTCTTGATCGCGTTGGCGCTGGAGGACCCGTGGCAGATGATCGAGACGCCCCGGATGCCGAGGAGCGGCGCGCCGCCGTAGGTGGAGTAGTCGAGGAGTTGGTTGAGGTCGTGCATCTCCGGCCGGTCGAAGGCGTCGGGGATCCGCTCCTTGAGCAGGCCGACGAAGACCCGCGCCGACGACTCGTAGAACTTGAGCACGATGTTCCCCACGAAGCCGTCGCAGACGACCACGTCCACCGGGATGCGCTGCTGGGGACCCGGAAGGATGTCGCGGCCCTCGATGTTGCCGGCGTAGTTGAGGCGAGGCGCGCGCTTGAGCAGCTGATGCGCCTCCCGCACGATGGCGGTGCCCTTTTCCTCCTCCTCGCCCACGTTGAGGAGGCCGACGACGGGGTTGGGCCGGCCCATCAGGTCGCGCATGTAGACGCTGCCCAGATAAGCGAACCCCACCAGCTCGCGCGCCGAGCAGTCCACGTTGGCGCCCCCGTCGAGCACCAGCACCGGCTCGCGTCCCGTGGGGAACAACGTCGCCACGGTGGCCCGCTCGACCCCTTCGTGCAGCCCGAGGAGCATGGTGGAGGCCGCGAGCGAGGCGCCGGTGTTGCCCGCGGAGATGAAGGCGTCGGACCGGCCGGCCTTCTGGAGAGTGAGCCCGACGACGAGGCTGGAGTTGGGCTTCCGGCGGACGGCGCTCAGCGGCTTTTCGGCCATCCCGATAACGTCAGCCGCCTCGTGGATCTCGAGGCGGCTGCGATCGGCCCGGACATGGCGAGCAAGCTCGGCCTCGATGGCGTCGGTTCGACCGACGAGCTGGATCAGGAAGTCGTCCGGCAGCGTCTCGATGGCCTCGAGCACCCCCGCGATCTCGGTGTGGGGCGCGTGGTCCCCACCCATCGCGTCCACCGCGACGCGGATCACGCTCAGGCGTCCTCGACCTCAACCTGCTTCTTGCCCCGGTAGTAACCGCAGGAATCGCAGACCCGGTGCGGCAGCTTGGGCGATCCGCAGCGGGGGCAGGCCTGGCTGGCCATGCCGGCTCCGGAATGGTGGCCCCGCCGCAGACGCTTCTTCGACTTGGATGTCCGACGCTTGGGAACTGCCATGTAATCCTCAGACGGGTTCGGCGGGGGCGCGGCATGCGCAGGGCCCCGCGTTCAGATCGGCTCCGCAGCGGGGACAGAGCCCGGCGCAGTCCTCACGGCACAACAGCAGGTGACTCTGGCCGGCGAGCGCCAGTTCCTCGCGCACCACGTCACCCACGTCCACGGCCGCGGCTCGCTCGGGCAGCGGATAGAAATCGGGATCGTCGGCCGACTCGGGATCGGTGGTGAACACCGCGGCGTCCACGTTTACCTCCACCGGCTGCCGGACCTCCGCGAGGCAGCGGCGGCACTCGCCGCGCACGGTGCCGTGGATGTGGCCGCGCCAGAGGTATTCCCCGTCGCCGGTGGCCTGCAGCTGACCCTGGACCGCCACGGGCCCCTCGAGCTCGAGCCCCAGGCCCGCGAAGGCCGGATCCTCCGGGCCGAGCTCCCCGACGGTCTTCACCGGACCCCGCCGCAGGTCCCGGATATCCACTCGCAGCATAGCCGCTTAAAGTAGCCGGGACAACGACTTGGGGCAAGGCCGGAAGTGCGGGCCAGGAGGTCTACGCCCCTCCCCAGAGCCCCGCCAGCTCCCCCTCGCTGAAGAAGAAGGCGACCTCCCGGGCCGCGTTCTCCGGGCTGTCGGAGGCATGGATGGCGTTCCGGCCCTTGGACTCGGCGTAGAGCTTCCGGACGGTGCCGGCGGCCGCTTCGGCCGGATCGGTCGCGCCGATCACGCCTCGGAGGTGTCCCACCGCGTCGGCGCGTTCCAGGGCCATCGGGAGACAGGGCCCGCTGGTCATGAACTCCACCAGCTCGCCGTAGAACGGCCGTTCGCGATGCACCGCGTAGAACGCGCCGGCCTCGGCGCGCGAGAGCCGCACCAGCCGCGCGGCCCGTAGGGTGAAGCCCGCCTGCTCCAGGTGGGCGATGATCTTCCCCGTCTTCCCGCCGGCGACCGCGTCGGGCTTGACGATGCCGAGGGTGAGGATGGGCGCAGCCAAGATGCCTCCGTCGAAAGGCGTTCACACCGTCGTCAGTCCGAGCCTCGCCTGCAGGAGTGCCACCACCTCCACCGGCCGCCGCATGATCCCGATCCCCGCCGCTTCGAACGCGGCCAGCTTCTCCTCCGCGGTTCCCGACGAGCCCGAGATGATGGCCCCCGCGTGGCCCATCCGGCGGCCCTTGGGCGCGGTCTGCCCGGCGATGAAGCCGACCACCGGCTTGGTGACCCGTTCCCGGACGAAGGCGGCGGCGTTCTGCTCGTCGGTGCCGCCGATCTCGCCGATCATCACGATCGCGTCGGTCTCCGCGTCCTCCTGGAAGGCGCGCAGGCAGTCGATGAAGTTGGTGCCGATGATGGGGTCGCCGCCGATCCCGACGCAGGTGCTCTGCCCGATGCCGGCGCGAGTGAGATGATTGACCACTTCATAGGTGAGCGTGCCGCTCCGGCTCACGAGCCCCACCCGGCCGGGCGTGCAGATGTTGCCCGGGATGATGCCGATCTTGGTGCGGGTGCCCGGCGTGATGAGCCCGGGACAGTTGGGGCCGATCAGCCGGACGCCGCGGGCTCGCACGAAGGGCATGGTGCGGCTCATGTGCATGACCGGGATGCCCTCGGTGATGCAGACGATGAGCGCGATCCCGGCGTCGGCCGCCTCGACCACCGCGGCCGCGGCGCCCATCGGAGGGACGTAGATGACGGTGGCGTTGGCGCCGGTGGCCGCCACCGCCTCGGCCACCGTGTTGAACACCGGCACCTGGCCGTCGAACTTCTGCCCGCCCTTGCCGGGGGTGACGCCGGCCACGACCCGGGTGCCGTACTCCAGCATCTGCCGGGTATGGAACGACCCTTCCCGCCCCGTGATCCCCTGCACCACCAGCCTGGTGCGCCCGTCGGCGAAGACGCTCACGCGCCCGCCCGCGCCAGCTGCACCACCCGTTCGACCGCCTGATCCATGTCGCTCAGCGCCGTCATGCCGACTCCCTCCAGGATCCGGATCGCTTCCACCTCGTTGGTGCCGGTGAGGCGGATGACGATGGGCACGCTCACCCGGAACTGCCGCGTGGCGGCGACGATCCCGTTGGCCACGTCGTCGGTCCGGGTGATACCGCCGAAGATGTTGAAGAGGATGGCCTTCACGCTGGGATCGGCGGTGATGATCTTGAGCGCGTTGATCACCTTCTCCGGGCTGGAGCTGCCGCCGATGTCCAGGAAGTTGGCCGGCTCCCCGCCGTAGTACTTGACCAGGTCCATCGTCGCCATGGCCAGGCCGGCGCCGTTCACCACGCAGCCCACGTTGCCGTCCAGCTTGATGAACGAGAGATTGGCCCGCCGCGCCGCGGCCTCGCTCGGCTCCTCGGCCGAGTCGTCGCGCAGCAGGCCCAGGTCGGGCCGCCAGAAGAGCTCGTTGTCGTCGATCACCACCTTCGCGTCGAGTGCGAGCACCCGGCCGTCCGGCGTGGTCACCAGCGGGTTGATCTCCGCCAGCGAGGCGCCGTTGGCGACGAAGGCGCCGTAGAGCTGCTCCATGATCCGCGCCGCCGCCTTCACCTGGGTGAAGTCGCGGTAGAGCACGAAGGCCAGCGTGAGCGCCTGGTGGGGAAAGAGACCGTAGGTGGGATCCACGGCGAGGCGGACGATCTTCTCCGGGGTGCGCGCGGCCACCTCCTCGATGTCGATGCCCCCGGCCGAGCTCACCATGAAGACCGGCCGCTGGCTCTCGCGGTCCATGATCAGGCCGAGATAGCTCTCGGTCGCGATCTCCGCCGCGGGCACGACCAGCACCTTCTGCACGGTGAGCCCCTTGATGGTCATGCCGAGGATCTGCGCCGCCTCGTCCGCCGCCTCGGCGGGATTGCGCGCCAGCTTGACCCCGCCCGCCTTGCCCCGCCCTCCCGCGTGGACCTGGGCCTTGATGACGACGGTGCTCCCGATCCGCCGCGCGATGGACTCGGCTTCCGTGGGCGTGCTGGCGACATCGCCGTCCAGCATGGGGATGCCCGCCGCCTTGAGCAGGGCGCGGGCCTGGTACTCGTGCAGGTTCACGATTCCCTCGTGATCGTGGTGCCGGCCTCGCCGCGGAGCGCGGCGGGGCCGTCGGACAGCTGCGCGATGATGGCGCGCGCGCCGCCCTCGCGGACGAAGTCCGCGGCCGCCTCCATCTTGGGCTTCATGCCGCCCGCGTCGAGCGCGCCCGCGCCGATGAGTGCCTCGGCCTCTACCGGGCTCATCCGGCGGATCGGCCGCGCGGCGCTGGTACCCCATCCTTCGTAGACCGCGTCCACGTTGGTGAGGATCATCAGCACCTCCGCCTCGAGCTGTCGCGCCAGAATGGCCGCCACCCGGTCCTTGTCCACTACCGCATCGACGCCCTCGAGCCCGAGGATCGGATCCTGGTACACCGGAGGGCCGCCGCCGCCCGCCGCGATCACGATGACCTCCGCCTCGAGGAGCCGGCGCACCACCGCGAACTCGACGATGCTCAGCGGGTGCGGGCTGGTGGCGAGCCGGCGCCAATGCCCGGCCCCGTCCTTGGCCACCGTGCGCCCCGCCTCGCGCAGCCGGTCCGCTTCCCGCGCCGTCAGGGCGTGCCCCACCGGCTTGGTGGGACGGCTCAGCGCGGGGTCGTACCGGTCCACCAGCGTCTGGGTGACCACGGTGACGACCTCACGCTCCACCCGCGCGGCCGCCAGCGCGTTCTGCAGCGACTGCTGCAGCATGTAGCCGATCCAGCCCGCCGTGCCGGCCACCAGGACGCCGAGCGGCAGCGGCTCCACCAGACGCCGCGCGGCCTCGTTGCGCACCAGCTCGTCGCCGACCTGCGGGCCGTTGCCGTGGACGATGACGATGCGCCAGCCCTGTCGCGCCAGCTCCACGATCGGCGTGACGCTCTGGCGCGCGCGGCGGAACTGGTTGGTCACCGTGGGCGGCTCGCCGAGCTGCGCCAGCGCGTTCCCGCCTAGGGCGAGCACGGCCGTGCTCACGGCCGGGCGTCCCGGCAAAAGCCCCCCAACCTACCCCGTGACCCCGGGGCGATCAAGCTCACGGAACCGCCGTGTCGGCGGGCATGCCGAGCGCGCGGCGCAGCCCCTGCCAGGCTCGGCCGAAGCCGGGCCAGTCGGCGCTCCGCAGCGCGGAATCGGCGCGGTCGAGCCAGCGCCGTGCCTCGTCCAGCCGAGTGGCCTGCGCGCTTCCCGGCATGCTGGGGACCTCGGTGCCCAGCAGATTTCCCCATGCCTCGGCGATGCTCCGGCCGGCGCCGAGCCGGTCGGCGCCGGCGGCGATGCTGACCCAGGCGAGCCGGGGCCGCTCCTGGCCCCGCCAGGCGAAGAACGACTGGTAGGCGACGGCGCCCGCCGGGCCGAGCTCCAGGCGGACGGGCCCCTTCTCCAGGGTGCCGCCGTCCTCGCGTACGGAGTCGCTCAGCGCGTCGAAGGACGCGAAGCGGCTCCATCGGCTCTCCAGCGCGCTCCGGCTCGGCAGTGCCTCGGCGCTGTCGAGGCGCACCAGGGTGAGCGCGTCCTGGCCCTCCTCGCGGCGGCCGACCAGCACCGCGGTGGTGCGGCGCTCGCCGGCGTGCTCGTAGCTGGCCAGCAGGAGCGGACCGGCGGTGTCGCCGGTCCACGCGATGTTCTCCCGCACCGGCTGCGCCGCGTCGGTCGGCGGGCGGCCCCAGAGCGCGCCCGGCTTCCAGCTACCCTGCTCCACCTGCCGGGCCTGCACCCGGAACAGCTCCGCGGGGTACGGCGCGGCACGGAGCACGGGCTCGGGCGCCGCGCCCGCCGGCTCCACGATTCCTCCGGAGATGCCGGCCCAGGCCTCGGCGAGGGCACCGGCCCCGGGCCGCAGGAAGATCCGCGTCGCGCCGCTGGCCGCCTCCACCGTGCCGAGCAGTCCGGCCTCGACTGCCGCGATGCTGCGATTCCGCCACTCCACCCGCCGGGACAGCGGAAACGTGCCCGAGGTGAGATACCCGTCCGCCACCCACACCAGCTCACCGCCGATGAGGCGCGGCACCGGCGCACTCCACTCCGCGAACGGGGCCAGCCGCCCCAGCCGCTCCTCCGGGGCGAGCGCCCAGTCCACCCGCCGGCCCTCGGCCTGGCGGCCCAGGAGGCTGCCGGCCTGGAGCGCCCAGGCGAGCGAGAGCCGCCGCAGCCAGCCATCCACGAGGACGCCCGCGCCGTCGCGTCCGCTCAGCCGGTAGACGGCGGCCTCGGGCCGGTACGCGCCCTCGGGCAGCTCCAGCAGCGGGGTCGCCACCGGCGCGGCGGTGGAATCGCCCGCGTGATAGAACAGGGCCTCGCCGCGCGGGGAGGCCCGGTGGTCGGCGACGGCGGAGACCGCGAGGCGCCCGTTGGGGAGTGAACGCGTGGCCAACCAGGCCGGCAGCCGGCGACCCTGATGGGTGATCACGGCGGGGTCCACGGCGAGCACCCGCACGGAGTCGGCCGCCAGAAGCCGGGTAATGGCGGCGGCGTTCCAGAGCGAGGGCACCCGGGGCGGCGCCGGGCTCTCTACCGCGGCGCTCTTCGTGTCCATGATGGTCTCGAGCCGGTAGGCGAGCCGTTCCAGCCGCTCGCTCAGCCGAGGCTCGGCGGCGGGCTGCCCCTCACCGGCGATCGCGGGGGGGACCATCCAGTGTCCCACCAGCGAAGCGAACGCGAGCACGATCCACCCCGCGGCGGCGAGCGCGTGCCGCGGCCGGAGCGCCCACGCGGCGCTCAGCCCCGCGGTGGCGAGAGCCACGCCGGCCAGGATCGGCGCGACGAGCGAGGTGGCGCCCCAGGTGGACTCGTCGACCGGACCGGACAGGCCGGCGATCAGCTCGTAGGGCTCGAGCAGGTATCCCCAGAGCAGCGTGAGGGCGAGGGCCGCCAGGAGCCAGCCCAGGTGGGAGCGCGCATGGTTGTTGATCGCGGGGCGGCCGTCGATCCAGCGGACCGCCCCGACCAGCATGTAGAGCCCGAAGACGAGTCCCAGCGCGACCAGCACCAGGATCACTGCCAGCCCGTGCGCCGCCCGCCAGAGCGGCAACTGGGCCACGTACAGACCCAGGTCGTGACCGAGCAGCGGCTCCTGGATTCCGTAGGTGACGCCGCGCCATCCCAGCGCCACCGCCTCCCACTGGCCCGACACCCCCGTGCCCACCAGCAGGCCGAGCAACGCACCCGCGCCCACGACGAGGGCCAGCAGCACTCCGGGCGTCAGGGCTTCGCGGAACTCGAGATTGGCGACGTTGCGCCGGACCTGGACCGACCCGATCGCGCGGTAGACCAGCAGCAGGTGGCCGATGAACCAGGCGCCGGCGAGGACGACGCCGGCCAGATCGAGCGTGAGCCGCAGGACGTGCCAGTCGGTGAGGAACACCGCCCCCGCCGGCGAGAGCTCCCGGGCCCACCAGCGATCGGCGAGCACCGCGGCGCCCCAGCGCCCCGCGAAGAGGAGCGCGACCAGCGCCCCCAGCACGATCGCGAGCCGCCGGCTGCGCCGCGACATGGCGCTAGGCGCGCACGCCCTGCCCGGCGAGCCAGCTCACGACTTCGCCGCGGTGGGCGTCGAGGGTGACCGGATCGGTGGACTCGAAACGCAGCACCAGGATGGGCTGGGTGTTGGAGGCACGGAGCAGTCCCCACCCGTCCGGGTAGGTGATCCGCACGCCGTCGATGGTGTTCACGGGATAGAGGGCCGAGAAATGCTCGGCGGCGCGCTCCACCACGGCGAACTTGCGCTCCTCCGGCACCTCTACCCGGATCTCGGGTGTGGTGTGGGTCCGTGGCAGGTCGGCCAGCAGGCCCGCGAGCCCGAAGGGGCCGCGGCTCACGATCTCCAGGAGCCGCGCGGCCGCGAACAGGGCGTCGTCGAAGCCCAGGTAATCGCCGCCGAAGAACATGTGACCGCTCATCTCGCCCGCGAGCGGTGCACCCAGCTCCCGCATCTTGGCCTTGATGAGCGAATGGCCGGTCTTCCACATGACCGGCTGCGCGCCCGCGTCCGCGAGCGCCCGCGGCAGCACCTCGGAGCACTTCACGTCGAAGATGACCGGCGTGCCCGGGCCGAAGCGCCGCACCGCGTCGCGCCCGAGCAGGACCAGGAGCTGGTCGCCCCAGACGATGGCGCCGGTCTCGTCCACCGCCCCGATGCGGTCCGCGTCGCCGTCGAAGGCCAGGCCGAGCTCGGCCCCCCGGCGGCGAACCTCCGTCTGCAGGTCGCGAAGGTTCTCCGGGACGGTGGGGTCGGGGTGGTGGTTGGGAAAGGTCCCGTCCGACTCGCAGAAGAGCGGCACCACTTCGGCGCCCAGCGCGCGCAGCGTGGGCACGGCGACGAGGCTGCCCGCCCCGTTGCCGCAGTCCACCACGACGGTGACCGGGCGCTCGAGGCGGTGACGCGCCAGGATCGCGTCGGCGTATCGGGGGAGCACCGACGCATCGCTGCGCTCGCCGCCGGCACCGGAGCGCCAGCGCTCGGCCACGATCAGCTCCCAGAGCCCGGTGATGTCCTCACCGTGGAACGCCTCGTCACCGAGCACCATCTTGAACCCGTTGAACTCGGGCGGGTTGTGGGAGCCCGTCACCTGAACCCCGCCGTCCGCGGGCAGCGCCGACACCGCGAAATAGAGCGCGGGAGTGGGCAGGACCCCGACGTCCACGGCCGTCCCACCGGCGTCGGCGATGCCGAGCCGGAGGGCCGCGGCGAGCGAGTCGCCGGAAGGGCGGTTGTCGCGCCCCACCGCGAGCGTGGGGGCCCGGCCCAGCCGCTCCCACGCCGCCGTGGCGAAGGCGCGGCCGAGGCCGCGCGCGAGCTCCGGGGTGAGCTCGCGCCCGACGATGCCGCGGATGTCGTACTGCCGGAAGATGGATCTGGGGACGTTCATGGGCGGGCGCGCCGCCTCAGGGCGTCGCGACGGGCAGTGCGGTCTGGGTGAGCGTCCCGGCGCTCCGGCCCGCCAGGTCGAGCAGGTCGGCCGGCCAGATGCCGAGCACGAGTACCGCCGCGACCGCGATCGCCACCGCGCCGGCCGCCGTGGGAGAGAGCCGGATGCCGGCGTAGGTCTCGGGGCCGGGCGCGGGCCGCATGTACATCGCCATGATGACCGGCAGATAGTAGCCCGCCGAGACCACGCTCGTGAGCACCAGTATCACCGGCAGGATCGCCTGCCCCTCCGCCACCACGGCGGTCAGGATGTACCACTTGCCGATGAAGCCGACGGTGCCGGGGAATCCCAGGAGCGAGAGCATGCAGACGGCCAGCCCGAAGGCGATCGCCGGCCGAGTTCTGGCGAGGCCGGCCAGGTCGTCGAGCGCCACGTCGCGCTCGCCGCCCCGTCCCAGGTAGGCGAGGAAGCCGAAGCTCGCGAGAGTGGTGAGTCCGTACGCGAGCAGGTACAGGAGCACCGCCCCCGCCCCGCCCCGGCTCCCGGGCCAGACCGCCACCAGCAGATAGCCGGCGTGCCCGATGGAGCTGTAGGCCAGCATCCGCTTGAGTGAGCGCTGCGAGAGCGCCACCAGGTTGCCGACTACCATCGAGGCGATGGCCAGCGCCGCCACCACCGGCTGCCAGAGGGCGGTCGCCGTGGGGAAGGCCTCGAGGAGCACCCGCACCAGCGCCGCGAACGCCGCGGCCTTGACGCCGGTGGCCATGAATGCGGTGACCGGGGTCGGGGCGCCGTCGTAGACGTCGGGCGCCCACATGTGGAACGGCACCGCGGACACCTTGAAGCCGAGGCCGATGAGCAGCAGCCCGAGCCCCAGCGCCGCCATCCCCGGCACCTCCCGGGTGGCGAGCTGCGCGCCGATGAGCGACAGGTTGGTCGTGCCGGTGACCCCATACACCAGCGCGATGCCGTAGAGCAGGAACCCGGAGGCGAAGGCGCCGATCAGGAAGTACTTGAGGGCGGCCTCGGAGGAGAAGACGTCGGACCGGTCGAACCCGGCCAGCACGTACACCGCGACCGACATCACCTCGAGGCCGAGGAACAGCACGATGAGGTCCTCGGCTCCCGCCAGGAACAGCATGCCGGCCGTGCAGAGCAGCAGCAGCACATAGTACTCCGGCGCGAGGAGCCGCTCGCGCTCCAGATAGCCGAGGGAGAGCAGGATGGACCCGCCGGCGGCGAGGAGGGCGACGGCGGAGGCGGCGTAGCGGAATCCATCGAGCGCCACCATGTGCGCCAGCCCGTCGGGCGAGACGTCGTTCACCCACAGGGCGGCCAGCGCGGCGAGCGCGGTGATCACGCCGGCCAGGCTGAGCCACCCGGCCAGGCGGCTGTCCTGCTCGGTGTGATGACGCCAGCTCGCGACCAGCAGCACGAGGAGGGCCCAGACCGTGAGCACGATCTCCGGCAGCAGCGCCAGCATCAGGCCCCCGGGCGTGGACAGGTCGAGGCGGGTCACGGCCGGACCTCCACCGTCGCGCCCAGCCGAGCCTGCCCCGGCATCGCCGGCCCGGCCTGGCGGGCGACCTCGAGGTAGCGCGCCGTGGCGGCCTCCATCCGCCGCAGGACCGGAGCCGGGTAGAGCCCGAGCCAGACGATGCCGAACAGGAGCGGGGCCATCACGACGACCTCGCGGCGGGTGAGATCGGTGAGCCGCTCATTCTCGGGGTTGTCGAGCGGGTTGAAAATGAGGCGCTGCAGCGCCCAGAGCAGGTACGCCGCCGCGAAGATCACGCCGGTCGTGGCGATGCCGGTGGCCCACGGCCAGGCGGCGAAGCTGCCCAGCAGCACCAGGAACTCCCCGACGAAGCCGTTGAGGCCGGGCAGGCCGATGGAGGAGAGCGCCACCACGGTGAGCATGAGGCTGAACACCGGGACCACCCGCGCGATCCCGCCGTAGTCCGCGATGAGTCGCGAGTGACGCCGCTCGTACAGCATCCCGATGAGCAGGAACAGCGCGCCGGTGGAGAAGCCATGGCTGATCATGACCATCAGCGAGCCCTGCACGCTCTCCACCGTCCCGCCCCAGATCCCCAGCATCACGAACCCGAGGTGGCTCACCGAGGAATAGGCCACCAGCTTCTTGAAGTCGGGCTGGACCATTGCGACCAGCGCGCCGTAGATGATCCCGATCACGGCGAGCACCACGATGAGCCGGCTCACTCCCGGGCTCAGGGCCACCTGGGGAAAGAACGGGACCGCGAAGCGAAGGAAGCCGTAGGTGCCGATCTTGAGCATCACCCCGGCCAGGAGCACGCTGCCGGCGGTCGGCGCCTCGACGTGGGCGTCCGGTAGCCAGGTATGGAACGGGAAGATCGGCACCTTGATCGCGAAGGCGATGGCGAAGGCGGCGAAGAGCCACGGCGCGGTGCTGCCTAGCACGCCCGCGTGCTCCAGCAGGTGGTCGTAGGAGAAGGACAGGATCCCGGTGACCGACTGGATCTTCCAGACCATGACCACGATGGCCACCAGCATGAGCAGCGAGCCGGCCATCGTGTAGATGAAGAACTTGATGGCCGCGTACAGCCGGTTGGCGCCGCCCCAGATCCCGATGATGAAGTACATCGGGACCAGCATCACCTCGAAGAAGACGTAGAACACGAACAGGTCGAGCGCGATGAACACGCCGACCATCCCGGTGAGCAGGGTGAGCATGCAGGCGTAGAAGCCCCGCTCCTGCCGGGTGATGTACCGCCAGCTCGCCAGCACGCTCAGAGGCATCAGCAGCGTGGTGAGCAGCACCATCACGAGCGAGATGCCGTCGATGCCCACCCGATAGCTGATCCCCCACCCCGGGATCCAGGGCGTGTCGGAGAGCAGCTGCATGGTGCCCACGCCGGGTTGCAGCGCCCACCACAGCCCGAGCGATACGAGGAACTCGAGGGTCGTCACCACGAGGGCCGTGTGCTTGGCCCGGCTCTCGGAGCCGAGCAGCACGGGCACCACGCCGATGAGCGGCAGGAGCACGAGCGCGTGGAGAACCCACTGCCCGTACGCGATGGAATCGAGGAACTGGGTCATCGTCCGCTCATCGGATCATGGCGCGCAGCACCCAGAGCGCGCCCACGAGGAACAGCACCACGTACAGGCCTACCTGCCCGGTCTGCAGCCGGCTGCCGAGCCAGCCCAGCCCCTGCGACACCCTGGCGGTGCCGTTCACCGCCGCGCCGTCCACCACCCCCTGGTCCACCCCGCGCCAGAGCACCACGCGGGAGAGCCACACCAGGGGACGGACCACCACCGCGTCGTAGAGCTCGTCCACGTAGTACTTCCGGTTGAGCACCAGGGCGAGGCCCCTGTCCGGCGGCGCCTCCCGGGCGGCCCGGATCGGCCTGCGGAGCGTCCAGCGGAACCCCAGGACCAGGCCGAGGGCGCCGATGGCCACCGCCCCACCCACCAGGAACAGCTCCACCGACCCGTGCGGCAGCTCGACCTCGACGAAGCGCCGCGCGCCGGCAGTCACCGGCTCGAGCCAGTGGTCGAGCAGATGGCTCCCGCCGGCGAACCCGGGCAGGTTGAGCACCCCGCCCACCGCGCTGAGCGCGCCCAGCACCACGAGCGGCCCGGTCATGACCCAGGGCGCCTCGTGCAGGTGGCCCCGCTCCCGCTCGCCGGTCCGGTTCTCGCCCAGGAAGGTCATCGCCATCAGGCGGGCCATGTAGAACGCGGTCAGCAGCGCCGCCGCGAGCCCCATCGCGTAGTACAGGTAGTAGATCGGGGTGTCGGCCCCGCGGGCGAACGCCGCCGCCAGGATCTCGTCCTTGGAGAAGAAACCGGAGAAGGGCGGGATCCCGGCGATCGCCAGGGTGGCGATCAGCATGAGCCAGAACGTGACGGGCATGTACCGCTTGAGGCCGCCCATGTTGCGCATGTCCTGGGCGTCCTCGTGCGCGTGCGTGGCGTGATAGGCCTGGTGCATCGCATGGATCACGCTGCCGGAGCCGAGGAACAGCAGCGCCTTGAAGAAGGCGTGGGTCACCAGGTGAAACACGCCCGACACGTAGACCCCGGTGCCGACGCCGAGGAACATGTACCCGAGCTGCGAGACGGTGGAGTAGGCCAGCACCTTCTTGATGTCGTACTGCCGGAGGGCGATCGTGGCCGCGAACAGCGCGGTGAGGATGCCGATCCCCGCGACGATGGCGCTGGAGAGCGGCGCCATGGCGAAGAGCACGTTGGTGCGGGCCACCAGATAGACGCCCGCGGTCACCATCGTCGCCGCATGGATCAGGGCCGACACCGGGGTCGGTCCCGCCATGGCGTCGGGCAGCCAGGTGTACAGCGGGATCTGGGCCGACTTGCCGGTGCACCCCAGGAAGAGGAACAGGGTGATGGCGGTGACCACCGCCCCGCCCACTTCGAGGAGGAGCGGGGCCCGGGCCGCCACTTCGGCGAAGTCCAGGGTGCCGAACGCCCGGTAGATGAAGAACATGGCGACCAGGAAGCCGAAGTCGCCGATCCGGTTCATGATGAAGGCCTTCTTGCCGGCGTCGGCATTGGCCTTCTCGCTGAACCAGAAGCCGATCAGCAGATACGAGCAGAGCCCCACCCCTTCCCAGCCGATGAACATGACCGGGAAGTTGGCGCCCAGCACCAGCACCAGCATGAACGCCACGAAGAGGTTCAGGTACGCGAAGTAGCGCGCGTAGCCCGGATCCTCCCGCATGTAGCCCACGCTGAAGACGTGGATCAGGCTGCCCACGCCGGTCACCACCAGCAGCATGACGACCGAGAGCTGGTCTACCTGGAACGCCATCTCCACCTGGAGATTGCCCGCCGGGAGCCAGGACCATAGGCTCAGGATCAGCGGCGCATGGGGCGGGTTCGGGAGCAGCTCGAGCAGCACCCCCAGCGACACGGCGAAGGCGCCGAGCAGGACGCCGGGGCCGACGACCGACACGGCCCGCTTGGCCCCGGGCCGCCAGAGGGCGAGGGCCCCGTTCACCAGGAAGCCGGCCAGCGGGAGCGCCACCGCCAGCCACACCAGCGGAGTGAATGTCATCAGCCCTTCAGCAGGTTGATGTTCTGCAGATCGAGGGACTGCTTGTGCCGGAAGATGGCGAGGATGATGGCCAGCCCCACGGCCGCCTCCGCCGCCGCCACGGTCATCACGAAGAAGACCATGATCTGGCCGCTCGCGCCGTGAAGCTGGGCGAGGGCCACGAAGGTCAGATTGACCGCGTTGAGCATGAGCTCGATGCAGACAAAGAGCACGATGGCGTTCCGCCGCAGCAGCACGCCCGCGACACCGAGGGTGAAGAGGATGGCCGAGAGTCCCAGCGACGGCCCGAGCAGGGAGGCGGTCTCCGGCATCAGATTCTCCGCTTCGCCAGCACCACCGCCCCGACGATGGCGGCGAGGAGCAGGATGGAGGTGAGCTCGAAGGGGACCAGGTATTGCTGGAACATGGGCACGGCCACCCCGCCCACCACGCCGCGGGCCTCGGTCTCCTGCCGGGCCACCTCGCCCGCCACGAACAGGGCGGAGGGATCGCTGAAGGCGGGGCTCTGCGCCACCTCGGCCGCGAGCCGGGCCGGCGTGTAGCGCCAGAGGGCGACCAGCTCGACCAGGAGCAGCCCCGCGATCACCACCGTCACCGCGACCGCCGAGGGGCCGCGCAGATCGGAGCGCGCCGTCCCGAGGTTGAGCAGCATGATCACGAACAGGAAGAGCACCATCACCGCGCCGGCGTACACCAGCACCTGGATGGCGGCCACGAACTGGGCATCGAGCAGGACGTAGATCGCCGCGAGGGAGAGCATCGTGGTGGTGAGCCACAGGACCGCCGCCACGGCGGTCCGGGACAGCACGCACAGCGCCGCGGTGACCACCGCGCACACCGCGAAGAAGTAGAAGGTGACCTGAAGCACTCACTCCCCCCGCGGGTCGGCCGGGTCCCACAGCGTGGAGACGGCGTGGGTCTGGGACGACAGCCGCTCCAGGTCGTAGACGAAGCGGTCCCGGGTGTACTCCGCGTTCTCGAAGTGCACCCCGACGTGGATCGCCTCCTCGGGGCAGACCTCCTGGCAGTAGCCGCAGAAGATGCAGCGGAACTCGTCGATCTCGTAGATCAGCGGATACCGGTGCCCCTGCTCGTCCTCGCCCGGCACCAGCTTGATGCAGTTGGACGGGCAGATCTGGGGGCAGAGCCCGCAGGCCACGCACTTGGAGCGGCCCTGCTCGTCGGTCAGCATCCGGTGCGTGCCCCGCCAGCGGTTCGAGATGCTCCATTCGCCCATCCCGTGCTCCCTGTCGGTGCTCTTCTGCTCCGGGTACTGCATCGTCACCTTCTTCTCCAGCATGTGCTTGAAGGTGAGTGCCATCCCCTTGAGCGTGGCCCGGACGTAGCTGACCTCCCGCTCGGGCCGCTTCATGACCTTCACGCCGATCGCCATCAGCCCACCACCCGGACGCGCTCGGCGCGCCCTTCCAGAGTCCGGGACCGCCGCGGGGTCCCCTTGATGAAGATGCCGCTGTCCAGCAACCCGAACACCAGCACCACCAGCACCAGGTTCAGCCCGAAGAGCGCGAGCGCGGACATGGTCGGGTCGGTGAGCCCGAGCACCCGCTCGATCACGTAGATTGCCACGCAGATGACCATGATGTACGCCAGCGCCAGCGGCATGAGGACCTTCCAGCCGAGCGCCATGAGCTGGTCGTAGCGGAACCGCGGGAGGGTCCAGCGGATCCACATGACGACGAACACCCAGAACAGCACCTTGAGGAAGAACATCAGCCAGGTGGCCAGCGTCGGCAGGATGCCGCCCGACTCGTCCCAGCGGGTGAACGGGATGTCCCAGCCACCGAAGAAGAGCGTGGTGACCATGGCGCACACCGTCACCACGTTGGCGTACTCCGCGATGAAGAAGAACGAGAACTTCATCGCGCTGTATTCGGTGTGATAGCCCGCGATCAGCTCCGACTCGGCCTCGGGCAGGTCGAACGGGAGCCGGTTGGTCTCGGCGAAGCCGGACACCAGGAAGATGAAGAACGAGAGGAACAGCGGCAGCGCGTACCAGAGCCCGGCCTGCTGGTGGGAGATGATGGCGGAGAAGCTCACGTTTCCCGACATGAGCAGGACCGGAATGAGGCTCAGTCCCATGGCCACCTCGTAGGAGATGACCTGGGCGGCGGCCCGCAGGCCGCCGAGCAGGGCGTACTTGCTGTTGGAGGACCAGCCGGCGAGCGCGATGCCGTACACGCCGAGGGAGCTGACGGCCAGCACGAACAGGAACCCCACCGGCAGATCGGCCACCACCATCGGCATGGGGCCGTGGTGCACGAAGCGGCCCAGGGGGCCGAGGGTGAAGTCGAAGTCGACCGGCAGCGGGGCCGCGAAGGGGATCACGGCGGAGAGCAGCAGCGCCGGGATGAAGGAGAGCGCCGGGGCCACGAGAAAGAGGTTGCGGTTGGCCAGCGCCGGAAACGTCTCCTCCTTCAGGATGTTCTTCACCCCGTCCGCCGCGGGCTGGAGCAACCCGGCCCAGCCCACCCGGTTGGGGCCGCGGCGGTTCTGCATCCAGGCGCTCACCTTGCGCTCCATCAGCGTCAGCAGCGCCACGCCCACCATGATCACGGTGAACACGATCAGCATCTTGACGACACTGAGGAGCAGATAGCCCTTCATCTCGGGCGTCATCGCGCGCTTCCCGCGGGCACCGCCTCGGGGAGCACCCGGCCGGTGTAGCCCAGGTCGCCGTGGCTGAGCCCCGCGAACACTGGCCAGCGCTCCCCCAGCAGGGCGAACGCCTCGGCCGCCGTGGCCGGCGCCGACGGGCTCGGACCGGGCCCCGCGAGCACCTCCCCCGCCACCCACCAGGCCGGTCGCGCCATGCCGGGTTGCGCCTTGGCCTGGTGATAGCGCTGGAGCCGGCGGTCGCGGTTGACGTAGGTGCCGTTCTCCTCCGCCATGTTGGTCACCGGCAGCACCAGCTCGGCGTTCCGCAGCCCCTCCGCCAACACCGTCCCCAGCACCACCACGGCGCCCTGCGCGGCGGCGAGCGCCGCCTCGTCGGCCTCGGACAGGTCCGGATCGAGCACAAGGACGATGGCCGCGTCGAGCGCGGCGCGCATGGCCGCGGCCCAGTGGGGCGTGTACCCGAGCAGCTCGGCGCCGACGAGATTGGGCGCGCGCTCGCGCCGGAGGGCCAGGTTGGGGACCCCCGGCAGCGGGACCTCCTCGCCCACGGGGACCTGCACCGCGGCCGTGACCTCGAACCGGTCCAGCAGCCGCCGCACCAGCCCCAGCGACTCGGTGGAGGCGCGGCCCGAGGCCAGGATCACCGCCGTGCCGGCGGCGCCCCGCACCAGCTGCTCCAGCCGGGCGAGGGCTGTGTCCCAGTCGGTGGCGACGTGCCGGGTGCCCTCGCGCACCAGCGGCGCCTCGATCCGGTCGCCCCGGTTCATCCAGCGGTAGTTCATCCGGCCGTAGTCGCAGATGAAGTGCCGGTTGACCTCGAGGTTGGGCCGGGGCCGGAGCCGGACCACGACGTCGTCCCGGGTATCGATGTGGATGTTGCAGCCCTGGGTGCAGCCGGGGCACACGCTGGCGTTCTTGTCCAGGTCCCAGACCCGCGCCTTGTGCAGAAAGTCCTTGGACAGGAGCGAGCCCACCGGGCAGAGGTCCACCACGTTTCCGGCCCAGGCATGGTCCAGCCGCTGGTCCTGGGAGATGCCGATGTACGCCCGGTCGCCCCGCTCGGATACGTTGAGCACCGGGGTGTCGGCCACATCCTCCATGAAGCGCACGCACCGGGTACAGAGGATGCACCGGTTGGGGACGTACAGGATGTCGGGCCCGAAGTCCTCCACCGGGTTGTAGCGCTTGGCGTACTCGGAGTAACGGGTGCCGGACCGGCCCTCCTGGAACACATAGTCCTGCAGCTCGCACTCCCCGGCCTGGTCGCAGATGGGACAGTCCAGCGGGTGGTTGATGAGCAGGAACTCGAGCACGCCCTCGCGCGCCTTCTTGGCCGAGGGGCTGTCGACGTGCACCACCTGCCCCTCGGCCACGGCCGTGACGCATGCCGGCATCAGCTTGGGGGCCTTCTCGACCTCCACCAGGCACATGCGGCACACCGCCGGCGAGGGGAGCGACGGGTGGTAGCAGTAGTGCGGGACCAGGATGCCGGCCTGCTTGGCGGCCTCGATGATCGGCGTGCCCTTCGGCACGGCCACCTGGATCCCGTCGATCGTCACATTGACCAGTTCGTCAGCCATCGCTTCCTCTGGTGAGCACCTGCGGCCCTGGCACGGTCACACCGCCGCCATCACGGGTTCACGGGCACCGGCGATATACGCCTCGAACTCGGACCGGAACTTCTGGATCCCGCTCACCACCGGGGCGGCGCAGGAATCGCTCAGGACGCAGATGGTCTTCCCGGTCATGTTCTCGGAGAGGTCGAGCAGCAGCTGGAAGTCCTCCTGCTTCCCCTTCCCCGCCAGGATCCGCTCCAGGATCCGCGTGGTCCAGGCGGTGCCTTCCCGGCACTGGGTGCACTGCGCGCAGGACTCGTGGGCGTAGAACCGCGCCAGCCGCCAGATCTGGTAGACCATGTCGGTGCTGTCGTCCATGACGATCATGCCGGCCGACCCCAGCATGGAGCCCTTGGCCACGACTCCTTCGTAGTCGAAGATCGCCTCCTCGGCCTCCTCCCGGGTCATGATCGGCACGGACGAGCCGCCGGGAATGACCGCCTTGAAGGTGCGGCCGGGTGGCGGGCCGCCGCACATGTCGTAGAGGATGTCGCGCATGGGCGTGCCCATGGTGACTTCGTAGTTGCCCGGCCGCTGCACGTGCCCGCACACCGAGACCAGCTTGGTGCCGGTGCTCTTGGGGTTCCCGAGGCAGAGTCCCTTGTACCAGTCGGCGCCGCGGTTGATGATGTGCGGCACCGCGGCGAGGGTCTCGACGTTGTTGATCGTGGTGGGCACGCCGAAGAGCCCCGCGACCGCCGGAAACGGCGGCTTGATCCGCGGATTGCCCCGCTTCCCCTCGATCGAGTTCATCATCGCGGTCTCTTCGCCGCAGATGTAGGCGCCGGCGCCGCGGTGCAGCACGACCTCGATCCGCTTGCCGCTGCCGAAGGCGTTGTCGCCCAGTGCCCCGTTGGCCACCGCCTCCTCCACGGCCGCGGTCATGACCCGCCAGGGCTCGGTGAACTCGCCGCGGATGTAGATGTAGCAGCGCTCCGCCCCGATCGCGTACGAGGCGATGGCGCACCCCTCGAGCAGCTGGTGCGGCGTCCAGCGCAGGATCTCGCGGTCCTTGAAGGTGCCCGGCTCCGACTCGTCGGCGTTGCAGACGAGGTAGTGGGGCTTTACCACTTCCTTGGGCATGAACGACCACTTGAGGCCGGTCGGAAACCCGGCGCCGCCCCGGCCGCGCAGCCCCGAGTTCTTCACCTCCTCGATGACCGCCTCGCGGCTCATGCCGAGAGCCTTCCGCAGCGCCTGGTAGCCGCCGTGCTTGACCCACCCGGCGTAGGTCCGGGCCTCGGGATCGCCGAAGTGCTTGGAGAGGACCACCGTCTCCTTGGGATGGCTGGGGTGGGGATAGCCCATTACACGTACCTCTGCAGGATGCCGGGGACCTTCTCCGGGGTCACGTTCTCGAGGAAGTCGTCGTCCACCAGGATCGGGGTGGCGAAGCCGCAGGCGCCGAGGCACTCGACCTCGATCACGGTGAACCGTCCGTCGGGGCTGGTGGCCCCCAGCTCGCCGCAGCCGGTTTCGCGCAGCAGCGCCTTCACCACGTCTTCGGCGCCGCAGATGTTGCAGGGCGAGGTGGTACAGACCTGGATGAAATGGCGTCCCACGGGGTGGGTGTGGTACATGGTGTAGAAAGTGACCACGCCCTTCACGTAGGCCGGGGTGAGTCCCAGCACGTCGGCCACCTCGCCGATGGCCGGCTCGGAGATCCACCCCCGCGCCTCCTGCACCATCCAGAGTGCCGGCAGCAGGCAGGACTGCCTGGTGGGGTATTTCAGGAAGAGCTGCTCCAGCCGGGCCCGGGCCGGCCCCACGAACACCGGCTCGTAGGGGGCGGTCTCGGTGCCGGCGCCGTGCCCTCCGTGAGTGCTCATCGGTCCACTTCCCCCATCACGATGTCCACGCTGGCGTTGATCGCGATCACGTCGGAGAGCAGCGCGCCCTCGCACATCTTCGGCAGGCTGGACAGGTTGATGAACGCCGGCGGCCGGATGCGCCAGCGCACCGGCTTGGCCGTGCCGTCGGAGACGAAGTAGTAGCCCAGCTCGCCCTTGGGGTTCTCGATCCCCATGTACGCCTCCCCCGCCGGCGGCTTGACCCCTTCCATGACCTGCTTGAAATGGAAGATCATCGCCTCCATGTCGCTCATCGCCCGCGACTTGGGGGGCAGAGTGACGCGCGGATCGGCGACGTTGACGGGGGCCCCCTCGAGCCGCTCCAGCCGGTCCACCGCCTGCTCCAGGATCCGGTTGGACTGCCACATCTCCTCGAGCCGGACCCGATAGCGGTCGTAGATGTCGCCGTGCTCCCCCACCGGCACGACGAAGTCGTACGTCTCGAAGCCCAGGTACGGCCGGTCCTTGCGGACGTCGTAGTCCACCCCGCTCGCGCGCAGCATGGGCCCGGAGAGCGAATGATTGATCGCCTCCTCCGCCGTGAGCACCCCGACGCCCTGGGTCCGGCCGATCCAGATGGCGTTCCGGGTGAACATCGTGTCCACTTCCTTGAGCGTCTCGGGGAAGGTGCTGGTGAACTCGCGCAGCCCGGCGGTCCAGCCCTCGGGCACGTCCGCCATCATCCCGCCCACCCGGGTCACGCTGGGCGTGAGCCGCGCGCCGGTCCACGCCTCCTGGAGGTTGTAGACCCGCTCCCGCTCCTGGAACGACCAGAGGAACGGGGTGAACGCGCCCAGGTCGATCCCGGTGGTCCCCAGCCAGACCAGGTGCGAGATGATCCGGCTCAGCTCGCAGGCGATGACCCGGAGCACCCGGCACCGCTCGGTGATCTCGAGCCCCATGAGCTTCTCGACCGCGAGCGCGAGGCCCACGTTGTTGGCCATGGGGGCGAGATAGTCGGTGCGGTCGGTCAGCGGGATGATCTGGTTGTAGAAGCGGTACTCGCCCAGCTTCTCGAAGCCGGAGTGGAGGTAGCCGACGTGGGGAATGCAGCGCTGCACCGTCTCGCCCTCCAGCTCCAGCACGAGGCGGAGCACCCCGTGGGTGGCCGGATGCTGCGGGCCGATGTTCACCAGCATGTGCTCGCCGCCGAAGCCCTGGTCGTAGCGCTCGCCCTCGATGCCGGCGCCCAGCGGCACCCGGGTGGGCTGCCCGTCGCGATCCAGGCCCGGCGTGGCCAGGGCCATCTCGACCGTCTTGAGACTCATCGGAGGTATCCCCGCTCGCCGCGCGCCAAGCGCTCCCGCATGTCGGCGGGCAGCTCGTTGTACGCTTCGGCGATGGACAGCTCTTCCAGCGAGTAGTGGGCCTCCGGCGTGGCGCCCAGCGCCTGCCGGGTCTGCTCGGCCCGGCTGAAGTGACCCCGGAGCGGAAAATCCTTCCGCAGCGGGTGCCCCTCGGCGTAGGTCTCCCACATGAGGATCCGCCGGAGGTCGGGGTGGCCGGTGAAGACCACGCCGAACATGTCGTAGACCTCGCGCTCCAGCCAGTCGGCGCCGCGCCAGAGGTCGGTCACCGACCGGACCTCGAGCGGCTGCCGCTTGTCGAGCGCCACCTTCACCCGCAGGTCGGCCCGCCGCCCCAGCGAGCGGAGCTGATAGACCACCTCGAGCGGCAGCTCGGGGTCGCGGTAGTCCACCGCGGTGACGTCGGTGAGATAGTTGTACTCCTGCCCCGGAGCGTCCTTGAGCCACGCGAGCGCGTCGTGGCTCCGGTCCCGGCCCAGGTACACGATGGTGTCGCCGCAGAGGACGAGCGCCCGTCCCACGGCATCGCCGAATTCGGCGCGGAGGGCGGGGACGGCTGGAGACATCGGGCTCATTCTACTTCATCCCGAGGGAGCGGAGCGACCGAGGGACCTTCGCCGCCGTGCCAGAGCCGCTCCCGAGCAAGATCCCTCGCTGCGCTCGGGATGAGGTACGTCGGAGATCACTCGTCATGTGGATCGCGTCTGATGTACCGAGTTGCCGAAAGGCTCCGAGAGCTCGTCCAGCCGCTCGGGCGGCAGGAAGAGACCGGAGGGGCCCAACAGCTTTTCCTCGCGCAGACTCTCGTCGGTGAAGCTCTCGCCCTTGATCTTCTTCTGGAGCAGCATGATCCCGTAGATCAGCCCTTCCGGGCGCGGCGGACACCCGGGCACGTACACGTCCACCGGGATGAGCGTGTCGATGCCCTGCACCATCGAGTAGTTGTCGAAGATGTTGCCCGTCGAGGCGCAGGCCCCCATCGAGATCGCCCACTTGGGCTGGGGCATCTGGTCCCAGATGCGCCGGAGTACGGGCGCCAGCTTGAAGGGCACCCGTCCGGCGCAGATGAAGACGTCGGCCTGCCGGGGGGAGAAGCTCTGCCGCTCCATGCCGAACCGGGCCAGGTCGAACCGGCTCGCCGCGCTGGCCATGTACTCGATGGCGCAGCAGGCCGTCCCGAAGGGCATCGGCCAGAGCGAGTTGGCCCGGGCCCAGTTGGTCAGGAAATCGAGCCGCGTGGTGACCCAGTTGGGCGACATGGAGGAGACCATCGAGGTCTCCCGGCCCTCCTGGACCGCGGGGTTGGTCAATCCCATTCGAATGCTCCGCGCTTCCAGATGTAGACGTACCCCACCGCCAGAATGGCGATGAAGACGAACATCTCGATGATGAGCAGACCGGACATCTCGGGCAGCTGCCGGAACGCCACGGCCCATGGAATCATGAAGACGGTCTCGATGTCGAAGATGATGAACAGCATCGCGACCAGGTAGAACTTGACCGAGAACCGCTCCCGGGCATCTCCCAGCACCGGCATTCCGGACTCATACGGGGCGACTTTCGTGGGGGTCCGGCGGTAGCTGGAGAGAAGATGCGAGGCGCCCAGCATCAGCACCGCGTTCGCGACCACGAAGGCGATGAGAAGCAGGAGCGGGACGTAGGGCTGAAGCATGGGCCTCGGCTTTCGTGAATTTTTTCACTTATCCCGCGGAAGGTAACGGAGTTAGGAAGGGGATTCAATGGTGCCGCGCGGGGCGAAACCGGGGCGCTTTGGAGGCCCGCGCGCCGCTCCAAGCGGCGCCATCCTCCCGCTATATTCCGCCCCGTTCCATGCCGATTTC
Organism: Gemmatimonadales bacterium; assembly: GCA_036375015.1. Taxonomy (GTDB): domain Bacteria; phylum Gemmatimonadota; class Gemmatimonadetes; order Gemmatimonadales; family GWC2-71-9; genus CAVVWJ01. The sequence goes on from DASUSR010000006.1 coordinate 25,567, forward strand.
CGGGCCCCGGACGGCCGGCCGCCGACCTGCCCGACCGCCCCGCCCGTCCGCCCAACCGGCTTCGAGGCCTCATGTCCATCAAGTCCGACCGCTGGATCCGCCGCATGGCCCGCGAGTGCAGGATGATCGAGCCTTTCGTCGAGCAGCAGACCCGCGAGAGCGACGCCCAGGGCCGCCGGGTCATCTCCTATGGGGTCTCGAGCTACGGCTACGATATGCGGGTCGCCCCCGAGTTCAAGATCTTCACCAACGTGCTGAGCGCGGTGGTGGACCCGAAGGAGTTCGACGCGCGGAGCTTCGTGGAGTTCGAGGGGGAGGTGTGCATCGTCCCGCCCAACAGCTTCGCCCTGGCCCGCTCGGTCGAGTACTTCCGCATCCCGCGCAACGTGCTCACGATCTGCGTGGGCAAGAGCACCTATGCCCGCTGCGGGATCATCACCAACGTCACGCCCTTCGAGCCCGAGTGGGAGGGGCACGTGACGCTCGAGATCAGCAACACCACCCCCCTCCCGGCCAGGATCTACGCCAACGAGGGGATCTGCCAGGTGCTCTTCTTCGAGGCCGACGCGGACGACGTGTGCGAGACCAGCTACGCCGACAAAGCCGGCAAGTACCAGCGGCAGACCGGCGTGACGCTCCCCCGGCTGTGACCCCCACCTTCCCCGAACCCGACAGGACGCCCATGCGACTCTCCGCCCGGCTGCTGCCTACCCTGCTCCTGAGTGTGTTCGCCGCCGAGGGGCTGGCCCAGACGCCGGCCGCCGCGGCCGGGGCCCCCGACACCACGGCGTTCCGGCGGCTCGAGCTGCCCACGGCCACCTCCATCCGCACCGGCAGCGGTGCCCCGGGCCCGGACTACTGGCAGCAGCGGGTGGACTACGTGATCCGCGCCACCCTCGATACCGCCACCCGGTCCATTCGGGCCGAGGAGCGGATCACCTACAGCAACAACTCGCCGGATACCCTCCGTTATCTCTGGATCCATCTCGACCAGAACGTCTTCAACAGCGAGAGCCGCGGGTTCCGGATCTTCGACCAGCGAACCCGGTTCGGGACCGGCGGCGCGGAAGGCGGGATGCGCATCCTCAAGGTGGCGCAGCCCGCGGTGCCCGCCGCCCGAGGACGTCCGGCGGTCGCCGCCGCCCAGCTGTCTTGGCTGATGAACGGCACGTTGATGAAAGTGGACCTCGCCCGTCCGCTGCCGCCGAAGGGGCGGCAGGTGCTGGACATCGCCTGGTCCTTCCCCTTCGGCCCCAATCGCAACCGGATGGGGCTCGAGGAGATCGACGGAGGCGTGGTCTACGAGGTCGCGCAGTGGTACCCCCGGCTCGCGGTCTACGACGACGTGCGCGGCTGGAACACCGAGCAGTACTACGGCCAGGGCGAGTTCTACCTGGAGTACGGCAGCTTCGACGTCCGGCTCACGGTGCCCACGGACATGCTGGTGGCCTCGACCGGCACCCTCCGGAATCCGGCCGAGGTGCTGACACCGGTGCAGCGCGAACGCCTGGCGCAGGCCAGGACCAGCGCCGCCACGGTGGTGATCCGCGGCGTGGACGAGGTGCGCGACCCGGCGTCGCGACCGCCGGCGGAGTACGGCACCTTCACCTGGCGCTTCACGGCCGACAGCGTGCGGGACTTCGCCTGGGCCGCCTCCAATACCTTCGTGTGGGACGCGGTGGGCGTGAACGGCGGGAAGACCGTCGCCATGAGCTTCTACCCGCCTTCGACCCAGCCGCTCTGGAAGGATGCCACCGAGTACGCCAAGGCAGCCATCGAGAACTACTCCGAGCAGTGGGCACCCTACCCCTACCCGTACGCCGTCAACGTGCGCGGCCCGGAGAGCGGGATGGAGTACCCCATGATCGTGTTCGTGAACCGCCCGAACCCGGAAGCGCTCTACAGCACGACCGACCACGAGTTCGGCCACACCTGGTTCCCCATGGTGGTCGGCTCGAACGAGCGCCGCTACGCGTGGATGGACGAGGGGCTCAACGAGTTCATCAACTACTACAACTGGATCGAGCGGTTCGGCCGGCCGCCGGCGCACCGGGGGAGCCTCCCCGACTACCTCGAGATGGCGACCTCCGGAGCGGAGCGGCCGATGATGAGCTTCGCCGACCAGATCCCCGGGCACTATCTCGGCGCGGTGGCCTATGACAAGCCCGCGATCGCGCTGCGGCTCCTGCGGGACGTCGTGGTGGGCCCGGAGCGCTTCGACCCGGCCTTTCGCGAGTACTACCGCCGCTGGGCCTACAAGCATCCCACGCCGGCCGACTTCTTCCGCACCATCGAGGACGGCGTGGGCGAGGACCTCAGCTGGTTCTGGCGCGGCTGGTTCTACACCACGGCGCAGCTCGACCAGGTCGTGGACTCCCTGACCCTGGCGGACTCCGCCGGCGTCGAGTCACGCATCCACCTGCGGAACGCCGGCGGCATCCCCATGCCGGTGGACCTCGGTCTCTTCATGGACGACGGTAGTACCCGCCGGGTCCGCCTTCCGGTGGAGATCTGGTTCGGCGGTAACCGCTACACCGCGGTGATCCCCGGCCCCGGCAAGGTGAACAGCGTGGTGCTGGACCCCGACGGCGTCTATCCCGACGTGAATCGGGCCGACAACCGGTGGCCCCGGGCCGCCGCCACCCCCTGATCCGGGGAGCTATTCCACCGCGATCTGCCAGAGGCCCGTGAGCATGTCGCTCGCGTAGAGAGAGCCGCCGGCGAGCTGCACGCCCCAGGTGTAGGTGCCCTCCTCGCCCCCCGGTCGGACCTGTCCGACGCGCCGGTCGGACAGGTCTCCCGAGAGCTCGCCGGAGACGTCGAGCGCGACCACCCCGCCGTTGTAGTAGGCGGCGTAGAGGATCTGGCGCTCCTCGTCCATCCAGAAGTTGTGGGTCCCCGCGCCCGCGAGGCGGAAGAAGGCCACCTCGCGCGGGGCGGTGAGATCGGAGACATCGACCACGTGGATGTCCCCGCTCGAGCTGGACCCCACGACACCCGGCCCCTCCTGCCCCAGGAACAGGTAGCGCCGCTCGCCGCTCACCGGATTGTGGAACCACCACCCGTTGTGCACCGCCGGCCCGCCGGGGACGCCGTTCGAGGCGGGTTGGAGCCGGCTGATCTCCACCGGATCGGAGGGGGTCCCACCCCGCAACCCGTTCCCCACGTCGTACAGAATGACACCCGTGTTCCAGGCGAACACGAACGCGATCCCCTCCCGCACGAAGGTGTCGTGGATGCCGTAGTTGGCGGGCACGGGGACAGTGGCCGCGAGGCTCATCGCCGCGGCGTCCGTGACGTCGTAGATGAGCAGTGCCGGTCCGGGCGGGTTGCGGGCGGCGAACGCGTAACGCCGCCCCCCGATCTCGGCGAGCGTGGCCGTGTGGATGCCGGCCGCCACCACCTCGTGGTCCAGGGGCGCGGGCGCCTCGGGGTCGGTCAAGTCGTAGAGGAAGAGACCCTCCTGCGTGCCCCCTTCGGCGCTGAACAGGAGGAGCTCGCCGTCCGCGCTCACCTCGACATCGCTGACCGTGGTGATGCCTGGGATCTCGAGCTCGCCCGCCGCTGCCGGCGCGCCGGAGGCGTTCAGTCGCCAGACGCTCACCACATTGCCCAGCCTGCCCTTGGCGCCGCCCCAGGTGCCGGTATAGGCGTGGCTGCCGTGGACCCAGAGATCGGAGGTGTATCGGTCCGGAACGTTG
>DASUSR010000007.1:0-5531 GCA_036375015.1 Gemmatimonadales bacterium
GGCGGTGTTGGTGCTGGGCAGCCCGAGCGCGGCCCGGGGCAGGAGCACCCTTCGGCCGCCGGGCTCGATGTTGTAGGCGAAGTCGAAGCCGGCGTCCAGGTCGGTGCGAATGGCGCCTTCCTCCACCGCGAAGCCGCTCGGTGTGACGATAGGCGTGCCGGTCAGCGAGCCGATGGTGACGGTGTCCACCACGTTCTGCTCGGTCGGGTCGGCGAGGTTGTCGTCGTCCCCACAGCCGAGCGCGAGCGCGGCCACGAGAGACAGGAACAGGCGAGGTACTGCGCGCGTGAAGGTCATGGAATTGCGGGAAGGTTAAGCCGCCGCGAGGGAGGGGTCAACATCGCATGGTTTCTTGACTTCGCCCGAAGCGACCCCTACGTTGCGCCTACCTTGTCCACCCCACGCCTGGAGCGCTCCCCAATGCCCGGATTGGCGGAGGTGATTCGCGGTCTTTCGGCCCGCGAGGGCGTGCAGGCCGCGGTGCTGCTGAGCGCCGACGGACTGCTCGTCGAGCACGCCGCGGCAGAGCCCGTCGAGGCGGAGACGGTCGCCGCGCTCGCCGCCACACTCGCGCAGCATGCCGACCGGCTGGGCACCGGCGCCGGGCGGGGCGAGCTGGGCACCGCCGTCCTCGAGTTCGAGCGAGGAGTGGTGGTCCTGGCCCGCCTCGGTGCGGGCGACTGGCTCGCCCTCCTCGCCGGGGCCGATGCAGACATCGGCGCCCTGCTCTACGACCTGCGCCACCACCGCGCCGCGCTCGGCGCCCTGTTGTGAGCAGCCGTCCCGCCCACCCGCCCCGCCGCCCGCCCGCTTCACCGGCATGAGGTGGGCCGTCCTGCTCGCCGGCGGCGCGGGCACCCGCTTCTGGCCGCTGAGCACGCCCGAGAATCCCAAACAGCTGCTACCGCTCGCCGGCGCCGGCTCTACGGCGGAGGAGGCGGTCGAGCGACTCAGCGGCCTGATCGCCCGGGACCGGATCCTCGTCGTGGCCGGCGCCGGCCTGGCCGAGCGGCTCCAGCAGCGGCTGCAGCTCCCCGCGGGCAATGTGCTGGTGGAGCCCCGGGCCGCGTCCACCGCACCCGCGCTCATCTGGGCCACGCACGAGGCGCATCGGCGCGATCGCGACGCGGAGGTGCTGTCGCTCCACGCCGACTGGGCCGTGGGGGACGCGGCCGCGTTCCGCCGCACGGCGGACCTCGCCCTCGGCGTCGCGCGCCGGCACGACCGCCTGGTGACGGTGGGGGTGGTCCCATCCCGGCCCGAGACGGGGTATGGCTACATCGTGCCGGGCGAGCCACTCGACGAGGGGGCGCGCACGGTGGCCCGCTTCTCGGAAAAGCCCGACGCGGCCACCGCACTCGATCTCATGGCGGCCGGCGCCTTGTGGAACAGCGGGCTTTTCGCGTGGACCGCCGATCGGCTGCTCGCCGAGGTCCGGGCCCACACTCCGGAGGTGGCGACGGCGCTCCCCGCGCTCGAGGCCGGCGATGTCGAGGGGTACTTCCGCGCGCTCATCCCCGTCTCGATCGACGTCGGGGTGCTGGAGCGCAGCCACGCGGTGGCGGTGGTGTCCGGCGCGTTCGCCTGGGACGACGTGGGCACCTGGCAGGCGCTGGCCCGGGTCCGGCCCAAGGACACGAGCGGCAACGTCGTGGTGGGCCGGGCCTTCCTTCAGGACGCCCAGGACTGCATCGTCTGGTCCGACGGCGACCCCATCGTCCTGAGCGGCGTCAAGGACCTGGTCGTGGTGCACGCGAACGGGCGCATTCTGGTCATGCCGACCGAGCGCGCGGCGGCGATGAAGCAATTGCTCGACGCGCTGCCGTCCGAGATCCGCGACACGACCGGATGAGTCCGCTCTACCTGCTGGAGCCCCGGGCGCCGGGCGCCGTCTGGGCGCCGTTCGCGGGGGTGCGGCCGATCGCGGAGCTGCGCGCCGGCATGTGGCGCATCAGGGAGCGCTGGGAGGCGGCGTTCGACACCGACACCGCCGCGGTGCTCGGCGACCACGTCGATGGCTTCAGCGAGGGCGACGAGCCGCCGGTGCGACCGGTCGCCCCGCTCGAGGGCCCGGCAGTGGTCGGGGTGTCCTGGTTCGCCCCGAGCGGCGATCGGGTCGAGCCGGGCGACGGGGCGCGCCGGCTGGTGCACCAGGGCACCACGGTGGGCTGGATCGTCGCACGGGGCGAGCGGTGGACCGGGCCCCACGAGGACGGGGCGGGGCTCGAGCTCGACGGGCTCCTGCTGGGCGGCACCTTCGACCTGATCACCGCCCTCGAGCGCCTGCTCGCCGCGGACTGCGCCGACCTGCAGGCGGCGCCCCGGGGTGGCGTCCCCGAGGGCAGTATCGTGCTCGGCGATCCCGGCCGGGTGGTGGTGCGCGGCGCGGTCGTGGAGCCGGGCGTCGTGTTCGACGTGCGTCAGGGCGCGGTGGTCCTCGAGGCGGGAGTCGAGGTCCGCCACGGCACCCGGCTGGAGGGCCCGGTCTACGCGGGACCCGACACCAAGCTGCTCGGCGGCTTCATCCGGGGCTCCTCCTTCGGACCGGAGTGCCGGGTGCACGGGGAGATCGCGTGGAGCGTCTTCCTCGGCCACGCCAACAAGAGCCACGACGGCTTTCTGGGCCACAGCGTGGTGGGCCGCTGGGTCAACCTGGGCGCGGGCACCACAACGTCCAATCTCAAGAACACCTACGGGCCGGTCCGGCTGGACGTGAACGGCACCCGCATCGAGACGGAACGCCTCAACCTCGGGACCCTGTTCGGCGACCACGCGAAGACCGCGATCGGGACGATGCTCGGCACCGGCACGGTGGTCTGCGCCGGGGCCAGTCTGTTCGGCCCCCCGGGCGCCCCCAAATACGTGGCACCGTTTGCCTGGGGCACGACGGGTGAGCGGCTCAGCGAGGAGGGATTCCTCCGCATCGCCGAGCGGGTGATGAGCCGCCGGAACGTGGAACTCTCGCCCGAGCGGCGCGACTCGCTCCGGCGCACCTATGCAAGGGGGACGGCGGGGTGACGACGTTGTACGTGCTGGGCTCGGGGTCGCGGGGCAACTGCGTGGCCGTCGAGTCGGAGGGCGTCGCGGTCCTGGTGGACGCCGGGTTCAGTGCACGCGAGGTGGAGCGGCGGGCGGAGGCGGCGGGGCTCCCTCTGGAGCGGGTCGCGGCCATCGTGCTGACGCACGAGCACGGTGACCACGCGTGCGGCGCGCCCCGCCTGGCCCGCCGGCTGGGCGCGCCGGTGCTGACGGCGCCGGGCACCTGGGCCCGGCTCGCGGGCGGAATGAAGGAGGCGGAGCACCGGACGCTCGGACTCTGCGGCCGGGTGGAGGTAGGGCCCTTCACGGTGACCGCCTGCCCCACCAGCCACGACGCGGCGGAGCCGCTCGCCGTCGCGCTGCACGCGGCCGACGGCGGCAGCGTCGGGGTGGCCTACGACCTGGGGCGCCCCACGGCGGCGGTGCGCTACCTGCTGCGGCGACTGACCGCGCTCGTGCTGGAGGCCAACCACGACGAGGTACAGCTTCGGACCAGCGGGTATCCGCCGGTGGTGCAGCGGCGCATCGCGGGTTCGGGCGGGCACCTGTCGAACCGCGCCGCAGCCGAGCTGTTGGTGGAGCTGCACCACCGCGACCTGGGCGTGGTGGTGCTGGCGCACCTGAGCCGCCAGTGCAACACGGCGGCGGACGCCCGCGCCACGGTGGCCCCCGCCCTCAGGCGCGCGGGGTTCTCGGGTGCACTTCATGTGGCGGAGCAGGACACGCCGCTCGGCCCCCTACGGGTGGAGCCGGCGGGGAGAGTACAGTTGGGTTTGGCGCTGTAAGAGGGGAGCCGCCGCCCCCGGCGGCTCAGCCGGGCACGGTGTCCGGGTCGGGGGGCACGGCGATGGTATCTGGGCGCGGGGTGGGAGGGCCGACCAGCTGGAAGGTGACCGGCTCCGTGAGGTCCCCGCCCGAAAGCGTGAGACGCTTCCCCTTGAGCCGCAGCCGGTAGCTCACCCACTCACCCCCCAGCGCCAGCGCGAGACTGTCACCCACGATCCGCCAGCGCACCGTCTCGGCACCGTAGCTGGCACTGCTGTCCTCCCGGACGATCACGGTCCGGGGCCCTTCCTTCTTATCGCCCTGTTCGAGATCGAACTGCCAGGTGCCGAGAATGGCGGGCTGCTGAGCGCCGAGGGTGCCGGGCGCCGCCGCCGCGAGTGTCCCCGCCAGGATCCAGCCGAGCTTCACGTGTCCCCCCCAAGAGACGAACCGAATGCGGATAACCGCGGCACAGTCTAACCGGCCGGGCACCGGTTGTCACCTGAGGATCAGCGGCCGATCGGGAATCCGAATCCGAGCGCGATCTGCACGTCGTTCTGGGTGACCGATTCCTCATGCTCGGCCAGATTCGTGCCGCCTGAGGTTGTGCCGAGCAAAGGGTTGACCCTGCCTCGGGCGGGGCTGCGCGGGTCAGGGGCCGGGTGGGGTGAGGTCGAGGCCGCCGCGGGCCGCGTTGGCGCGACACGCGCGGAACGTCGGATGGGTCGGCTCCAGCGAGCGCTGCAGGATGTGGAGGACGGTGCGGTAGAGTGCAGCCGCGGCCTCCAGGTCCCCCCGGCGGCGGCGGGCGACCGCGAGGTTGTTGAGGGTCACCGCCAGCCCGGGGTGTTCCGGGCCGAGGACGCGCCGCTTCAGCTCGGCGGCGTGCTCGAGCAGGGCCTCGCCCTTCGCGAAGCGTCCCTGCCGCACGTACAGGACCCCCAGGACGTTGCAGGCGACGGCGAGCTCCAGCCGATCCCGAGGCGCCGTCCGGCGCAGCATGCGAATGCCCTCGAGGTACACGGCTTCGGCCTCCTCGTCCCGCCGCAGACCGTCGAGAATGGCGGCCAGCGCGATGAGATCCGCCGCGAGATCCCGCGGTCGGGCGCCGGGTATGGACTGGCGGAGCTCGAGTCCCCGCCTCGCGAGCGCCTCTGCACCGGCATAGGTGCCCACTGCGTGCTCGATGCCGCCCAGGTTGTGATAGATCGTGGCAATCGCGTCCCGGTCGGGGCCGGCCGGCCCGCCGAGCAGGGCGAGCGCGCGCTCGTAGCAGGCTCGCCCCTCTGCGTAGCGGCCCGCAGCCTTGCAGCGAAGCCCCACCGCGTTGAGCCGCCCGGCGGCGGCGCTCGCGGCGGGGTCCCGGCCGGGCGGCATCACGCGTCCAGCAGCAGGATCGGCGGCGACCTCCGCGCCGGTGCACACGCTCGTCCTGCAAAGCACAAACGGCCCGCCAATGGCGGGCCGTTTGCTTCAGCCGATCTCGACCGATCTCAGTACATCCCGCCCATGCCCCCGCCCGGAGGCGCGGCCGGGGCCGGCTTCTCTTCCTTCTTCTCCACCACCACGCATTCGGTGGTGAGGAGCAGGCCGGCGATGGACGCGGCGTTCTGCAGCGCCGTCCGGGTGACCTTGGTCGGGTCGATGACCCCCGCCTTCACCAGGTCCTCGTAGTTGTCGGTCGCGGCGTTGTAGCCGAAGTTCTTGTCCTTCGACTCCTTCACCTT
>DASUSR010000008.1:0-14503 GCA_036375015.1 Gemmatimonadales bacterium
CGGGCGAGCGTCAGACCGCCACGCGGTTGACCCTGGCTTCCGCGAGCGCGGTCAGCTTGAGATCCGTCGCCTTCTCTTCGTCGAGCGTCTGCCGAAGCACGTCCGCGCAGTCGTTCCGGCCGAGCTGCTGGGCCCAGGCGATCAGCGTGCCGTACCGGGTGATCTCGTAGTGCTCCACTGCCTGGGCGGCGGCGAGCGCCGCGGCATCGAGCACCTCGTTGTCCTTCGCGTCACCCATGATCTCCTGGGCCTCGTCGATGATCCCGTCGATGGCCGGGCACTTCACCGCCTTGACCTCGGCGTTGTGCATCTTGAACACCTGCTCCACCCGCTTCACCTGGTTCTTGGTCTCGTTCAGGTGCTGCTCGAAGGCCTGCTTGAGCTGCGGATCGGAAACCTTGGCGATCATCTTCGGGAGCGCTTTGATGATCTGCTGCTCCGCGTAGTAGACATCGCCCAGGGTGTGGACGAACAGATCGTCCAGGGACTTGATCGGCTTGGTGAGCAAACCCATGTGTTTCTCCTGTCTTAGTGGAATCGCCGGCCGCGGCCTGCCACGCCGGCGAACTGTTCGCATTCGGGCCTGACAGTCTGGCCCCGAAGCCGCCTTGCGACCGTGACCCAAGTCACCGTTTTGTCCGATTCACCTGCCGGAATGGGAGCGAGGGCTCGCCGTCGCGAGGCTCTCCCGTCGCCTCCCAGCAGGCGCCAGATTCCGGCGCCCGTTCCCGCTTCCCCAACCCTTGCGAGAGAAAGCCTCTCATGTTCCTGCTCCTCCGCGTCGCCGCCGCGCTCGTCCTGCTGGCCGGTCCGCTCCCCGCCCAGCAGCAGCCTCCCCCCGGGTTCGACGCCTATGTGAAGCGGGTGATGGAGACCTTCACGGTGCCCGGCGTGGCGGTGGCGATTGTCAGGGACGGCAAGGTCGTGCTGGCGAAGGGGTACGGGGTTCGCCGCATGGGCGATCGGGCCCCGGTGGACGCCGCCACCCTGTTCGGCATCGCGTCCAACACCAAGCTCTTCACCGCGACCGCGCTGGCGATCCTGGTGGAGGAAGGAAAGCTGGCCTGGGATCGACCGGTGATCGACTACCTGCCGGCATTCGCCATGTCGGACCCGTACGTCACTCGCGAGCTGACCGTGCGCGACCTGCTGGTCCACCGGAGCGGCCTGGGGCTCGGCGCGGGCGACCTGCTCTGGTGGCCGCCGTCCACCTATGACAGAAAGGAGATCGTCCGGCGCATCCGCTACATCCCGCTCGCCACCTCGTTCCGCAGCGCCTACGCCTATGACAACGTGCTCTACCTCGTGGCCGGCGAGGTCATCGAGGCGGTGTCCGGCGTGAGCTGGGAGGAGTTCGTGCGCAGCCGGATCCTGGAGCCGGTGGGAATGAGCGGAAGCGACGTGCTCCACTCCTCCGCGGCAGGTCCCGGGAACGTGGCCGGTACCCACGCGGCCGTGAACGACACGGTGCGGCCCGTCGCGCCGTTCCTCAGCGACAACACCAACCCCGCGGGCGGGATCATGGCGGGTGCCGCCGACATGGCGAAATGGATGATCGTCCAGCTCGACTCGGGGCGCGTGGCCGGCGGCGGCCGGCTCTTCTCCCCCGCCAGCACCGCCGAGCTGTGGCGGGAGGTGACCCCCATGCCGATCGCGCCGGCCCCGGCCGGGCTGCCGCACCTGCGGCCGCACCTCTCCGGGTACGCGCTCGGTCTCGACGTGCGGGACTACCGCGGGAAATACCTGCTCCAGCACACCGGCGGGCTGCCCGGCTACCTGTCCAAGGTCGCGATGCTCCCCGAGCTCCGGATGGGCGTCGCGGTGCTCACCAATCAGGAATCGGGCGCGGCCTTCAACTCGATCGCCTACCGGGTGCTCGATCACTACCTCGGCGCCCGGTCGCCGGACTACCCCGCGATCTACGCCGAGATCGGACGGCGCAACCGGGAGGAGCAGCGCGCGGCGGAGACGCGGGCCGCCGCACGTCGCGACTCGACCTCGGGGCCCTCCCTGCCCCTGGCGGGGTACGCCGGCACCTATCGGGACCAGTGGTACGGAGACGTGGTGATCGAGCGCGACGGCCCCGGGCTCACGATTCGCTTCGCCCGGAGCCCGGTGCTCGTGGGGGACCTGGTCCACTGGCAGCACGACACGTTCCTGGTCCGCTGGCGGGACCGTGAGCTCCGGGCCGATGCCTTCGGCACCTTTGCGCTCGCTCCCGACGGAACCGTGGCCGAGCTCCGCATGGTGCCGGCGTCACCCACGGTGGACTTCAGCTTCGACTTCCAGGACCTGCGCCTCCTGCCGCTGCGCGCCGATTCCGCGCGGTAGCCGCCGGGCGGCATTCCGCCCGCGGGAGCGACTAGCTTTCGAGGAACGCTTGCCGGGGGTTCGGATGTCCAGGGGTTCTGCCGTTCTGCTGACGATGCTGGCACTCGCCGGCGCTGCCGGCTGTGCGACGAATGCGGGCGGGGACGTAGGTGCCGCTTCGCAGGCACAGATCGAGATCGAGAATCGCTCCTCGTTCGACATGGACCTGTACGTCCGGAGCGAGCGGGGTGGAGCGGTCCGGCTGGGACTCGCGCCGTCGGGCGAGACGACTTTCTTCTCCCTCTCTCCCAGCATGCTGGCGGGAGCCGGCGTGGTCCGCTTCGAGGGAAGGCCGGTGCGGGGACAGAGCCAGTCGGTGCTCAGCGATCCGTACAAGGTCCGCCCCGGCGAGGCGCTGAGCTGGTCCATCCCGCCCCAGTAGCGACTCAGGCCCCCGCGCCGTCGATCGGGCGGGGGCGCGGCTCGGGATCAGGCGTCGGGATGCCGTCCGGCTGCGGCGTGGGCCGTGGCGGCGGCGGCGCGTCCGGCCGCCGCGAGGGATCGCTCGGCTCCGGAAAGGGACGCGGAGCCGGATCGGGCTGGGGAATGGTCAGCGGTGGAGCCCCTGTTGCTCGAGCCAGCTGACCAGCGCCTGCTCCACCTCCTCCTCCGTCTGGCCTGGCACCTGCGGCATGACCGGCCATCGGCGTCCCGGCCCCATCAGGTACCACATGGGGGGAGCGGCCTCCTCCCCCCGCCGGGCATTGGCCGGACGGCCGTCGTACGAGACGAAATGGAAATCGCGGCCGCCATACCGCACGCGTCGCTGCTCGACTTTGTAGGTGCTCACCAGGAAAACTCGCCGATCGAGGGCCGGGCGCCACGACTCCCGGATGCGGGACACCCGCACCCATGGAATCTACCGCCTTTCGACCCCGATTCCCGTGGCCCCGCTCACTTTCGGCTCTGCCCTGCCGCTCAGGCCAGGAGTGCCGCGAGCGCGTGAGCGGGGCTGGGTGCGGCGGTCGCCCGCAATACGACCTCGGCGTCGGCGGCCCGCACGTCCAGCATGGCATCCGGAAAAGTCACCAGCCAGCGGCGGCCGGGGCCCGCGGCGGGCGCCGCTGCGGGGACCTCGTAGAAGCTGCCCCGCGGCAGCTCCTGGGGTACCTCGATCATGTGCGCGGCCGGTGGATCTCCCCAGGCGTATCGCCCCACGTGGTGAAACCGCACCACCGCGCAGTGGTGCGGGTCGCGGCCGATGCGATAGGCCAGCCAGAGCGTCCCGTCCGACGACAGCACCGCCGGTGCCGGGCTCGTGGCGCTCATCGCCGGGGCCTCACTCCACTCCAGCAGCATGGGACCGGGCCTCCATGACCGAGCCTCGCTTCCCTAACGAACGGCGGCCCGGAGGCCGGCGCAAGGCCGCCGGGCGCTCCGCTTCCAGGGTGAGTTCCGCGGCAGTATGCTGATTGCCGATGCGCCTTCTTCTGCGGCTTCTCACGGTGCCCCTGCTCCTCGCTGCGGCCGCCCTGATTCTCTATCTGGCCAGGGACCCCGAGCGGCTGGATCTCGACGGGCGCATTCGGAGCGAGGTCCCCGGGAACTTCGTCCGCCTGCCCGACGGAGTGACCCACTACGAGGTGGCGGGGCCCGACACCGGACGGGCGGTGGTGCTCGCCGCGGGGTTCTCGGTGCCGGCGTACATCTGGGATTCGCTCTACCGCCGGCTCGCCGACTCCGGGTTCCGCGTCATCCGGTACGACTATTATGGCCGCGGCTGGTCGGATCGCCCGGACGCTGTCTACGACCAGGACCTGTTCGTCAGGCAGCTGGCAGGGCTGCTCGATTCCCTGCGGCTCCGCGGGCCGGTGGACGTCGCCGGACTCTCCTTCGGCGGTGCCATCATCACCAGCTTCGCGGACCGCTATCCCGAGCGTGTGCGATCACTCGTCTACGTCGATCCGGTCTTCAACACCGGGCGCCCGCTCCGACCCGAGGAGCGCTCACCCTGGTCCTGGAATGTGTACATGGTCCTTCGGGGAGGCGGTGACGCCATCGCGCTGGGCCAGCGGAGGGATTTCCTCCATCCTGAGCGCTACCCGGATTGGGTGGATCGCTACCGGGGGCAGCAGCGTTTCGAGGGGACCCGCGAGGCGCTTCGTCGCACCCGCGCGGCCATCGCCGTGGCGCCGCACCAGGGAGAGCAGCTGCGCAGACTCGGAGCCCAGACCCGTCCGGTCTTGATCGTCTGGGGCCGCCAGGACCGGACGGCGCCCATCTCGGGCAGCCGCGATCTCCGCTCGGCCATGCCGGGGGCGGAATTTCTTCCGGTGGATTCCGCCGGCCATCTCCCGCATCTGGAGCAGGCCGGCATCGTGGGGCCGGCCGTCGTGCGGTTCCTCCGCGCCGGCCGGCTCTGACACCATTCGGCAGCGGGAGCCTCGAGCGATGACCACACGTGCCGGGCACGTCGAGGAGGTCCTGCGCTGGCTCGAGCGGCGCGGCACCAAGCGCAACCGGGAGGGGATGGCGCGCTACGGCATCGTCGCGAACAAGGCGTTCGGCGTGTCGGTGGGTACCCTGCAGCAGCTCGCCAGGCGGCTCGGCCGGGACCACGAGCTGGCACTGGCCCTGTGGGATACGGGTTGGTACGAGGCACGGATGCTCACTGCATTCGTGGATGAGCCGTCCCGGGTCACGTCCCGCCAGATGGACCGCTGGGCCCGCGACTTCGACAACTGGGGCATCTGCGATACGGTCTGCTTTCACCTCTTCGACCGTACCCCTCACGCCTGGGGCAAGGTGGAGCGCTGGAGCCGGAGCCGCCACGAGTTCGTCAAGCGGGCGGCCTTCGCCTTGCTGGCCGGACTGGCCCTGCACGACAAGCGGGCAGGCAACGAGCCGTTCCTCCTGGCGCTCGAGCTGGCGCCCGAGGCGGTCGAAGACGAGCGGAAATACGTGCAGAAGGGGGTGAGCTGGGGAGTGCGCGTGGTGGGTCGGCGGAACCAGACGCTCAACACTGCGGCCGTGGAAATCTCTCGGAAGATGGCCGCCTCGCCCCATCCCAGCGCGCGCTCGGTCGGAAAGGAGGCGCTGCGGGAGCTGACCGGCCCGCTGGTCCGGCGCGTGCTCGCCCGGCGCGGTTGAGGATGGACGCGACCCGCCCGCGATTATAGCTTGGCCAGCGGGTAGCGGGTCAGGCGCGCGAGCGGCCGCTCGCCTCCATGGCCCGGGATCGAATGGAGGACCGGATGCCTACCTACGAATATCGCTGTCAGGAGTGCGGCAAGGTCTTCGATCGCGTGGAGCCGCTGGCGGAACATGGGGAGAAGACGCCGCCCTGCCCCCAGTGTGGCAGCCGGCGCGTGGAGCAGGTCCTGACCCCTTTCTTCGCCAAGACCTCGCACAAGGCCTGAGCGCCACCGCGCTCAGGCGCCGAGGCCCAGCTCCGCGCTCGTCGTGAGCGCGACGACCGGCAGACCCTCGGCCTCGAGCGCCTGGCGTCCCCCCTGCCCCCGGTCCACGACAGCCAGTACCCCGGCCACGTCCCCGCCGCCGGCCCGCACCGCCTCGACGGCCCTCTTCGCCGATCCCCCCGAGGTGATCACGTCTTCCGTGACCACCACCTGGTCCCCCGGAGCGAAGTTGCCCTCGATGAGGCGGGTGGTCCCGTGCGACTTCGCCTCCTTGCGCACGCTGAACGCGTCCAGCACCAGCTCGGTGCCCCAGCTCGCCGCGGCCACGGCATACGCCACCGGATCGGCGCCCATGGTGAGCCCTCCCACCGCCCGCGCCTGCCATCCGGCGGCGCGAATCGCCGCCCAGCCCAGCCGTCCGATCAGCACCATGCCTTCGGCCGACATGGTGGTGGGACGACAGTCGATGTAGTAGGAGGAACGCTGACCTGAGGCGAGCACGAAGTCGCCGCGACGGACCGATCGCTCGAGCAGGAGCCGCCGCAAGCCCTCGAGGTCCGGGCCGCTCACTCCCCGCTCTTGCGGAACAGCGAGGCCAGGAATCCGGGGCGCTTCCCTGCCCCGTCCCGCACCGAGGTGCAGAAGGCCCGGGCGAACTCGTCCACCGTCTTGTACCGCTTGCCGAGATCGCGCTCCAGGCCGCCCATGACCGCGGCGTCGACCGGCGCCGGAAACCGGAGTCCGCGGACGGCCTGATTGAGCGGCACCGGAGCCTGAGTTAGTAGTTGCTGGAACAACTCCCTTGGGCTCTTGCCCGTAAACGGGTGCTCCAGCGTCAGCAGGTAATACGCGATCGTAGCCAGGCTGTAGACGTCGGCCTGCTCGCTAACCAGTTCCCCACTCAGGGTTTCCGGCGCTACATACTGCAGGGTGCCGACGAAAAACCCGGCCCGGGTGAGGCGCTCCTCCGGGCTCAGCTCCGCGTCCCGGGCGATGCCGAAATCGAGCAGCTTGGCGGTCTGGGTGGCCGGGTCGTACATGATGTTGGCCGGCTTCAGGTCCCGATGAATGATCCCGGCCTTGTGCGCCGCACCGAGCGCGCCGCCGAGCTGCTCCACGATGGTGGCGACCAGCGGCGGCGCCAGTTTGCCCGACCGATTCACGAACTCGGCCAGCGGCTCTCCCTGCGCCCACTCCAGCGCCAGGTAGTGCAATCCCTCCGCATCTCCGAAATCGTAGGTCTTGACGATGTTGGGGTGGATGACGCGGGAGCCGTACTCGGCCTCCCGGAGGAATCGCTTCACCGCGATGGGATCGCTCGCGAGCCGCGGCCGCAGGATCTTGACCGCGGCCAACCCCCGATCGGGGTGCTCGGCGCGATACACCGTGGCGGTGCCGCCCTCGCCGATGTACTTCGCGAGCCGGTAGCCGGCCACCGTGCGTCCGACCAGGTTGTCAGTGCTCATGGATCCGCCAAGCTAGTTAATCTCCAGTCAGGCAGCAAGTTGGATGGCTTGACGATGCTCGTTCACCACCGCTAACGTTCCCACCCCGCCGCGAGGCGGGACCACGCCGATCGCCGGGAGAGAGTCATGCGTCGGACCCTGATGGTCGCACTGCTCGCCGGCACGGCGCTCGGCTGCGGGAACTGGAAGCGCGTCGGCGACGAATCGTCGCCGGCCCCCACCGAGACGCTCACCCGCATCTTCAACACCACCCAGTTCTATCAACGCCTCGGTCGTCTCGCGGCGGCCGAGCCGCTCCCGTTCATCGGCACGGTCGCGTTCGCCGCAGGGCCCGCCGACTCGGTGATCGCCGTGCTCGGGCTCTCGCTGGAGAACCGCGCGCTGTCCTTTCAGCGGGAAGGCAACGTGTTCGTCGCCCGGTACCGGGTGAGCATCGACTTCCGGCGCGAGGGTGCGCCGCCGGTGGATCTGGTGCGCGAAGAGGTGGTGCGGGTTCCCACGTTCCAGGAAACCCAGCGCGCCGACGAGAGCGTGCTGTTCCAGCAGGTGCTCCGGATCGTGCCGGGTACCTACGACGTGACGGTGACGCTGCGGGACGCCGGCTCGACCAGCGAGAGCCGGGCGACCGCCGAGTATGAGGCGCCGCGCTTCGACGAGCCCAGTCATTCCGCGCCGATCCTGGTGTACCAGGCGACGGGGCGGGGAAGTCTGGCCGATCCGCTGAGCCTCGTGCTCAATCCCCGCGGCGCGGTGGGGTACGGCAGCGACACCCTCCTGGCCTACATCGAGGGTTACGGCTACGGTGACCGCGAGACCGTCCCCTTCGCGGTGTACGACGAGCAGGAGAACCCCATCTATCGCGACTCGCTCACCTTCCGTGGCGGTCGGCCGGTCGAGAGCCAGGTGATCCGGCTGGCGCCCGACAGCGTCTCCCTCGGCGAGCTCAAGCTGGCGGTAGGGGAGGGGGCTCGGGAGCGGAGCGTGTCCGCGCTGGTGAGCTTCACCCAGGCCTGGGTGGTGACCAACTTCGACGAGATGCTCGAGCTGTTGCGCTACTACGGCCAGGACGAGCGCCTCTCGGCCATGCGGCGTGCGCCCGATCAGGAGCGGGCGCGGCTCTGGCGACAGTTCTACGCGGAGACCGATCCCAATCCGAGCACCCCCGAGAACGAGGCGCTGAACCAGTACTTCAGCCGGGTGAACGCCGCGAACCAGCGCTTCACCGACGAGGGGGTCCCCGGCTGGCGCACCGATCGGGGCGAGGTCCTCATCTCGATCGGCCCGCCCGACGAGAGCGTCGAGAGCACGCCGGGCACCCAGAGCCGGATCATACGCTGGACCTACCTCACCCACCGCCTCGAGCTGTACTTCCAGGACGAAACCGGTTTCGGGCGGCTTCGTCTCACCCCGGGGTCCCGCGCCGAGTTCGAGCGCATCCTCTCCCGCCTGCGCCGGCAGGCCTGACCGGAGCCGGGTGGTGCGAGTGTGAAGGGTGAAAGGGATGGGCCGGGCCGCCCGTTCACCTTTCACCCTTCACCCTTTACGCTTCTGCCATGCCGCACACCCCTCCCCAGCTCTTCCTCATCGACGGCTACGCCCTGATCTATCGCGCCTTCTTCGCGATGATCACGCGTCCGCTGCGCACCAGCAAGGGGGAGAACACGTCCGCCGCATGGGGTGTGGTGAATTTCCTGCTGCGCCTGCGGGAGAAGTACCGCCCCGACTACGTCGCGTGGGTGAACGACGCCGGGACCTCGTTCCGCGAGGAGCGCTACCCGGCCTACAAGTCCACCCGGGAGAAGCTCGACGAGGAGCTCCAGGCCGACTTCAGCCGCGCCGTCGAGCGGATCTGCGATCTCCTGGAGGCATTCCGGATCCGGCTCGTCGCGGTGCCCGGCTACGAGGCGGACGACGTGATCGGCACGCTCGCCACGCTGGGCGCCGAGCGCGGCCTCAAGGCCGTCATCGTCTCGGGAGACAAGGATTTCTACCAGCTGATCGGCCCGGGCATCGTGCTGCTCAACCCGGGACGGGGCGGCCCCGCCGCGGTCGAGGAGACCTGGGTGGACGAGTCCAACGCCGCCGAGCGCCTCGGTGTCGCGCCGCGGCAGGTGGTGGATTTCCTGGCGTTGGTCGGCGACGCGTCGGACAACGTGCCCGGGGTCAAGGGCATCGGGGAGAAGGGCGCCCAGAAGCTCCTCACCGAGTACGGCGATCTCGACAACATCCTGGCCCACGCCGCCGAGGTGACCGCCAAGCGCAGCCGCGAGGCCCTGCTTGCCCAGGCCGACAACGCGCGGCTCTCCCGGGAGCTGGTCACCATCAAGCGGGACGTGCCGGTGCAGCTCGACGTCGGCGACCTCGTCCTCCGGGAGCCGGACCGGGATGCCGTGCTGCGGATCCTCTCCGAGCTGGAGTTCTTCTCGCTGGTGAAGAGGCTGACCTCCGCGGGGCTGGGGAGTGGCGGAGCAGGGGGGCCGCCGGCGGAGGCGGAACGGCTGGTGGCGGCCGGAGTGGCGGGCGGCGACGGCGCGGGGGTCGCGGCTCCGGTGACCGGTGCGGTGGACGGCGCCTCCTTCACGGCGGACGACTGGCTCGCGCTCGATGAGCAGCCCGCCGCGGAGGTGCGGATCGTCGACGATCCCGCCGATCTCCCCGCGGTCGTGGAGCGGCTCCGCGCCGCACCCCTCGTCGCGATCGACACCGAGACCTCGAGCATCGAGCCCCACGATGCCGACCTGATCGGGGTCTCGCTCGCGGCGAGCCCCGGCGAGGTGTGGTATCTGCCGTTCGGCCACCGCGCACCCTCGGGCGAGCTGGCGGCGCCCGCGCCGGTGAAGAACCTGCCGCCCATCGGCGACTTCGCCCTCGCGCCGCTCACGGCGCTCCTCACCGACCCCGCCGTGCCCAAGGCGGGGCACAACATCAAGTACGACTGGCAGGTGCTGCGCCGGGCGGGGGTGGAGCTGGCCGGCGTCGCCTACGACTCGATGCTGGCGAGCTTCGTGCTCGATCCCGGCCGCCGATCCCACGCCATCGACACCCTCTCCCTGGAGCACCTGGGCCGTGCGATGAAGGGCTACGAGGACGTGGCCGGGAAGGGCAAGGCGCAGATCCCGTTCGCGGAGGTGCCGGTGGGGGCGGCGGCGGCGTACTGCGGCGCGGACAGCGCCACCGTGCTCGCGCTGCACGACTTCTTCGCCTCCTCCCTGGTCCAGACCGCCACCGAGCCGCTCCTCCGCGACATCGAGCTGCCGTTGGTCGAGGTGCTGACCGACATGGAGTGGGAAGGGATCCGGATCGACCCGGAGCACTTCGCCCGTCTGAGCGCCGAGCTCGCAGCGGACCTCGCCCGGCTGGAGGCGGACTGCGCCCGGGTCGCCGGCTGCGACCTCAACATCAACTCCCCCCGGCAGCTCGCGTCGATCCTCTTCGAGAAGCAGCAGCTCCCGGTGCTCAAGCGAACCAAGACCGGCCCCTCCACCGACGCCGATGTGCTCGACCAGCTGGCCGCGATGGGCCACGACCTTCCGCGGCTCATCCTCGAGTACCGCGAGCTGCAAAAGCTCAAGAGCACCTACGTGGACACCCTGCCCGCCACCGTGAACCGCCACACGGGGCGGATCCACACCAGCTTCAATCAGACCGGTGCCGCCACCGGTCGCCTCAGCTCCTCGGACCCCAACCTCCAGAACATCCCGGTGCGCACCGCACGGGGCGAGATCATCCGGCGGGGCTTCATCCCCCGGGAAGGCTGGCAGTTCCTCGTCGCCGACTACTCCCAGATCGAGCTCCGGCTCATGGCCCACCTGTCGGGCGATCCGGCGTTCATCGAGGCCTTCCGCCAGGGCGGCGACATCCACCGCCAGACCGCGGCGCTCATCTTCAACGTGCCGGTGGAGCAGGTGACCTCGGAGATGCGGGGCCGGGCCAAGACGATCAACTTCGCCACCATCTACGGGCAGGGGGCCTTCGCGCTCAGCCGGCAGCTCGGCATATCGCAGGAGGAAGCCCGGACCTTCATCGCGCGCTACTTCGAGCGCTTCGCCGGGGTGCGGGCCTTTCTCGACCGGCAGGTGGAGCTGGCCCGCCAGGTGGGCTACGTCGAAACCCTCTTCAAGCGGCGGCGCTACATCCCGGAGATTCGCGACCGCAACTTCAACATGCGGGCGTACGGCGAGCGGAACGCGCAGAACTCGCCCCTGCAGGGCTCCGCCGCGGACCTCATCAAGCTCGCCATGATCCGGATCCATGGCGCCATCCGGGAGCGCCATCTTCGCGGGCGCATGCTCCTCCAGGTGCACGACGAGCTGGTCTTCGAGGCGCCGCCCGAGGAGCTCGACGCCATGCGCGAGCTGGTCTGCAGCCACATGGAAGGCGTGGTGCAGCTCGACGTGCCGCTGGTGGTGGATATCGGGGTGGGACCCAACTGGCTGGAGGCGAAGCGGTAGGGGCACGCCCTGGGGCATGCCCCCTCGCCCTCGCTACCTCAGCCGGCCTGCACCGGGATCTCCCGGGGCCGGGCCCGCTCGGCCTTCGGCAGCGTGACGGTCAGGATCCCGTGCTCGTAGCCGGCCTGGATCTTCTCCGGGTCCACGGTGCCGGGAAGCGCGAACGTCCGCTCGAAGCTCCCGTAGCTCCGCTCGTACCGGTGCACCCGCTCGTTCCCCTCCTCGGCCTGCTGCTGCTTCTCGCCGCGGATGGTGAGCAGGTTGTTCTCCAGGGTGAGCTTGACGTCCTCCGGATGCACGCCCGGGATTTCGGCCACGATCTTCACGGCCTCCTTGTCCTCGAACACGTCGCAGGCCGGCCACCAGGCCGAGGTGAGCACCCGTCCCTCGGTGAACGGCCATCCCTGGAACGCCTCGTCGAAGAGCCGCCCGAGACCACGCGGGATGAACGAATCAGCCGCCGTGTTCATCGGGGAGCGAGCCGCCAGCATCTGCATACCCGTTTCCTCCTGAATCACGATAGTTGATGGGGATCCGTCCGGCCGATCCGGCCGGCCAAATTACGCGGGAGTATGCATTTGCAGGCGCCGTGCCCGCCGCCCACGCCAGATTGGCAAACCGGGTCCGGGACGGGTCTGTCGCGGCGGCCGCCGGTCTGCATGAATGACCTGCCGGCAGTCAGGGCACCGCCGCCGACCCTCGCCCCGCTGCCCCGCCGCCCCGCTGTCCCCCGGCAGCTCTGCCGCCGGGCCACCAGTTCCACCGGCCCATCGCCTGCATGAACGCCGGCACCAGCACCATCCGGATGACCGTGGCATCCAGCAGCACGGCGACCGCCAGGCCGAAGCCGAGGAGCTGCATGGCGAGCACGCGGGCGAAGGCGAACACCCCGAACACCAGGATCATGATGAGCGCCGCCGACGTGATCACCGACGCGGTGGCGCTCAACCCCTCCATCGTGGCCTCCGCGTTGCGACCGGTCCGGTCGTAGGCCTCCTTGATCCGGCTCAGCAGGAACACCTCGTAGTCCATGCTCAGCCCGAAGACCACCGCGAAGACCAGCACCGGCACCACCACGAAGATGGCCGACGTCGGCCCACTCAGCCCGAAGAGCTGGGCGCCCACCCCGTGCTGGAACACCAGCACGATGAGGCCGAAGGTGGCGCTCACCGAGAGCGTGTTCATGATGATCGCCTTGATCGGCACCAGCACCGACCGGAAGGCGATGGCCAGCATGATCGCCGTGGCACCCAGGATCAGGGCCACGAGCAGCGGAAAACGCGCCAGGAGGTCGTCCTGGAAGTCGAGGGCGGCCGCGGAGTAGCCGCCGACGGTGACCGTCATCCCCCGCATTCCCCGCAGCTCGGCCTGTCCCAGCGCCCGGGCCCGGTGCACCACGTCCATCGCGGTGGTGAGCGACGTGGTGTCGGCGAGGATCACGTCCAGCAGGGTCGTGCGCCGGTCGGTGCTCAGGTAGGCGTCGAGGAAGTCCGGGTAGTCCCGGCGTGCGGCGTCCAGGTCGCTGTAGAAGACGGACAGGGCGAGGAGCGACGACCCCTGACGCAGGTTCACCAGGCTCCGCACCTCCCGCACCCGGGGGTCGGCCCGGAGCGAATCCGACAGGGTCCGGAGCCCGCGCAGTGAGGCCGCCTCGGTCGCCGTGCGGCCTTCCGGCACCTCGACCACCACCCGCACCGGCTGCACGAACCCCGCGACCCCCATCCGGGACAGCGCGTCGAGTCCCTCGCCCGCCTCGGTGGACGACGGCCACCAGTGCCGGGACGGGAGCCCGATCTTGATCCAGAACACCGGCGCGGTCAGGATCGCGATGACGGCACCCCCGTAGACCATCGCCCGCAGCGGGTGCCGGCTCAGGGTGCGGGCCCACTTTTCCCACACCTGCGGAGCGTGATACCAGGCGAGTCGCCGGGCCAGCCACTTGGGCCGGTCGATCTCCCGGCCCAGGACCGCCAGCAGGGCCGGGAGGAGGGTGACTGCTAGGAGCACCGCCACGGCCACTACGATGAGCCCGCCGATCCCCACGCTGCGGGTCTCGATCAGCGGGGTGAACAGCAGCGCGCCGAACCCGACCACCACGGTGAGTCCCGACGTGATGACCGCGCGGCCCGCCGTCATCATCGTGCTCACCGCCGCCTGCCGCCGGCGGAGCCCCCGGCCCAGCTCCTCGCGGAAGCGGGTGACCACCAGCAGCGAGTAGTCGATGCCCACGCCCAGCCCGATCATGGTGGTCATGTTGAGCACGAACACGGACATCGGAGTCACGTGGGCGATGAGCCCGATGATGGCGAGCGACACCGCGATCGCGAGCACGCCGACCACGAGCGGCAGCAACGCCGCGACCAGCGCCCCGAAGGCGAGGACCAGGATGACGAGGGTGAGCGGCAGCAGGGCCTGCTCGCCCCGCCTGCTGTCGTCGGTGACGACGGTGCGGACGTCGAGGTCGAGCGGCGCGCGGCCGGTCACGCGGGCCTCGTACGCGGCGCCGTTGGGCGCCCGGGCGAGCGCCTCGCGCACCACCTGCCGCGCGGGGACCACCAGCGCTCCGGCGCTGTCGCCGCTGGTGATGTCCAGCGCCACGATGGCGAAGGTGGACCGGCGGTCCCGGCTGAGGAAGGTGCTGTCGCCGGTGGAGGGATAGGAGACCAGGCCGCGGACGAACGGCTGGCGGGCGAGCCCGGCCAGCACCGAATCCAGCACCGGTCGCCCGGCACCGGAGTCGAAGGCCGCCGGCCCCTGCAGCGTCACCGCGAAGAACTCGCCGATCGGCCGGCTGAACCTGGTATTGAGGATGGCGTCGGCGCGGGTCGCTTCCGTCTCCCGGTCGCTGCCGCCCCGG
>DASUSR010000009.1:0-5788 GCA_036375015.1 Gemmatimonadales bacterium
GTGCAGGGCGTTCTCGTTCGCCTCGGCGCCCGAATTGCAGAAGAACACCCGGCGGAGCGGATCGGGACAGAGCGAGACCAGCTTCTCCGCCAGCGCCTCGCGCAGCGGATGGGCGACCGCGGTCGAGTAGAAGAGGAGCCGGCCGGCCTGATCGGTGATCGCCCGGACCACGTCGGGGTGGCAGTGCCCGGTGGAGGCGACCGCGTGCCCGCCGTAGGCGTCCAGCCACTCCTCGCCGTCTTCGTCCACCAGCCAGGAGCCGTGGCCGCTGACCGGCCGGACCGGAAACGGGGGGTACACCGGCAGCAGGGCCGGGAGAGTGGGCGCGGTCTTCAGCACGGGAAGATCCCTCCTGCCTGGAGGCCTGCCGTCTCCTCCATCCCGAGGGCCAGGTTCATCGCCTGGATGGCCTGTCCCCCGGCGCCCTTCACCAGGTTGTCGATCGCGACCATCACCTGCACCTCGCCGCCGTCGGCGCTCTCGACGGCATGGATCAGCGCGTAGTTGGTGCCCACCACGTGGGTGAGCTCGGGCGGCCTGTCGAGCACCCGGACGAAGGGGCGGTCAGCGTACGCCTCGCGGTACCAGCGGCAGGCGGCGGTGCCCGGCTCGCCGCCGTCCACCGCGCGACCGGCGGGGAGATAGGCGTGCAGGGTGAGATGGATCCCCCGCACGAAGGGGCCCGAGTGGGTCATCAGCCGGGCCGTCGCGTCGGGGCGCCCGATCCATTCCCGCCACGCCTGGAGCACCTCGGACTCATGCCGGTGGCCCAGCACCGAATAGGCGAACAGGTTGTGCGCCCGCATCGGATGGTGGGTGGTGGGTCGCGGCTGGACCCCTGCCCCGCTCGATCCCGTCACCGCGAACAGCGCCGGGGTGACGTCGAGGCCGGCGCGCGCCAGCGGGTACAGCGCGAGCTGCGCCGCGGTCGCGAAGCAGCCGGGCGCGGCGATGGCGCGGGCGCCGCGGAGTCGCTCACCGGCGACGTCGGCGAGGCCGTAGGTGAATCGCTCCAGCAGCTCGGGCGCGGGGTGCGGGCCGTAGTAGCGCCGGTAAAGCTCGGGGTCGCGCACCCGGAAGTCGGCGGCCAGGTCCACCACCAGCCCGGGGCCCGCGGTGAGCACCTCGCCCGCGACCCGGGAGGACTCCCCGTGCTCGAGACAGAGGAAGACCACGTCGGCCCCGCGCGCCGCCTCCCCCGGGGCCGCCCCAACGAACCGCGCGTCGGTGATCGGCGCGAGGCCGGGATGGCTCTCGCCGACCGGCTTCCCCGCCTGGCTGCGGCTGGTGGCGACCCACTCCCGCACTTCGGGGTGCTGCAGCAGCAGGCGCAGCAGCTCTCCACCCGCGTAGCCTGCAGCGCCCAGGACCGCGACCTTCACCTGGATCCTGCGAGCACGGAGGTGGGCAGGGCGATCTCGGCGGTGTCGGCGAGGCCCTGGTGTCGCGCCCAGCGGGCCAGCGCCTCCTGGACTCTGGCGAGCAGGCCCGCCGCGTCCCGCCGGGCGTTGTGGGCGGGGAGACCCAGCCCCGTGGCGATGTACACCTGGCCCACCTCGTTGTCGGTGGCCGGACCGGTGATGGCCGTGATCGGGAGACCGTATTCGCGGCGCATGAGCTCGGCGGCGCCCCAGCAGGCCACCGGGTCGGGCGCCGCCATCACGCAGGCCGCGCCCACCGCCATGAGTTCCGGATCGCGCAGAATGTCCTGCACCCCGTACTCGCCGAGGATGCCGTCGCCCAGCTCGGCCACGATCACGTCGGGGCGGGAGACCGCCAGCCGGTTGAAGATTCCTTTGGCGGTGCTGACCGTGACGCCGGCGTGAGTGCTGGCGATCCCGACGTCGTTGAAGGTGAGCGCGGCGGCCGCGCCGGCGTCGAGCATCGAGAGCGCATCGCGCATGAGCGAGACCCCCGTGAGCTTGGCGGCCGCCACCCGCAGCCCGCTGCGCGCCAGGCCGCGCACCAGCTCGGTGGCGGCCACCGTCTTGCCCGCGTTCATGCAGGTGCCCGCCACGTACACCACCGGCACCCGGCTCTCCAGCGTCTCCGCCGGCGGGACGGCGCGGTCCCGGATGTGGGCGGGCCGCCCCACCCGGTCGCCCAGCTCGGGAAAGGCCAGGATAGCGCCGAGCACCTCGGCGCGGAACGGCGGGCCGATCTCCGGATTGACCGAGGTGCAGCGTCCCAGGATGCCCCCCAGATTCAACACCTCCACGGTGTCCCCCGGCGCGAGATGGGTGGGCACCACCCCGGCATAGCCCCTGAGCGCGCGGCGGGTCCCCAGCACCCCGGCGAGCACGTCCCCCGCCCGGAGGGCGAGCATGCGACCGGTCACGTCCTCGATGGTGTTGTAGGTGGACTTGTCCTCGAGGATCCGCACGGCCAGCACGTATCCCTCCGCCGCCACGATCTCGTCGCCCACGATCACCTCGGGGGTGAGCGCGGCGTTGCGGGTGGACGAGCTGATGCGGTCGAGCCGGACCCTCGTCGTTACGACCATCGTGGACTCCTTGTCTCGGGGATCTTCGATCAGTCCCGCAGCGCGCCCTGGCCCGCGCGGGCGGCCAGGAGCGAGGGGACCGCGGAGACGCGGGCGAAGGCGCGGGCCTCGTCGCCGGTCCAGAGGCGGTTCTCCTCGCCGTAAGTGGCGACCGCCGGGTCCATCATGGAATGGGGACTGCGAGTGCCGACGACCTGGAACCGTCCGGGGGCGAGCCGCACCCGGGTGTCCCCGGTCACCCGCGCCTGCGAGCTGGTGATCAGCGCCTCGATGTCGCGCAGGGCGGGATCGAACCAGTGCCCCTCGTGCAGCCGGTCGCCGTAGAACCGGCCCAGCTGGTCCTTCCAGAACACCTGCCACCTGGTGAGCACCAGCTTCTCCAGCTCCCGGTGGGCCGCGATCAGCAGCAGGGCCGCGCCGGCCTCGAACCCGATCCGACCCTTGATGCCGAGCGCCGTCTCGCCCACGTGCACGTTGCGGCCGAGCCCGTACGACTCGGCCAGCTCACCGAGGCGCGACACCAGCGCCGCCCCCGCGAGTGGAGCCCCGTCGAGCGCCACCGGCAGACCCTCCTGCCAGGCGAGCACGATCTCTCGAGGCGCCGGGGCGTCGGCGGGCGGGTCGATGAGCTCGGCCGGCGGGCCGGCCCAGGTGTCGTGGGTCCACCCCCCGCCCCAGGTGGTGCCCCACAGGCCGCGGTTGATGGAGTACGCGCCCGCCCTGGCGGGCACCGGCAGTCCCAGTTTCTCCAGGTAGGCGATCGCCTGCTCGCGCTGGACGCTCCCGTCGCGGATCGGGGTGACGATCTCCAGCTCGGGCGCGAGCACCCGGAAGGCCACGTCGAAGCGGACCTGGTCGTTGCCAGCTCCGGTGGAGCCGTGGGCCACGGCCGCCGCCCCGATCTGCCGGGCCGCCTCCACGACCGACAGCGCCTGCTGGGTCCGCTCGGCCGCGACACTCAGCGGGTAGACCTCGCCGCGCAGGACATTGCCCTGGATCAGGAAGCGCACGAAGCGGTCGTATACCCGCTCGCGCGCGTCCACCTCGTGGTGCGCGACCGCGCCGACGCGCTCGGCCTGCCGGCGGATCGCCGCCCGCTCGGCGTCGCCGGCGCCGCCGGTATCCACGTACACGGTGTGCACCGTCCAGCCGTCTTCGGCCAGCCGGGGCACGCAGTAGGAGGTGTCGAGCCCGCCGGAGAAGGCCAGGGCGATGGGCCGGGATTGCATAATGCATAAATATGCGCACCAGGCCGCCCGGCACAAGGGCTGCGTGCCGGAAGGAGATTTCACGAATCCTCACCACTCGCTTCATGGCAGGCCGGCCAGATTCCCCCATGGCGCCGGCGCGTCGCCGGCAGACTGAGGAGGGAGATATGCGCGGTATGGTGCTCGGGGCGATGGTGCTGGCGGCGTGGACCTCGGTTGCGTCCGCCCAGCGGCCCTGCGGCGCGCCCCAGGGCGGACGCGGGCTGTTCGCGGGGATCACCCTGACCGAAACCCAGCAGCGGCAGGTGGACTCGATCCAGGCGGCGCACCAGCCGGTGCGGGAAGCGATGCAGGCCTCGCGCAAGCCGGGCCAGGGAAGAGACTCCGCTCACATCCGGGTGCGGACCGCCATGCAGGAGCAGATGCGGCAGTCCTACCGCGCCGTGCTCACGCCGGCACAGCAGGAGGTGTTCGACAGCAACGCCGCCCGGATGCCGCGCGGCGGACCGGGCCGGCCGGCCGGTCGGCAGGGCACCACCCAGCCCTGCCGCGTTGATCCATCGGCCGGGCCGAGCTAGAGCGTCCGATGCGCTGCCTGCTCGTGCTGTGCACCGGGGTGCTGGCGGGCGTCGCCTGCTCGGCGGACCGGCCCCCGTCTCCGGCCCGGCAGGTGGCCGCGGTGGATAGCGCGGAGCTGGCGCGAGCCCGTGCGGCGGCCGACCAGCTGGGACAGGACCTGATGGGGTTGCTCACGTCCGAGCTGGACCGGGGCGGGCCCGAGGCCGCGATCGCGGTCTGCGCCGATTCGGCGCAGCAGCGCACCGCGCGCCACAGCGCGGAAGGCACCCTGGTCCGCCGGGTGGGAACCCGGGTTCGCAACCCGGCAAACCGGCCCGACTCGGTGGAAGCGGCGGTGCTCCGGCGCTTCGCCGAGGCGCTTGCCGGGGGGCGCACGCCCGCCGACACGGCCTTCGCCACGGTGGATGCGGACGGCTCCCGGGAGGTCCGGTTTCTCCGCCCCATCCGTGTGGCGAAGCCGTGTCTCGCCTGTCATGGACCGCCCGAGGGGTTCGCGCCCGGGGTGCGCGCGCTTCTGGCGGAGCGCTATCCCGACGACCGCGCCGTCGGCTACGAGGTCGGCGACTTGCGGGGCGCCGTCTCCGTGCGCCTGCGCGACGCTCACCAGTCTTCCGCCACGGCGAGCACCAGCTCCGCCAGCCGGACGACGTCCCGCAGGTCCAGCACCTCCACTGGGGAATGGGAGTAGCGGAGCGGCCAGCCGAGCGGGACGTTGGGCACGCCGTAGTCCCCGAACGCCGATCCGTCGTTGCCCCCGTTGGTGGTCCCGACCTGCAGCGGGATGCCGCGCCGCCGCGCCAGCGTCGCCAACGAGTCGAGCAGCGCCGGAGGGGTGACCGAGCTGTTGTCGAGCGCCCGCGCCACCGGGCCCGCGCCCAGCGGAGCGAGTGCGAAGCTCTTCGGTTCGAGCGGCGAGTCGGAGGAGACGAAGGTATCCACCGCGTGCACCCGGGCCGTGCGCGACCCGAGCGCTCGCGCCGCCGCCCGGGCTCCCTCCAGCCCGATCTCCTCGCGAGTGCTCCAGATGAACACCACCCTGTGCCGCAGGCGCGCGGGGTCGAGCCGCCGCACCGCGAGGAGCTGCGCGGTGGACCCGGCCCGATCGTCGAACGACCGAGCCGCCGCACGGTACCCGGCGAGGCGGGTGTACTCCTTGGGATTGGTGACGGTGTGTCCCGGACGCACCCCCAGTGCCTCGGTGCCGGCCCGGGAGCCGGAGCCGAGATCCACCCGTAGCGCCGGGGGTTGCCGCACAGCGGGGGCCTCGACCGCCCTGGGCTGGAACACCCCAGGCACCGTGCCGGAGCCGGTGTGCACCAGGGCAGGCCGTCCTTCCCAGAGCGAGGGGAAGAGGCCCCCCAGCGGCTCCAGCTCGAGGGTGCCGTCCTCCACAACGCCCCGCACCACGAACCCCACCTCGTCCATGTGCGCCACGAACACCACCGTCGGCTCGCCGCTGCCGACGGCCAGCACCAGGTTTCCGGCCGAATCCACCTCC
>DASUSR010000010.1:0-7119 GCA_036375015.1 Gemmatimonadales bacterium
GTGGAAGATCTGGCCGGCCAGGAAGATCCCGCCGCCCAGGGCGACGGTGCCGCAGGCGTGGAGGGCGAGCGCGAGGCCGGGCGAGCGCTGGGCGAGCGCCCCGCCCAGATGCAGGGCCGTGACGGTGAGGAGGAGCAGGCCGAACCGCCGGCCAGGCGAGAGTGCGTCCCAGTGGGCCGCGACGAAGAGCAGGACGCCGGCCGCGAGCAGGATCCCGCCGAGGCCGAGTGCCAGCCGGGCGGGCCAGCGGAGACCGCCGCGAGCGTGGGACGCCTCCCAGGCCCGGATGCGGGCGGCGCTCGCGGGGTCGAGCAACCCGGCCTCGGCCCACCGGTCCAGCACGGACTCCCAGGATGGCGGCATGCGCCTCCGTTAGAGGGCGCGGCGCTCCCTCAGATACCGGTTCCGCTCCTCGGCGATGGCGCTCACCAGGGGCGAGGGGTCGAAGCGGACCGGGTCGGTTGCGGGCAGGCCGGTGTCCCGCTGGGCCTGGTCGCACGCGCGGCGGGCGTCGAGATCGTTGAGATCGTAGGTGTTGAGCGAGATCCCGATGACGCGGGTGGGGTGCACCGCCGCCCCGATGGTCTCGTACCATCGCACGTAATCGCGGAGCGGAGGAATGCGCAGCCACGCCGCCTCGCGATAGTCACCGATGTACTCGCGGCTGCTCTGGTGGCAGAGGATCAGCGCGTCGGGACAGGCGCCATGGAGCAGCCCGAGGGTGACGCCGGAGTAGCCCGGATGATTGATGCTCCCCTGCCCCTCGACCATGACGACGTCGGCATGACGGCTCCCCTCCAGCACCAGGCGCTCCGCGGCGCCGGCGATGAAATCGGCCACGACGGCGTCCACGGCGATGCCCCAGCCCTCGATCATGATGCCGGTCTGCCCGGTGGCGACGAAGCGCGCCCGGATGCCCCGCTCGTTGAGTCGCCGCACCAGTTGGAGCTGGGCGGTCATCTTGCCGACGTTGCAGTCGGTCCCGACCGTCAGCACCACGAGCGGCTCCACCGCCTTGGCGAGACCCGAGGCGATGGGCAGATCGGGCGGCGGACGGCGCAGGTCGAGAATCCTGCGACCCCGCGCCCGCGCCCGCTCGGCCAGGAGCGGGTCGTCGCCCAGGAAAGTGTGGAGCCCGCTCCACAGGTCGCACCCGTGGTCGAGCGCCTCCGCCAGCCACTCCCGCCACTCGCCCGGCATCCGGCCGCCCTGGGGGGCGATTCCGATCAGGACCGCCGTGGGCCCGAGCTCGAGCCCCTCCCGGATGGCGCCGACCACCGGGATGCCTCCCCCGAAGCCCAGCACGTCCTGCACGGTCTTCCCGGCGTGCTGGCGATCCAGCACGCCGACGGTGCGCTCGGGGAGATAACGGATGACGGAGTTGGCGGTCTTCGAGGTCATCGGGCCGAAGTCGCCGTCGGCCACGATGAGGAACCGGGGCTGGCTCATCCGCGATTCTGCTCCCCTTCTCCTTCCTCGATGAGCTCGGCGTCGTGCACGTCGTCCGAGCCCTTGTTGAGCTGACGATTCTGCGCCCGCTCGCCGGCGGGCAGCAGCCCCATCCGCTGCTTGAGCTCGAGGAGCTGCTGGTCGCCGCTGCCCTTGTACTCCAGCGCGTCGAACTGGCGCACGAGCCGGTCGCCGGAGACCTCCTCGTTGAGCTCGGCCGCGGCGATGGCCTTCCGCTCGGTGGCCTCGATCTTCTCGGCCATACGCTCGAACGACTCGAACGCGCTTCGGTCGGACAGCCCCGACATCGTCTCCTGGATCCGCTGCTGAGCCTCGGCCCGCTTGGAGCGCGCCACCAGGATGTTCTTCTTCCGCTTGGCCTCTTCGATCTTGTCGTTGAGTTGCCGGAGCGACAGCTTGAGCGCCTCGGTTTCCGCCTTGTGGCGCAGCCAGGTCTCGTGCAGCTGCTGGGCACTCTGGAGATGCTCGTTGTAGCGGGCGAGCGCCTGCTTGGCGAGATCGTCCCGGCCCTCCTGGACCGCCAGCATCGCCCGCCGCTCCCAGTCCTCCGCCTGCTTCCGGGTGGCGTCGGCGTCGGCCTGGAGCTTCTTCTCGTCCGCGATGGCGGAGGCCACCTGCTGCTTGGCCTTGGCCAGCTGGGTCTTCATGTCCACGATCAGCTGGTTCAGCATTTTCTCGGGATTCTCGGCCCGGGAAATGAGGTCGTTGATGTTCGACCGCATCAGCGTGGACAGACGGTCAAAGATTCCCATGGAGCCTCACTTTTCCCGGTAGGCGCCGAGCGCGCCCAGATGCGATGCGAGCGCCAGCGTGATGGAATCGAAGCTCGCCTCGAACTCGGTGTAGTCGAGATCGGCCAGCTCGAGCGTATCGGTCAGCACCACGTGATCGCCCTCGACCCCGTAGGAGCCGTGCACCAGCTCCCGCGCGTTGTACTCCAGGAGCTGCCGGAACAGCTCGCTCCGGCGGGGCTCGCTCGCGGGAAGCTCCATGACCCGGACCCGCAGGATCACCACGGGCGGGGCATAGTGGACCACGACTTCGGCATCTTCGGTGGTCCGGGCGAGCCACAGGTTCGGCTCGATCTCCATGACCGTGAGACTGCCGGCGTCGAGCCGGTCCAGATACGACTGAATGTCCTCTCGGGTGATCATCGGTCCGCATCTCCGGATATCTGATCCACCTGCCGACCGCTCGCGAGGAGTCGCTCGGCAAAATCTAAACGCTCCTCCACCTCGCCCAACCGGACCCGCAGCGTCTCGACCTCCCCGGCGAGCGGGGTCTCGTCGCCGGACGGACGCCGGCCCCGGAGCCGATCGCCGATGGCCCGCCCGATCGGTCCGGTGAGGATCCCCATGAAGGCAAAGGACACCGCCGCCAGGGCGATGGCGTCCGCCGCGGTCAGCTCGCCCATGGGCGTCCTTCCCCGGGTCCGCTCACGGGCGCTCGCTCCGGGGCACGGCGGCCGGTGCCTCCTGTCCCCGGGCCAGCACCCGCTCGGCGAAATCGAGCCGCTCCTCCAGCTCCGCCAGACGCGGCTGCGACTCCTCCAGCAGCCGCACCCGCTCCTGCAATCCTTCCAGCTCGTGGCGGGCCTCGGCGGACACCGCGCCGGCCTCAATCCGCCGTGCGATGGCGCGGACCAGCGGCCACAGGACCACGGCGAGCACGATCAGCGTGCCGAGCAGCGCCAGCACCGCGTCCCAGCCCTCGAGCGAGCCGGTGACGGAGACCTCCTGGCCGGGAATCTGCGGAAGCGGCGGCTCCGGCGGAGTCGGGATCTCGGGCTGCTGCTGGAGGAGGTCGGCAATCACCGGCGGTCGCCCTGGGCCAGGGTCGTGGGCTGGGGCTCCTGGCCCTTGGTCAGCAGCCGCTCGGCGAAGTCGAGCCGCTCCTCCAGCTCGGCCACCCGCCCCTGCAGGGCGTCCATATCGCCCAGCCGGTGGTACAACTGCTCCACTTCGGCCCGGAGCGCCGGATCGGCCGACCCCTTTCCCTCCAGCCGCCGAGCCAGCGCCCGCATGACCGGCCACAGGATCACCGTCGTGGCCAGAAGGCCGAGCAGGACGATCATCACTATCGCCGGCGGTCCGCCGTCACTCATCCAGATCAGGTTGGGATCGAACGGGGGCGGCGCCGGCGGGGCGGGCGCTTGCACCGGCGTCATTGGCCGTCGCCTCCGCGCACCGCCTGCGGCCTCTCCTGCTGCTGCATCAGCAACCGCTCGGTGAAGTCCACCCGCTCCTGCAGCTCGGTGACGTCCCGGCGCAGCGTGTCCACCTCGTGGAGCAGCTCCGGGTCCTGCATCGGCACGGCCCCGTGCGCCCGGATCCGCTCGGCGATCGCCTTGCCCACCGGGCTGATCGAGAGCAGGAACAGGGTGCCGCCGCCGAAGATGAACGTGATCGCGAGAATGCCTTCCATATCCATATCCGTGGGTCCGATCCTCGTTACGAGCGTGCCCGCCCCGATGTTTCAGCCCGAAACGGGGGCCTCGCGATCAGACCAGCTCCACCGCCTCGATCGCGCCCAGGGAGACCGCGATCTCGGTGTCGTCGCTGCCGGCGGGCCGGAGGTACACCTCGTGGGCGGTCACGTGGGTGTCCACGCTCATGGGCACGCCGACGACCTCGGTCTGGTCGGTGGTGGTGATGCGGACCGCCTGCTCGTGCCCGCCGGCGTAGCCCAGCAGCGCGACGATGTCTTCGTAGGTCATGGGGACCTCCGTGGGGGTGCAGGCCGAAATGTACGGTCCGCGACCCCCGGTCGCCATGCGCGCCGCTAGGGCCCCGCGGCCGCGCGCTCCGCCGCCGGGCGTGCCGCCGGGGCGCGCAACAGGGTACGATCGAGAAAGCGGGTCATCATCTCGAACAGATGCGCGCTGGTGTTCTTCCCCTGGCAGATGCAGTGGGTCCGGTTGGGGTACATCATCAGCTCGAACGGCTGATTGGCGGCCACCAGCGCGTTGATCAGGATCTCGCTGTTCTGGAAGTGCACGTTGTCGTCCCCGCCCCCGTGCACCAGGAGCAGGTCGCCCCGCTTGCCCGAGACATAGCTGATCGGGGACCCCCGGTCGTATCCCTCGCGGTTCCGGTCGATCAGCCCGTTGAACCGCTCGGTGTAGACGTTGTCGTACAGGGCCCAGTGGGTGACCGGAGAGACCGCGATGGCCGTGCGGTAGAGGTCCGGATGCTGGAACAGCACGTTGAGCGACATGAACGCGCCGTAACTCCACCCCCAGATCCCCACCCGGGAGCGGTCCACGTACGCCCGCTCCATGAGCGCGCGCGCCGCGACCGCCTGGTCCCGGGTCTCCAGCACCCCCATGCGGCCATAGATCGCCTTCCGGAACGCGCGTCCGAGCGGCGCGGGGGTGCCGCGGTTGTCCACGATCGCGACCAGATAGCCCTTCTGGGTCAGCATCGTGTGCCAGAGGTAGTAGCCGCCCCAGACGTCGTCGACCTCGGTGTCGCCCGGGCCGCCGTACACGAAGAACAGGAGCGGGTACTGCCGGGTGGAGTCGAAGTCCGCCGGCTTCATCAGGACACCCGGCATCCGGGCACCGTCCTCGGCCGGGATCGACAGCCACTCGACCGAGCCCCGCCGGAGCGCCGCCACCCGGGCCCGGAGCTGCTGGTTGTCCACCAGGGTGCGGATGGCCTGGTGCCCCTGTACCCGCACCAGCCGCACGATCGGCGGGTTGCCCAGGCTGGAGTAGGTCTCGAAGGCGTACCGGTAGTTGGGTGCGATGTCGTAGGCGTGGGTGCCGGACTCGCGCGCCGGAGTGATCCGCTCCGGATTTCCCTTGCCGTTGAGGCGGCTGCGGAACAGGTAGCGCTGGGTGGGGTTCTCCGGGGAGGCGATGTAATACAGCCAGCCGCCCTTGCCGTCGATGCCCAGCACGTCGATCACGTCGAAGGCGCCCTTGGTGACCGGCCGGACCGACTTACCATCACGGGAGACGACGTATACGTGGCGCCAGCCGCTCCGATCGCTGACCCAGGTGAAGCTCTTGCCGTCATCCAGCCAGACCACGTCGTCCACCACGTCGGTCCAGGTGCTGTCCCGCTCGGTGAGCACGGTGCGGACCTGGCCGGTGCGGGCGTCGCCCAGCATGACCTGGTTGGTGTTCTGCGGCCGGTTCAGCCGCTGGAGCAGGATCTCCGTGGAGCCGGCGGCCCAGTCCATCCGGGCGATGTAATGGTTCCGCGGGTCGCCCTCGATCTGCAGCCAGCGGGTGGGGCCCCCGGCCGCGCTCACCACGCCCACCCGGGCGGCCGAGTTGGCCTCGCCGACCTTGGGATACTGGACCGGCGTGACCTTGGAGTAGATGGAGTCGGTGTTGTTGATGAGGAAGAAGTCCTTCACCTGGTCCGCGTTGAGCTGCCAGTAGGCGATCGCCTGGCCGTCGGGGCTCCAGCGCCACCCGTCGGCGTGATAGTTCATCAGCTCTTCCTCGTACACCCAGTCGAACGTGCCGTTGATGAGCGTCCGGCTGCCGTCGGTCGTCAGCGCGGTGATGGTGCCCGTCGCCAGGTCCTCGACGTACAGGTTGTTCTCCCGGACATAGCCGACCCGGCGACCGTCGGGGGAGAACTTGGCGAACAGCAGGCTGGAAGGCGCCGCTGTGTCGCCCCCGAGCTGCCGGAGCCGCCCGCTCTTCCGGTCGAGCACCCAGTAGTCTCCCCGGGTGTTGAGCCGCCAGACCGGCCGGGTGTTGGTGAACACCAGCAGCTGCTGCTGCTCGGGCGACCAGCTGTAGTCCTCGATCTCGAGCGGGAGCGAATCACCCGGCGGGACGAGCTGGCGGGCGGTGACCAGCACCTCGCGCGCGCCCCGCTCCACGTCGTACCGGACGATGTCGGCCCCGGGCCCGTCGGCAGCCGGCTCGACCGTGGTGTAGGCGGAGCCGTCCCCGAGCCAGCGGGCCGGCCCGAACGGCTGCGCCACGAACTCGGGGGACTGGTAGATCCGCCGAATGCTCAGAAGCGACGGGTCGTCCTGCGCGGCGGCCGGCGGGCCGACGACGAGGACAGCAAGAGCGAGCTGCAGGAGAAGACGACGCATGCGTAAGTAATCCCGGACACTGGTGGATGCCTATGTGCGGACGAAGGATACCTCTTTCGCCCGCCTCTCTGTAGGTTCCCGGGCACGGCGCTTGCGCAGGCGCGGGCGACCCGGGGCTCAGCCCCGCCACTTATTGCGACAAGGACACCTGATGGTTCGACCGACGACGATTGCCGCGTTCGCCGCCCTGCTGGCGGCCGGAGCGCTGACCTCCACCACAGCCCAGGCCCAGTCGGCCTCGGCCGACAGCGCCCCGGGATCGGAGTGGCTCACATGGGATGCCGCCACCCGGACCGTGACGTTCCAGCTCATCGCCGGCGCGGATGGCGGCAAG
Organism: Gemmatimonadales bacterium; assembly: GCA_036375015.1. GTDB lineage: Bacteria > Gemmatimonadota > Gemmatimonadetes > Gemmatimonadales > GWC2-71-9 > CAVVWJ01. Next base: position 6,872 of record DASUSR010000010.1, read on the forward strand.
AGCCCCTTCAATTTCAACGGCTACACTGACGGGGAAGCGAACCTGATTGTTCCACCCGGCAGCCATGTCGTCATGCCCTTCGTGCAGAAGGACGGGACGCCGCACAGCGCCGAGATCATCGAGGACAAGCAGCCGATGCCCAACATGGCCGTCGATCCCGCCATTCCGCGCGCCTACACCAACAAGGTGGCGGAGGGTCTCCCGCAGGAGGCGACGGATACGATGCGCTTTACCGCCCCTGAGAGCGG
>DASUSR010000011.1:0-4443 GCA_036375015.1 Gemmatimonadales bacterium
TGGCCGATGCCTTCGCGAACGACACCACGAACCTGCCCGGCACCCTCCAGGAGGTGCAGTGCCGTGCCTCGAAGTGCCTCGTCACCTTCAGCGTGTCCCCCAACGCGGTACCGGAGACGGCACAAGCGGCCCTGGTGGCGCGGCTCTCGGCGGTCCAGCCCTGCGGCTACTTCGTGCCGGGACCGGGAGTCGTTCAGGCGGGAGCGTCCGAACAGCGCGTGTTCCTCGACTGCGAGCGGGAGATGGGGCGGTAGCGGTCAGGGTGACGACTTGAGCAACCGACCTCAAGTCTTCTGGTTCCCTACCACCGATACGACACCGACCCCACCAGATAGTGCAGCCACGCGAACGCGTACACCTCGTCCACGTCCGCTCCCCCCTCCAGCGTGCGGTAGCCCGCCGAGACGGTCCAGGTCCGGTCGATGTCGTACGCCAGCTTGAGCGCAGCGTCGATCGCGCGGCCGGGCCCGCCGGCCAGGCCGTCGGCGTCGAACCGGAGCCGCCAGTCGGGGGCGAAGTACCAGTCGCCGGCCAGGTGCAGCAGCGGGACGAAGCCGACATCGTCCTTGCGGCTCGAGGTCGGACCCTGCTCGAGGGCGATCGTCGCGTCGCGGATCTTGGCGGTGAAGCCGATCCACGCGGCCGAGCGGTCGCCGCCGCTCACGCGGTAGCGATAGGTGAGCCGGTACGAGTTGAAGGTGTAGGTGGCCTCGGCCGGCTCGCCCGCCGCGTAGTCGGCGCCGGCGAACCGGATCGGCTCGGCGGGGGTGCCGGTCTCGGTGAGCGAGAAGGGCGCGACGAGCGCGCGGAGCCCATGCCGCTCGCTGAAGTTCCAGGTGAGGTAGAGCCGGCCGGCGGGCCAGGGGCCGGTGCCGGCCAGGTCGTCGAGCGCGAAGCGCGTGGCGCTGCCGTCGTTGGGGACCTCGACGTCGTTGTAGCTCTGCCAGACCGGCCCGCCCTCGAGCTCGACGACGAGGCGGGGGGTCTGGGCCACGCCTAAGGCCGGGAGGAGCAGGGCGAGGGCGGCGCCGGGGAGAAAGCGTCTCATCCCCCGATCATACACCGCTTACCGGCGCAGGTGCCGATCGGGACGAAGGCCGTCCGAAGCACGCCGCCAGGCGCTCATGCCAGCCTGCGATGAAGCTCAGTAGCTCAGGCTGCCGCCGCTGTACTCCCACTGCCCGCTCTGGGTCGCCATGAAGACCACCCCCGCTCCCGAGAACGAGCCGGATGCGTCCGCGAACCGCCCGGTGCCGCCGGTCACCGTCTCGGTGAAGCTGAAGTTGATGGCGCCGTTCGCGGGCGGCGTGGCGGTGCCGTTCTGGACCGTGAAGAGCTGGTCGCCGTTGGCGGCGGTATAGACCGCCGTGGTCACGAAGACCGGCCCGGTCGCCGTGAAGGTGGCGATCTCCAGGGTGGTCCCCGTCGTCAGACCCAGATGGGTGAGGCGGCACTCCAGGTCCTGGTGGAAGCGGGTGACGTTTGCCGGCTGCCCCGGCTCCGGCGCCAGCACCGTGCTCTGGAACGCGCACCCCCCGCCGAAGGGCCGCTCCGGCGTGGCGGCGAAGCTCGCCCCGCCGGCGCTGGGGGAAGTCGGGGGCGCGTCGCCACACGCGAGGAGCAGGGCGCAGGCGAGCAGAGTCGGCGGAAGCGGAAGGGAGTATCGCATATACGGCTCCTGGCGGGCGGTGAAGGCACTACGGGCCACCAGGTAATCACGGATTTCGGGAGGGAAACGGCTCAGGGCCGGGGGCTCGGCCGCCCTAGAGGGTCGGCTGTTCGGGAGTTAATGTAGGAGGCACCGCCGCTCCGGCGACTGCCCTCCCAGGGAGTCCATGTCCTCCGCCGACCTCGAGATCACCCGGCTGTTGTGCCTGTGGCACGCCGGCGACCCGCAGGCGCTCGACCAGCTCGTCCCCCTGGTCTACGACCGGCTGCGGCGCCTGGCCCATCTCCGGCTGCAGGCCCATGCCGGCCACTCGCTGGACACCACCGGGCTGGTGCACGAGGCCTACCTCAAGCTGGCGGACGGCGCCGCCACCAGCCTCCGGGACCGGAACCACTTCCTCGCGCTCGCCTCGCGGGTCATGCGCCAGGTGCTGGTGGACCAGGCCCGCGCCCGCCACGCCGCCAAGCGGGGCGGCGGCGCCGTCGCGGTGGATCTGAGCGCCGCCGCCGCGACGCCCGATCTCGCGCTGGACGACGTGCTCGAGCTGGACGAGGCGCTCCGCCGGCTCGAGGCCCTCAACGAGCGGCAGAGCCGGATCCTGGAGCAGCGGTACTTCGGCGGGCTCTCGCTGGAGGAGACGGCCGACGCGCTCGGGGTGTCCCTCGCCACCGTGAAGCGCGAGCTGCGCTCGGCCCGCGCCTGGCTGGCGCTCGAGCTCCGCCCCGACGCGCCGGGTTGAGCGATGACGCCGAGCGCGGAACGCTGGGCGGCCGTCACCCGGCTGTTCGACGAGCTGGTCGAGCTCGAGCCCGACGCCCGCGCCGGGCGCCTGGCCGCGGTCGGCGCCGCCGATCCCGACCTGCGCACCGAGGTGGAGCGGCTCCTCGCCGCCGATGCCGACGCCGACCGGCGGCTCGCCGGCGTGCGTGTCCCCTTCGCCGCCGAGCCGCCCGCGCGCGACCCGCTCGGCCTCGCCGGCAGCACGCTCTCCCACTTCCGGGTGATCGAGCCGCTCGGCAGCGGCGGGATGGGCGTGGTCTACCGGGCGGAGGACACCCGGCTCGAGCGCACCGTCGCGCTCAAGCTGCCCCACGCCGAACACCGGCTCGATACCTCCTGGCGGGAGCGGTTCCTGCGGGAGGGACGGTCGGCCGCGGCGCTCGACCATCCCAACCTCTGCCAGATCTACGAGGTCGGCGAGACGAGCGACGGGCGGCCGTTCCTCGCCATGCCCCTCTATCCCGGGGAGACGCTCCAGGCCAGGCTGGAGCGGGAGGGCCCGCTCCCCGTGCCGGTCGCTCTCGCGATCGCCCGGGAGATCGCCGCCGGTCTGGCCGCGCTGCGGGAGGCGGGGATCGCCCACCGCGACCTCAAGCCCGGCAACGTAATGCTGCTCCCCGACGGTCGGGTGCGGATCCTCGACTTCGGGCTCGCCCGGGCGAAGGACGTCACCCTCACCGACGCGGGGGTGCGCCAGGGCACCGTGGCGTACATGTCGCCCGAGCAGGTCCGGGGCGACGACGTGGACGGCCGCGCGGACCTGTGGGCGCTCGGGGTGGTGCTCTACGAGATGCTCACCGGACGGAGGCCGTTCGACGGCGATCACTACGTGTCCGTCGCCCACGCGATCGTGCACGAGGCGCCGGCGCGCCCGTCGGCGCTCCGCCGCGGTCTCGGCGCGCCGGTCGAGCGGCTGGTGCTCGGGCTGCTCGACAAGGACCCGGCCTCCCGCGAGCCCGCGTCGCGCGCCCTGCTCGAGGGGCACCCGCTCCCTTCCCGGCGCCCGCGCTGGCGCGGGGTGGCTGCCGTGGGCGGTGTCCTGGGCGCGCTCGCCGTGGGATGGGGCCTGCGGAACGGTGCCCGGGAGCCGGCCGCCGCGGCCGACCCGAACCTCATCGCCGTCGCCCCCTTCGACGTGCCCGACCCCGCGCTGGAGCTCTGGCGCGAGGGGATGGTGGACATCCTCTCCCGGGATCTCGATCGCGCCGGCCCGCTCCGGACCGTGGCGCAGTCCGTCGCCCTCGCGCGCTGGGCCGGCCGCGCCGATCCCGCCTCCGCCGCCCGGCTGGGCGAGCGGACCGGCGCCGGGCTCGTGGTCTTCGGCAGCGTGCTGCGGCGGGGCGCCGATTCCGTCAGCCTCCGCGCCGCCCTGCTGGACCGCGCGCGCGGCGAGCAGGGCCCCGACCTGGAGGTCGTGGGCGAGGAGCGCCGGGTGGGAGAGCTGGCGGACTCGCTCGCCGTGCTGATCCTGCGCTCGCTCGGCGCCGACCGTCCGATCGGCTCGGTGCGCCGCGTCTCCATCGGCTCGCGGTCGCTGCCGGCGCTGAAGGCATTCCTCGCGGGCGAGCAGCGCTACCGCCGGGGGGACTGGGACTCCGCCCTCGTCCAGTACGGCCGGGCCGTGGCGGCCGACAGCACCTTCGGCCTCGCGCTCCGCCGGATGGGCTACGTGATCGGGTGGGGGCCGGCGACGTCGGGCGACTATCTCGGCGCGGCGACGTACCTCGAGCGCTCGGTGCTGTTCGGCCGGGGATTGTCCCGCCGGGAGAGCCTGCTCTTCACCGCGGAGTCGCTCTCCGTCGCGCTCGCGGCGGCCGCGGACCCGGACAGTCTGATCCGTCATGCTTTTGCGGCGGTCGCCGCGCTGGAGGAGGCCGCGCGCCGCTCCCCGGACGACCCCGAGGTCTGGTATCACCTGGGCGAGGTGCTGACCCACTGGTCGCCGCCGCTGGGGGGGCGGCCGGCAGCCGCGCTCGACGCCTTCGAGCGGGCGG
>DASUSR010000012.1:0-2202 GCA_036375015.1 Gemmatimonadales bacterium
GGGAGAGACGAACTGGTGGGTGGTGTCGGTCGACGGTTGAAGTTGGTCAAGCATGCGTGACGGTGCCGTCCTTTAGAGCGCCGCGCCGGCGGGGCCGCGGGGTGGAGTGGATGCTCACCGGGCCCTAGTGCCCGGGAGTTAGCCCGTAAGGGTAACACGGAAATTTTGCCAAGGCAAGATGCCACAAGCATTTGCTCCGTTGCGTGCTACCGGGGGCCCTCCGGGCTGTAGCCTCGGCCGAAGATCGGCCGCGCAAGCTCCACGATGAAGGCCACCTGGTCGGGAAAGCTCATGGTGGTCGTGTCCAGCGGCACCGCATCGGGGGCGGCCTGCAGCGGCGCCACCGCCCGGGTCGAGTCGGCATGGTCGCGGGCCGCGAGGGCCGCCGCTTCGGCGTCGAGCCGGTCGCGGTCGGCGGCGAGGCCCCGCTGGTGAATCCGCCGGCCGGCCCGAGCCTCGGGCGAGGCGGTGAGGAAGATCTTGAGGTCGGCGTCCGGGAAGACCACAGTGCCGATGTCTCGCCCGTCCACGACCACGTCCCGCCCGGTCCGGACCATGGCCCGCAGGCGGGTGTTGATCCATTCCCGGATCACCGGGATGGCGGAGACCGCGGAGACGTGGGCCGTCACTTCCGGCCCCCGGATCTCGGCGTCCACCGGCACACCCTCGAGGTACGCCGCGAACCCCGCGCCGTCGGGCTGGAGCATGAGGCCCCGGTCCTCGGCCGCCCGCAGGATCGTCTCCGGATCGAGCCCCGCCAGCAGGGCCTTGTCCGAGATGCCACGGCGCTCCGCCTCCCGCAGCGCCACCAGGGTCACGCCCCGGTACAGCGAGCCGGAGTCCAGGTGGGCGAAGCCCAGCGCCTCCGCCACGGCCCGGGCGGTGCTGGACTTCCCGGAGGCCGAAGGCCCGTCGAGCGCGATGACGCCGCCCTTCACGCCGCGGACCGCCTTCCGATGGCGCGCAGCGTGGTGGGGAAGTCGGGGAAGCTGACCTCGGCGCAGGCGAGATCGTCGATCCGCACCCGTGCGCCCGGGAGGGTACCGAGCACCGCGAAGGCCATCGCGAGCCGGTGGTCGCCCGCGGTCCGGACCATCCCCCGGGGCGTGGCATCTCCCCCGGAGACGTAGAGGTCGTCCCCGTTCACCTCCGCTTGCGCCCCGACGGCGCGGAGGTTGGCGGCGATAAGCCCGAGGCGGTCGCTCTCCTTCACCCGCAGCTCCCCCACCTGGCGAAAGACGGTGGTGCCGTGCGCCCGCGAGGCGAGCGCCGCGAGCATGGGGATCTCGTCGATGAGGCCGGGAATCTCGTGGGCGGCAACGTCGGTGGGGCGCAGCTGGGCGGGGCCCACCAGCAGATCGGCCACCGGCTCGCCGAAATGCGCGGACTCTTCCGCCGTGTGGACCGTGGCGCCCATGCGCCGGAGCACCTCGAGGAAGCCGGTGCGCGTCGGGTTGATCCCCACGCCGGCGATCCGGAGCTCGCCCCCTTCCGCCAGCACCGCCGCGCCCACCAGGAACGCGGCCGACGAGGGATCCCCCGGCACCTGGAGGTCGAAGGGCTCGAGCCGCCCGCCCGGGCGAAAGCCGATCCAGCCGTCCAGCTCCTGCACCGTGTAGCCGAAGGCGCGGAGCAGCCGCTCGGTGTGGTCACGCGAGCGCCCCGACGGCTCCCGCAGATCCACCGCCACCCCGCCGGCGAGCCCGGCGAGCAGCAGCGCGCTCTTGATCTGCGCGCTGGAGACCGGCATCTCGTAGCGAAGGGGCCGGAGCGCGCCGCCCCGAACGGTGAGCGGCAAACCGTCCCCGCGGTGCTCGGTGAACCGCGCTCCCATCTCCGAGAGCGGCACGGTCACCCGGCGCATGGGGCGGCGGCGGAGCGAGGCGTCGCCGGTCAGCGTGGCGGAGAAGCGATGCCCGGCGAGGAGACCGAGCAGGAGCCGTGTGGTGGTGCCCGAGTTGCCGCAGTCGAGCACCTGGTCGGGACGCCGGAACCGGCCCCGCCCGCGAAGCACGACCACCTCCCCGCGGCGGAGGGGCGAGATCTCGGCACCCAGGCGGCGGAGGACCCGCGCGCTGGAGCGGGCGTCGAGGCTGGTGAGCGCGCCGCCGATGTGACTGGTGCCCGCCGCCATGGCGCCGAGCAGCAGCGCGCGGTGGGTGATGCTCTTGTCGCCGGGGACCCGGACATTGCCGCCCACTC
>DASUSR010000013.1:0-13855 GCA_036375015.1 Gemmatimonadales bacterium
AGGCGATCGCCTCGTCGGGGTCGGCCTCGGCAGGGCGGAACTCGAGGTGCTCGGCGCGCAGGATCACGTATCCCCGCGGCGTGGCCAGGCGGGTCAGGCGCTCGCCCGCCATGTTGACCATCCGCTGGGTGACTCCCGGGAAGATCGGCGCCACCTCGTACCAGCGCGTCGGGTTGAGATCGGGATACTTGCGCTGGTGTTCGGAGCGCAGACGGGCCTGCACACCTGGCATCACGACTCCTCGCCGGCAAGGGCCGGACTCGTGGATGGACGGCCGCTGATGGGGGTGGGAAAATCTAACATCGCCGCCTCCCGGAGGAACGCCCGGATGCCCGCCGCCGGCGGACCGGGCTCCTGCCACGCTGCAAGATGCCCGCCGCGGGGCCGCGCGCCCCGGCTGTGGACATTTCGCCGGGGTTTGTGTACAGTGTAACCGATTGGATGTTCGTGGCATCCATCGCCCACCTCGAGTAGACTGCCAAGCATGCCAAATCACCAGGAGGCGAAGGCGGTCACGGCCGGCTCCGCGAATTGCCTCGTCGTCGATGACGAGCCCGGCGTCCGGCGGTCCTTGGTCCGGATGCTCCAGGCGCAGGGGTTCCAGTGCTTCGAGGCCGGCTCCGGCCAGGAGGCGCTCCAGGTGCTCCAGCGCATCGGCGATACTCCCCTCGTCGTCTCCGACATGCGCATGCCGGAGCTCGACGGCATCGGCCTGCTGGAGGCCGTCCGCCACGAGTACCCCGACACCTCGGTGATCATGCTGAGCGGTCTCAGCGAGGCCGCGATCGCGGTGGACTGCCTGCACCGGGGCGCGGCCGACTTCCTGCTCAAGCCGATCTCGATGAGCGAGCTGCACGCCCGGGTGGCCCGCGCCCTCGAGAAGCGCTCGCTCGTCCTTCAGAATCGCGACTACCACGAGAATCTCGAGCGCCGGGTGCAGGAGCAGGCCCAGCGCATCCAGGAGCTGTTCCTCCAGGGCGTCCAGATGCTGGCCCGCGCGCTCGAAGCCAAGGACGCCTACACCCGCGGCCACTCCATCCGGGTGAGCCAGTACGCGGTGGGGACGGCCGAGCGGCTGGGCTTCACCGGACCGAGCCTCGACGGCATCCGGCTCGGGGCGGAGCTGCACGACATCGGGAAGATCGGCACTCGCGAGGCGGTGCTGCACAAGCCGGGCATGCTCACCGCTGACGAGTTCCGCCAGATCACGGAGCACCCTCTCCTCGGGGAACGGATGCTCTCACCGCTGGCCCGGGAGCAGCCCGACGTCCTGCGCATCGTGCGCTCGCACCACGAGCGTCTCGACGGCCACGGCTTCCCCGACGGGCTCCGGGGCGAGAAGATCCCGATCGAGGCCCGTATCGTCGCGGTGGCCGACACGTTCGACGCGATCACCACCCGGCGCCCCTACCGGGAGTCGCGCCCGCCGGCCGACGCCATGACCGAGCTCCGGCGGGTGGCGGGCACCCAACTGGATCCCGACGCGGTCGAAGCGTTCGTGGCCGCGTTTCCCGATCCGGGAGCCCTCCCGCTCTCCGCCTGACTAGAGCAGTCCCCGCCGCTTCAGCTGATGGTAGCGCTCCACCACCGCGGTGCTCGCGGCGGCCGGAGGCACGTCGAGGACCATCACCCCCCTGCTCCGCATTTCGGCGAGCGCGGCCTCCCGCGCGTTCAGCAGCTCCTCCGCAGCCGCCCGCTCGAACGCCTCACCCGTGGTGGCCGGCCGGGCCGCGGCGAGCGCCTCCAGGGCCGGATCGCGCAGGGTCACCGCGAGGGGGAGATGCCGGGGCCGCAGCGTGGCCGTGTGAGCCACCAGCGCGTCGCTCGCCGTCCGGTCCACCACGTCGGTGAAGAGCACCGTGAGGGCGCGCTTCCGGCTGCGGGCGGCGAGGTGCCGGAAGGCCGCCGGATAATCCGACTCGACCAGCCGTCCTTCCGCCGCCGCGAGACCCTCGAGCACGGCCCGCAGCGCGCGCCGTCCCCGCGCGGGCGGCACGTAGCGCTGCACCGTGTCGGCGAAGACCAGAAGTCCCACGTTGTCGTCGTGCTCCACGGCGGCGTGCGCTAGATGCAGCGCGGCGGTGATCACCGCCTCCAGGCGCGGGATCCCGTCGATCTCCGCGGTCAGCAGCCGGCCCGCGTCGATGGCCAGCAACACCTGCTGGCGCCGCTCGTCCTCGAACTGCCGGGCGATCGGCTTGCCGCGCCGGGCGGTGGCCTTCCAGTCGATGATCCGGGTGTCGTCACCGGGCACCCACTCGCGGAGCCCCTCGAACAGCCGCCCCTCGCCGGGCCGCCGCACGTTGCGGAGCCCCGCCTCGCGACGGCGCGCGGCCTGGAGCGGCAGGGGCCGGAGCGCCGCCGCGAGCAGATTGGGGTAGACGGTCGCGGTCCAGGGCAGCGTGACGCGCCCCTGCTTCCACGCCAGGCCCAGCGGGCCGAGCACCCTGAGGTCGATGACGCCGCCCTGGCCCACGCCGCGGCGCACCGGCCGCACCTGCAACCGCTCCTCCAGGCCGGCGCCCGGAGGTATCTCGAGCCGCCGGCGCTGGCTGTCGGCCCCGCCCAGGGGCTCCGGCAGCAGCTCGCGGGCGAGGACCGTGAGCCGGCGCGGTCCCCCGTGGCGCCAGTGGTAGCGGATCGGAAAGGCGCGGCCCACGGAGAAGGCGAGCGGCGCCTCCCGCGAGATCTCGAGGCGGCGCGGGTCGGCCGCGCGCACGGCGTCGGCCGCGAGCGCAGCGAGCCACGCCAGGTCCAGCGCCAGGAGCAGCCCTCCGGCGGCCGGCCACCAGATCGCGAGCGGCGCGAGCGCCGCGAGCCCCGCCGCCCCCAGAAACCAGCGCCGCGATGGGATCACGATCACCGCGGCGCCTCGATCTTCTCGATGAGGCCGTGCAGCGCCACGTCGGGCGCGACGCCCTCCAGCTCCAGCTCGGGCGCGACCGCGACCCGGTGCCGGAGCACGGCCGGCGCCAGCGCCTTCACGTCGTCGGGGACGGCGTACGGCCGTCCGTCGAGCAGCGCCGAAGCCTGCGCCATCTTGAGCAGCGCGACGCTCCCCCGTGGCGAGGCGCCGAGCGTGAGCACCGGGGTGTCGCGCGTCGCCCGCACGATCGAGGTGATGTAGGCGACCAGACTCGGCTCGACCCGCACCCCGCGACACGCGGCGCGCAGCGCGGCGAGCCCGGCGCCGTCCGCCACCTGCCGCACCCCGTAGGTCGGCGGGAGATCCGCCTCGAACCCCTCCAGCACCCGCGTCAGGATGCCCTGCTCCACCTCCTCCGCGGGATATCCGATCACGACCTTCACCAGGAACCGGTCCAGCTCGGCCTCCGGCAGCGGGTAGGTCCCCTCGAACTCGATCGGGTTCTGGGTGGCGAACACCGTGAACGCCGCGGGCAGCTCGTGGGAGGTGCCGTCCACCGTCACCCGGCGCTCCTGCATCGCCTCCAGGAGCGCCGCCTGGGTCTTGGCGGGCGCGCGGTTGATCTCGTCCCCCAGCACTAGGTCACCGAAGATGGGACCGGGGCGAAAGGTGAACCCGCCGGGGCCGGCGAGCAGGTTGACCCCCGTGATGTCCGAGGGCATCAAGTCCGGGGTGAACTGGATCCGGCGGAAATCGAGCCCAAGCGCGAGACTGAGGGCGCGGACGAGGAGAGTCTTCGCCGTCCCGGGGACGCCTTCGAGCAGCACGTGTCCCCGGGCGAGCAGTGCGGCGACGACATCGCGCAGCGCGCGCTCCTGGCCCAGGACCACGTGCCCCAGCTCGCCGAGGAGGGCCTGGGCGGTCTCCGCGCCGGCGGCGGCCTCATCGGGCGTGATCACGACGGCTTCAGCTCTTCCCACAGGGTCTCCACGGCATGGGCCGCCTGCAGCACCCCCGCGGTGCTGGTCTGGCGACGGGTGAGCGCGGTGAGTTCCGCCAGCGCGGCCTGCCCGCGAGGAGTGCGCATCGAGGGCCCCAGACCCTCGAGCCAGGCGTCCACATCGCCGGGCACGGGCCGGCCCGAGCGCGACAGCCGCCGCCGGAGGCCCTGCACCATCAGCCGGGCCGCGGTGGCGTGGCCCCGCGCGGCCGCCAGCGCCGTCGCGAGCGCCCGCACGTGCTCCAGCGGCGACCGGCGGCGGCGCACGATCGGGTGGCGAACGGGACCGAATCGGACCCCGGCGGCGAGGAGCGCCAGCAGGCCCACGACGGCGAGCTGCCACACCGCCCAGCCCCAGGGCGAGCGGAGGCTCCAGGCGAGCGTGGCTCCCGCCAGCGACCCGGAGACGTCGTAGCCGTGGTGCCGCTCGTCGATCAGGGCGCGCTCGTACCGGGGCACGACCAACCCCAGCACGAAGGGCCCGGCGGCGGTCTCCCGCAGCGAGCGATTTCGAAAGAGGTCGCCGTCGGCCACCATCGTGACCGTGCGCCCGCTCTCGTACCGGAGCGCCAGGGCCACGGCCCGGCCGCCCGCCGCGCGGAGCAGCGTATCCACCCCGACCGGCTCGGCCACCTCGCAGGTGACGTCCTGTGCATCGCCTCGCCCCGAGGAGTCGGTGACCGAGCGGGCGTGGTGGCGCACCAGCTCGGCGTCCACCCGCGGATACCGGCCCGGCGCGCTCCCCGGGGGAGCGATCTCGGCCGGCTGGGCCCGGGGCGAGACCCGGTAGCCCAGGCAGACCGTCACCGGGTCGGTGGCGGGACCCGCCAGGAGGAGATCGGCCTCCAGCTCGGCGATCCGCCCGGCCTCCTCCGGCGTGAGCGGGATGCTGGGCTCCAGCACCACGACGACCGTCCCGGGGTCCCGCGCCAGGGAGTCGAGCCATTCGACCGACCGGCGGTGGCGCACGACCTCGACCCCGAGGCGGTCGAGCGCGTCGGCGAAGCCGCGGGCGCCGTTGGGGCCGGCGAGGTAGGTGGAGCGGCGCGGATCGTGGTCCACCACCCGGGCGCGGCGGCTGCCCAGCGCGGCGGCGCCGATGCCCAGCGCCACCAGCAGCCCCGCGGCCAGCGCGAGCTCAACCCGCGGCCGCATGCCAGGGCGGCGCGCCGGCATCGCGCCAGCGACGGTAGTCCTCGAGGGCGAGCGGGCGGCCGCCGAAGGCGTGCGCGTAGAGCGTCCGGACCAGCGAGCGGAGCCGCTCCCGGTCACCCTCCGCCAGACGAGCCTCCCGGGCGTACTCCGCCGGGGTTTTGCTGGCGTGATACTGCACCGCGCCCTGTTCGTGCAGCGTGAGCGCCACCGCCACGAACGCGAGCTGGAGCGCCTCGGCCAGCCGACCCTCCGCGGCGGCCTCGTCGGCGGCCCGGGCGTGCCACGCCGCGTCACGGTACTCGGCGGCCGGGCGGCCGGGCGCACCGCCGTCCTGGCGCGCGGCCCGGGCGGTGCGCCAGACGACGTACGCCGCATGCGCGAGAATCAGCAGCAGCGTGAGGAGGAGTCCCAGCACCAGCAGCCGATAGGCGAGTGGGTTATCCGCGCGCAGACCCACCAGCCAGTCGCCCAACCGCTGCCACCAATCGCGCAGGATCCGCAGCGGCGCCGGTTCCTCGCCCCAGCGGTAGGCCGGGCCGGCGAACACGGTGTCGAGGGTCTGGCGAAAGGTCGAGGCGCCCGGGGCCTGGGCGTGCATCCGCGGCTCGGCTCAGGCCGGCTGCAGGGTCGAGGCCAGCACCTCGAGATCGAAGCCTTCCTTCCGCACCCGGAGATCGTAGTACGCCACGGTGAGCACGCAGTAGAAGAGCGGATAGATCAGCATCTGGACCACCCCGGCGAGCGCCACCGCCACCAGACCACCGGCGCCCGGGCTCCGGCCCGGCGCCAGCTCGGCGGCGGGCAGCAGCATCGCCGCGACACCCGCCAGCGAGACGAGCGGGATGTAGAGCAGGATCACCAGCGTGACCAGGAGGGCGAACATCCGAAGGCGGGATCCCCGGGTCAGGGCCCAGGACCGTCCCAGGGCTCCGGTCGGCGTCGTGGCCGGCTCGAGCACCAGCACGGGAAAGGCGAGGATGAGCCCGCACGCCAGGATCACGCCGGGAAAGAGGAACAGCAGGAAGCCGATGCCCACCACCAGCGCCAGCAGGATCGAGCAGACGACGATGCGCCACAGCAGGGGCGTGGCCCGGGAGAGAGCCTCCCCGGCGCCGAGGGGGCGGCCCAGATAGCTCTCGGAAACGATATACACGGTCGCGGCGGTCGCGATGGCGCTCAGGACCATGAAGATCACGTAGTACGCCAGGGTCAGCCCCAGGTTGGTGAGCATGCCCCCCGCGGCCTCGATGTAGATGCTGAGGAGCACGGGGAGACCGGAGCACAGCAACGCCACCGTGGCGAGCGCGCCGAAATGCCGACGGTAGAGGCCGAAGGACACGTCGAGAATCTCCCCCACCGACAGTGGACGGAGCGACGGAGCGGTCATCGGGGCTCCAGCGAAGGAACGGGTGAGTGCGGCAGTGCGGGAAAGATGGAAGGGCGCGTCGGCGGATGCGAGTCCCCCGCCGACGCGTTAGAATCGCAGGGTGCCGCGCTCCTCGCTCAGCCCTCGCGACTTCCGCCAGCATCTCCAGATCGAGACACCCGAGCACGTCGTGCTCGATCTCGAGATCGCCGGGATCGGCTCGCGCGCGCTCGCCGCGCTGGTGGACATGCTCATCCTGGTGGGCGCGGCGGTACTGGTGATAACGACGCTCGGCCTCCTCGGCGGGTTCGGCGTGAGCCTCGGCCCGTGGGGCTCCGCGCTCCTGCTCCTGGGCGGCTTCGCCGCGTGGACCGGCTACTTCATCTTCTTCGAGGCACTCCGCGCGGGCCAGACTCCCGGGAAGCGCCTGGTGGGCATCCGCGTGCTGATGGATACCGGGCACGCGGTCACGCCAGCGGCCGCGGCGGTGCGCAACCTGCTCCGCCTCGCCGATTTCATGCCGCCGCCCTACCTGATCGGCGTGCTCCTGGTGGCGTTTCATCCCCGGGCCAAGCGACTGGGCGACCTGGTGGCGGGCACCGTCGTCGCCAGGGACCGTCCGGGCGACGCCACGGCGGCGAGGCACGTGGGCGTGGCCCGCGCGCCGGCCGCCGCGCTGCCCGAGCTCACCGACGCCGAGTATGCCCTGCTGGTCCAGTTCGAGCGCCGGCACTCCGACTTGTCGCCCGCGCCCCGCGCCCGTCTCGCCGCCGCCCTTGCGGCGCGGTTTCCCGAGCATCCGGCAGTTCCGGGCACCGAGGATGCCGAGCACCTGCTGCACCTGCTCCACGGCGAACGGGGCCGCCGGGAAGGGGGGCTCGCCGCCCGTACGGCCGGGGGAACCGCCGGACGCTTCGTCGCGGCCAAGCGGGAGCGATGGGCCGAGTTCCAGTGGCTGGCGGAGCGGGCCTCCCGCGCCGGGCTGGACAGCTTCGCGGCCCAGGAGCTGCCCGACTTCGCCGCGCGCTACCGGGAGGTGGCGGCGGACCTGGCGCGGGCCCGCACCTATCGGGTGGACCAGGCCACGCTCGCGCGGCTGGAGCGTCTGGTCGCCGCCGGACACAACGCCCTCTACCGCGACGAGCGGAGCACCTGGCGGCGGCTGGGGCAGGCGCTGGTGCGGGAGTGCCCGGCGGCCATTCTCCAGGCCCGCGGGTACGTGCTCGTCGCCTGTCTCGCCTTCACCCTCCCGGCCGCCGCCGGGTTCACCGTCATGCGGGACCGCCCCGCGCTCGCCGCGGAAGTGCTCCCCGACGTGATGCTGAGCCGCGCGGCCGCCGGGGCCGCCCGCCGGGCAGCGGGACAGCGTTACGTAGACGTGTCGAGCGAGGACCGTCCGCTCATGGCCTCGGGGATTATCAGCAACAACGTCCGGGTGGCGATCGCCTGCTTCGCGGGCGGGACCTTTCTCGGTATCGGCTCGCTGGTGCTGCTGGGGTTCAACGGCCTGCTCATCGGCGCCTCCGCCGGACACTTCGCCAACGTCGGCTTGCTCACTTATCTGCTCGAGTTCATCCTGGGCCACGGGCTGCTCGAGCTGTTCGCCATCTGGGTAGCGGGCGGCGCCGGCTTTCTCCTGGGGCGGACCGTCGTGGCCCCCGGCGAGATGAGTCGGGCGGACGCGCTGGTCCTGAGCGGCCGGACGGCGGTGCGCATGCTGGGCGGGGCGGCGACGCTCCTGGTGGTCGCCGGGCTGATCGAGGGGTTCGTGTCGGCGAGCGCGGGCGACTGGTGGGTCCGGTTCGGGGCCAGTGCCGCCAGCCTCGGGTTCCTCGCGGTGTATCTGCTGAACGGGAGGGGTCGGACGGCGGGAGGCTGATCGGGCGGGACGGTCAGCCCTCCCGGAGCATGCTGCGCATCCGGATGGCGAGCGCCTCGATCTCCCGCAGGCCGGCGATCGTCTCGGGGTCGATCCGCTCCTCGTTGAGCAGCAGGAGCTGGGTCTCCGCCAGGAGGGCCGAAAGCGGATTGGAGAGATCGTGGCGCAGCTTGCTCAATCGCTCTGTCTCGTTCATAACGCTGAAGAGTTCGGCAGGTCCCGCGCCTCCCGGTGAAGCCGCGGCGCGTGCCCGCCGGAGATCGACGGGAGCCGCAGGATAAACTGAATACGGACAAGCTGTTCGGCGACAGGTAGGGGGGCGAGTTCGTGCCGGTCCGGGGCGCAGGGGGCGTTGGGGAGCGGGCTTCGATCGAGCCGGTCCGCCGTCCGGATGCTCCATGCGTGTGCCGGAGCCCCAAAGATTGGACACCCCCGACAGCAGCGCAAGCGCGCCGGCCGCCCTTGACTGGCCCCGCGGCGCACCCTAAGTTACGGCGCTTCTTGGTTTGTAGGAATCTCCCCGACCCCAGCCCGTACCGCAGCGCTCCGGCTTCCGGGGCCACTTCATACTTACGCCAATCTCTCCGAGCCTCGCGCTCTTTTCATCCTCACCGCCGCCCGCCGCGTCGCTGGCAGGGCCCGCCTGTCTGGAGTCTCGTCCGTGGATATCGCTGAGCTGAAGCAGAAGTCGGTTGCGGAACTGCACACGCTGGCCGAGCAGTTGAACATCACCAACTACTCGGGGCTGCGGAAGCAGGATCTGATCTTCCGGATCGAGCAGTCGCTCCTGGACTCGGACACCGTGATCCGGGGTGAGGGGGTGCTCGAGATCCTGCCCGAAGGGTACGGCTTCCTGCGCAGCCAGGACTGGAACTACCTCTACGGGCCGGACGACATCTACGTCTCGCCCAGCCAGATCAAGCGGTTCGACCTCCGCACCGGCGACACCGTCATGGGCCAGGTGCGCCCCCCCAAGGAGGGGGAGCGGTACCTCGCGCTGCTCAAGGTGGAGCAGGTCAACTTCGAGGAGCCGGAGAAGACCAAGCACCGGATCGCCTTCGACAACCTGCGGCCCCGCTACCCCGATTCCCGGATCCGGCTGGAGCGGAAGAACGGCGATCTCTCGATGCGGGTGGTGGACCTCCTCGCCCCGCTGGGCAAGGGCCAGCGCGCCCTCATCGTGGCGCCGCCCAAGGCCGGCAAGACCATCCTGATGCAGAAGCTGGCCAATGCCATCAGCGAGAACCATCCCGAGATCGTCCTCATCGTGCTGCTGATCGACGAGCGGCCCGAGGAGGTCACCGACATGGAGGAGAACGTCAAGGCGGAGGTCATCTCCAGCACCTTCGACGAGCCGGCCGACCGCCACGTCCAGGTGGCCGACATGGTGATCGAGAAGTCCAAGCGGCTGGTGGAGCACGGCCGGGACGTCGTGATCCTGCTCGACTCGATCACCCGTCTGGCCCGGGCGCACAACGTCGTGGTGCCCCACTCCGGCAAGATCCTGTCCGGCGGTGTGGACGCCAACGCGCTCCAGAAGCCCAAGCGCTTCTTCGGCGCCGCCCGGAACATCGACAAGGGCGGCAGCCTGAGCATCATCGCCACCGCCCTGGTGGACACCGGGAGCCGGATGGACGAGGTCATCTTCGAGGAGTTCAAGGGTACCGGCAACAGCGAGCTGGTCCTGGACCGCCGCCTGGCGGACCGCCGGATCTACCCTGCGATCGACATCCAGCGCACCTCGACCCGCAAGGAAGAGCTCCTCATGGACAAGGACGAGCTCAACCGGGTCTACCTGCTCCGCAACTTCCTGGCGGACATGCCGCCGGTCGAGGCCCTCGAGTTCCTGCTCGAGCGGATGAAGCGCACCAAGAACAACAAGGAATTCTTCGCGACGATGGCGCAGTAGGCAAAGACAGTGAAGAGTGAAGGGTGAAGGGCGAAGAGGGGGTTGGTCCAGGCCCCCTCTTCACTTTTCACCCTTCACTCTTCCCGCTTTATTCCGCCCATGCCCCTTCCCTACCCCGGCCGCCTGCTCGCCATTGACTGGGGCGAGGTCCGCCTCGGCCTCGCGCTCAGCGACGAGACTCAGACCCTGGCGAGCCCGCTGGAGACTCTGGTCCGGCGCGCCGGCAAGCGCTTTCCCCTGGCGCGCTTTCTGGAACTGGTGGAGACCTACGGTCCGGTCGGCATCCTGGTGGGCCTGCCGCTCACCGGGGAAGGCGAGGAGGGGGCCAGCGCCGAGGCCGCGCGGGAGCTCGCCCGCACGCTGGCGGAGCGGACCGCGCTGCCGCTCGAGCTGTGGGACGAGCGCATGAGCACCGCCCGCGCCCTCGCCGTCATCCGGGAGCAGGGCGGCCGGACCCGGGGACGCAAGGAGGAGGTGGACGCGCTTGCGGCCGCCGTCCTCCTCCAGCACTTCCTCGACGCGCGCCGGAGCGTCGCGCGGTGAGGCGTGCCGCGCGCCGGACCGCTCGCCTGTTGCCCCTCGTGCTCCTCGCGGCCTGCGCCGGGACCAACTCGGGCACCGAGCGGGTCACCCTGCCGCCCGGCACCTCGTTCGCCGCCCTCACCGACACCCTGAGCGCCCACGGCATCATCGGGAACCCGCGGTGGTTCAAGCTCCTCGCCCGGGTACGTGGGGTGGACCGGAGCGTGCAGGCCGGCGTGTACGAATTCGCCCCGCGGCTCTCGGCCGGCGAGGTGCTCGACATCCTGGCCAAGGGGAAGGCCGCCGCCCAGCGGTTCACCGTGCCCGAGGGGCTCACCCTCGACGAGATCGCGGCGCTGGCCCAGGAGCGGCTCGGCATTCCCGCCGACTCGGTCCTGGCCGCCGCCCGCGACACCGCGCTGGTGCGCGAGGCGCTGGGCTTCGCCGCCCCCTCCTTCGAGGGATTTCTGCGTCCCGAGACCTACACCCTGCCGCTCGTCATCAGCGGGCGCGAGCTGGTCCGGGTCATGGTGGACGGGTTTCGGAAGGGATGGAAGCCCGGGTGGACCGCCCGGCTGGACACCCTGCGGCTGAGCCAGCGCGAGCTGGTGACCCTGGCGTCGATCGTGGAGGGGGAAGCGCGGGTGGACGAGGAACGGGAGACGATCGCGGGCGTCTACCACAACCGGCTCCGGATCGGGATGGCGCTTCAGGCCGATCCGACGGTGCAGTACGCCATCGCCCTCGAGACCGGCAAGCGGAAGCCCCGGCTGTACGAGAAGGACTACCAGTTCCCGTCGCGCTACAACACCTATCTCCATCCGGGGCTGCCGCCCGGGCCGGTGAACTCGCCCGGCCTGCGCAGCATCGAGGCCTCGCTCTACCCGGCGAAGGTGCCGTACCTCTACTTCGTCGCGGGAGCCGAAGGACGGCACGTATTCTCCCGCACGTACGGGGAGCACCTGCGCGCGATCGCCCGGATCCGGGGCAGATAGCCCGCTCGGCGGGAGCTAGGCTCTCGCGCCGGCGTACCTCCGCGCCGCCGCCTCGATGTCGTGCTCCCGCAGGATCCCCGCTGCCACCGCCACCCCCCTTCCGCCCGACGCGGCGACCTGGGCCACGTCCTCCGGGCGGACTCCTCCGATGGCCAGGCAGGGGCGGCCGCCCCCGAGCCGCACTAGGCGCGCGAAACCCTCGGGCCCGAGTCCCTCCCCGGCATCGGCCTTGGTCGTGGTGTCGCGCCAGGGGCCGATGCCCCAGTAATCGGCCTCACCGGCCGCGGCGGCCTCCGCCTCCGAGCCCACCGAGGTACCGATCACGAAGCCCGCCGGTGCGATCCGGCGGGCGAGCGCCAGCGGCAGATCCTCGGGCCCGAGGTGTACCCCCGCGGCGCCCGCGGCGATCGCGACGTCGGGCCTGTCGTTCACCAGCACCGGGACGCGGAGCGCAGCCACCAGCTCGCGGGCGAGCGCGACCAGCTCACGGGCCGATGCCCGCTTGAGCCGCAGCTGCACCGCGCTCACCCCGCCCCGCTCGGCCGCGCGCGCCAGCGCGACGACGTCGCGCCCCTCCACCAGGCGGTCCTCCGTCACCAGCATCAGCCGAACCAGGGCGGCTACATTATGTCCCATGGCCTCTTCCGCTCCCCGTCTGCAAGGCATCCGTGGCGCGACCACGGTGGATCGCAACGAGGCCGCCGAGATCCTCGCGGCCACCGACGAGCTGCTCCGCGCCCTCATCGCCGCCAACGAGCTCCAGCCCGACGACATCGTGAGCGGGCTCTTCACCGTCACCCGCGATCTCGACGCCGCCTTCCCCGCCCGCGCCGCCGAGGAGTACGGCTGGAACATCGTGGCGCTGCTCCATGCCACGGAGATCCCGGTGCCGGGATCGCTGCCGCGATGCATCCGGCTCCTGGTGCATGCCTACACCACGCGCAGCCGGGCGGAAATCAAGCACTGCTATCTCCGGGGAGCCACGGCGCTCCGTCCCGACAGGGCGTGAACGCCGCCCGGGTGACCTCGCGCGGCGCGGAGCGCTGGGTGCGCGGCCACCCCTGGATCTACCGCAGCGACGTGGAGGAGGCCCCGCCGGCCGCCGGTCTGGTCCGGGTCCACGATCCCCGTGGCAAGTTCATCGGCCAGGCGCTGCACTCCCCCGCCTCCGAGATCCGGCTCCGGCTGCTCGAGCGCAGCGAGCGGCCGGTGGATGGAGCGTGGTGGCGCGACCGGCTGGCGGAGTGCGCGAGCCGCCGCGTCGGCATCGACGCGACCGCCTGGCGCGTGGTGCACGCCGAGGGCGACGGCCTCCCTTCCCTCGTGGTGGACCGCTACGACCGCTGGGCGGTGGTACAGATCCTCTCGGCAGGCCTCGAGACCCTGCGGGAGCCGGTGATCGCGGCGGTCCAGGAGGTGCTCGCGCCCGCCGGGATTCTGCTGCGCAACGACGCGCCGGTCCGGCGCCGCGAGGGGCTCTCCCTCGAATCCGCGCTCGCCGCGGGCGACGTGCCCCGCGAGATCGAGGTCCGCGAGGGCCCGGTCCGGTATCTGGCGGCGCCCTGGGACGGGCAGAAGACGGGCGCCTTTCTCGACCAGCGATTCAATCGGGCCCTCGCGGGAGCCCTCACCCGGGAGCGTGGCCGCGCGCTCGACTGCTTCACCTACCACGGCTCCTTCGCGCTCCACCTGGCCGGCCGGGCCGCGAGTGTGCTCGCCCTCGACGCCAGCGCCGAGGCGCTCCGGCGCGGGGCGGCCAACGCCGCGCTCAACAGGTTCCGCAACATCGAGTGGCGCGAGGCCGATGCCTTCGAGGCACTGCGGGCGCTGGCCCGGGAGCACGCGCGGTTCGACACCATCGTGCTCGACCCGCCGGCCTTCGCCAAGTCGCGCGCCTCGGTGCCCGCCGCGCTGCGGGGCTACCGGGAGATCAACCTGCGCGCCATGCGCTGCCTCGCCCCGGGAGGGATTCTGGTGACCGCGAGCTGCTCGTACCACGTGCGGCTCCCCGAGTTTCTCGCCATGCTGGCCGAAGCGGCGGGCGACAGTGGGCGCCGCATCCTGCTGCGACGGGTACTCCATCAGGCAGAGGACCACCCGGAGGTGCTGACGATTCCCGAGACCGGGTACCTGAAGGGCGCCGTCCTCGAGGCCGGATAGCTC
>DASUSR010000014.1:0-6926 GCA_036375015.1 Gemmatimonadales bacterium
GGCGGCGGTGCCGAGGAGGAGGCGGTAGTGCCGGTCGGACAGCGCGGGCATGGCCGGTAATATATCGGGCCCTGGGCCGCGCGGTTTCCGTCGGGCGCTGCTACTGCCGGGTGACGCTCACGTAGCCGCGGACCTCGAACATCAGCGTGCTGCCGTCGCGAGGAACTCCCGCGCCTGCCGTGCGCCGGACACATACCCGATCTCGCCGGCGAGCGTCTCGGCCCGGCGCCACTGCTGCCGTGCCTGCTCCAGCCGGGCGGCGGCCGAGTCGATCCGGCCCAGCGCGATGAGCGCCTGCACCACGAACCGGCTCGCCTCGAGCCGCTCCGCCTCCGCGAGCGCGCGGGCGACGTACTCCCGGGCCCTGGCATGGTCCCCCTTCCGGCGGTATACCTCGCCGATGGAGGCGAGGGCCGGCGACCGCACCAGGACGAACCCGGCCTGCTCGCGGAGGTCGTGGGACTGCTGGAGGTAGGTGAGCGCCCGGTCGAGGTCGCCCCGGCGCAGGTGCTGGTAGCCCAGGTGACGGGCCAGGTTCGAGCGCTCGAGCGGGTAGCCGGACCCCGCGAGCCGCAAGCCTTCCTGGTAGAGCGCCACCGCGCGGTCGCCCTCGTCCTTCCGCTCGTGAATGAGGCCCACCCGGAAGAGCGCATCTACGATGCCGCCGGTGTCGGCGGCCGCGCGCCGCAGGGCGAGTGCCCGCTCGAAGTGGCGCGACGGCGCGTCGTAGTCGCCCTCGGCCAGGTTGATGCGCCGGGAGTAGAGCACCCGGCCGGCCAGCTCGGCGGCATCAGCGATGAGGAGCGAGTCGCCCGACCGCTCCGCCAGCTCGAGCGCGCGGGCGGCGGCGCTGTCGGCCTCGGGATACCCGCGGTTGGTTGCGGTGGTCTCCGAGAGCCACACGAGCCCCCGCGCTGTCCAGACCCGAGCGAGGCCGCCTGGGCCGGCGCCGCGGGCGGCCGTCTCGGCCCGCGCGAGGGTCTCGCGGGCAGCGTCCAGCCGGCCGGCGTAGTGATGGCGGTCGGCGGTCTCGAGGAGTGTGTCGAGGGGATCGGCGCTCTGGACCGCCTGCGGCCGGGCCGTCTGTGCCGACAGGACGGCGGGCTGGGCGAGGATGGACCAGGCGAGCGGCAGGAGCGGACGGAGGGTCACGCGGGTCGGCATACTAGCCGGACGGACCCGTCCGGGGCCGGGATTCAGGGGCAGCCCGTCACCGACACCGAGCCGCTATTCCACGGTGTCCCCGTGGACCTCGGCAAAGTACGCGGGCAGGTCGAGCTCGAGCAGCTGCATGTCCGCCTCCGGTTGCCACGTGAGCCGGTCGGCGACGAACTCGGCCCGCTCGTCCGCCTGACGCCACCGCTCCACCATCCGGTTGCTGACGTCCACAATCCAGTACTCGGGTACCCCGCGCGCCTGGTACAGCCGCCGCTTGGTGAATCGGTCGCGCCGCGCGGTGCCAGGGGAGAGCACCTCGACGGCGAGGAGCAGTCGGCGAACGTCCTCCCACCGAAGCGGCTTGGCGCCGGCCACCAGTGGCACCACGAACAGGTCCGGCTGCACCAGATTGCGCTCGTCGAATTCCACGTCCTGTGGGGCGATCTTGACGTGTCCTGCCCTCGACCGGCGGCAATACTCGTGCAGCAGGAGGTACAGGGCGGCCACCGCGTCGCCGTGCTGCCACGTGGGCGCCGGCGTCACCAGGAGCTGTCCGTCCACCACCTCGTACCGCTTGCCGTCGTCCGGAAGCGCTCGCACCAGCTCGGCCGTCCAGCCGCCACTCGGATGCGCCATGCTCATAAGGTGATGTCCTCGGCGAGAAGCCCGCAAGACGCCATTCACCACGGTGGCAGGTCTCCGGCCGGATCCCGGCATCGTTCGCACGCCCAGGGATCGTTCTATCGCCTCGCGCGGACCTCCGCCGCGAGCGCGGCGACCTCGGCCCGCAACGCCTCGATCGCGCCGGCACCGGCGATCTCGCCTTCGCGGTCCTCCGCGTCGCGCCCGATGAAATACGTCGCGAGCGCCGCGGTGACGTAGCCGAACACCGTGAACGCGTAGAGCGCGAGGAGGACGCAGAGCACCCGCCCCTCGACCGTGCGGGGCCAGTACTCCGAGCCCATGGTGGTCATGATCATCATCGTCCACCAGAGCGCGGCTCCGTAATCACGCAGCCCGCCGCCCGTCGCCTCCTGCTCGAAGGCGAACATCCCCGCCGCGCCGGCCAGGGTCACCACAACGGTCAGCGCCGCCACGTACCCGAACCCGCGCCGGCCCATGCTGCGGGCCAGCGTGCGCATGCTGCGGTTCACGGTGCCGACCACCCGGACCAGGCGGATCCCCCGCACGGCGCGCGCGGCGCGGAGGACCCGCACCGCGCGCGCGATGCGCAGCACCCGGAGCGCCGGCACCAGCAGCGAGAGCGCGCCGAGCCAGTTGCGGCGGAGATAGGTGCCCCGGTCGGGTGCGAGCGTGAGCCGGAGCGCGAAATCCAGGATGAAGACGATCCAGATCCCGGTGCTCAGCACGGCGAGAAGCGGCGAGAGCCCCTGGGTGAGCTCGAGCACGAGGAGACCGAGCCAGACGAAGCCCAGCACCTGCATCGGGAGCTCGAGCCACTCCTCGAGCTGGGCCAGGGCGGCCAGGCGTTCACGGCGTTCGTCGGGGGTGTCGCTCATCACGCGCTCCTGGAGGTCGGCGTTGCCTCAGCCTACCGTGGATCCGCCGCGATGTGGAGTGCCCGCCGAAGGCGGGTTTGTCCCCGCCGCCGCGCGTGGTAGCTTGGAGCACACCGATGACATACCACCTTCCGCTGCTCGCCGCGGCCGCGCTCGCCGCCGCCATGCCGCTCGCCGCCCAGACGGCCGCTCCTCAGCTCGCTCCCCACCAGCAGCTCGCCCGCGAGGTGTACGAGGAGCTGGTGGAGATCGACACTGCCGACTCGACCGGCTCGGTGACCCGGGCCGCGGAGGCCATGGCGGAGCGGTTCCGGGCGGCCGGGTTTCCCGCGGAGGACGTGCGGCTGCTGGTGCGGGACGGCGCACCGACCGACGGCAACCTCATCGTCCGCTACCGCGGCCGCGGCGTCCGCAGGCCCCTGCTGCTGCTCGCGCACATCGACGTCGTCGCCGCGCGCCGGGCCGACTGGTCGCTCGACCCCTTTGTCCTCACCGAGCGCGACGGCTACTTCTACGGCCGCGGCACGGTGGACGACAAGGCCATGGCCGCGATCTTCGTGGCCAACCTCCTCCGCGCCCGCGCCGCCGGCTGGGTGCCCGACCGCGACGTGATCCTCGCCCTCACCGCCGACGAGGAGAACGGGGGGGAGAACGGCGTCGCCTGGCTGCTGGCGGAGCATGCGGAGCTGCTCGATGCCGAGCTGGCGATCAACGAGGGTGGCGGCGGGGCCCTGCGGGACGGCAAGCCGTTCTACCTGTCGGTGCAGGCGGCGGAGAAGCGCTACGCGGACTTCACTCTCACGGTCACCAACCGCGGCGGGCACTCCTCCCAGCCGCGGCCGGACAACGCGATCGTGCACCTGGCCGAGGGCCTGGCGCGGCTGGGCCGGCACACCTTTCCGGTCCGGCTCAATCCGGTCTCGCGCGCGTATTTCGAGGCGATGGCCCCGCTGGAGCAGCGGGAGACGGCCGCCGCGATGCGCGCCCTGCTCCTGAACAAGCGGGACTCCGCCGCCGCCCGCCGGCTGTCGGCCACCCCGCGGCTCAACGCCATCCTCCGCACCACCTGCACCCCGACCGAGCTCGCCGGCGGCCACGCCCCGAACGCGCTGCCGCAGCTCGCGACCGCCACCGTCAACTGCCGGATCGTGCCCGGCGAGACCGTGGCCTCGACGCAGACGGCGCTGGGCCGGATCCTGGCGGACACGGCCATCCACGTCGCGCTGATTCCGACCACCGAGCCCCCGCGTCCCCCGGAGCCCAGCGCGCTCACGCCGGGGGTCATGGAGCCGATCGAAGCGGTGACGAAAGAGCTGTTCGACGTGCCGGTCGTGCCCTTCATGTCCACCGGGGCCACTGACGGGCGTTTCTTCCGCAGTGCCGGCATTCCGGTGTACGGGGTCAGCGGACTGCTCGGCGACCCCGACGACGTGCGCTCGCACGGCCGGGACGAGCGGCTGCTGGTGCGGTCGTTCTACGACGGGCAGGAGTTTCTGTGGCGGCTGGTGCGGCGGCTGGCGGGCGGGGAGACGGGTACGTGACCTCACCAGGAGCGAATGCGAGGGACCTTGGTAGGACGCCGTTCACCTCCGGCTCCCGATGACCCCCACGCCACTTCCCGACGAAGCCCTCCTCGCCCGCCTCGTCGCCTTCGACACGACGAGCCACCGGAGCAACCGGGAGATCGCCGACTTCCTGTGCGACTACCTCGACCGCCCCGGCGTCCGCATCGCCCGCCACGCCACCGCGGACGGCGCCAAGCTCAACCTCATCGTTGCCGCCGGTCCCGAGGACGGCGACCGCGGCCTCGTCCTTTCCGGCCACATGGACACCGTGCCCGCCGAGCCCGAGGGCTGGCACTCCGACCCCTTCACCCTGACCCGCCGCGACGGCGCGTACGTCGCCCGCGGTGCCGCCGACATGAAGGGCTTCCTCGCGCTCGCCGCCAACCGCTTCGCCGCGGCCGACCCCGCCCGCCTCCGCCACCAGCTCGTGCTGCTCTTCACCCACGACGAGGAGACCGGCACCCTCGGCGCCCGGCGCCTGGTGGACGAGCCGGCCGACGTCCCCGTGCTCCCGCGCGCGGCGGTCATCGGCGAGCCGACGGGGCTTCGAGTCCTCCGCATGCACAAGGGACACCTGCGGCTGCGGCTCCGGTTCACCGGCGTCCCCGCGCACAGCGGACTCCCGCACCTCGGCGTCAACGCGGTGGAGGCTGCGGGCCGGGCGATCGTCGCGCTGGCGGAGCTGCGCCGGGCGCTGGAGCGCGAGCGGCCGGAGCACGCGGAACACTTCCCCGAGGTCCCCTACGTCACCCTCAACGTCGCCCGGGTCGCCGGCGGTGGGCCCACTAACGTGGTCCCGGCCGACTGCGAGCTGGACGTAGGCGTCCGGCTCCTGCCCGGCATGTCGGCGGAGGCGATGACCGGCCGGGTGCGTGCGGCGCTGGAGGGCGCGGTGACACCGGTGCCGTTCACGATCGCGGTCCAGGGTGAGAGCCCGCCGATGATCGCCGCCGAGGACGCGCCGGTCTACCGCATGCTCGCGGGCGAGCTGGGACAGAGGGAGACGGCGAGCGCGCCGTTCGCCACCGACGCCGGCTGGCTCAGCCGGCTCGGCCTCGACTGCGTGCTCTGCGGGCCGGGCTCGATCGAGGTGGCCCACAAGCCGAACGAATCGCTGCCGGTGGCGGAGTTCGAGCGGGCGGGGGAGCTGCTGACCCGCGTCGTCCACCGGGCTTGCGTGGAGGACCTCGCGTGACCGCCCGGAAGGTCATCGAGCCCGACCTCACCTGGACCGGGCGGCGCTTCGAGACCGGCCTCCAGGTGGTCGTGGCCGAGGAGGGCCGGATCGAGGCGGTGACGGGCGGCCAGACCCCGACCGACCGCCACCGGGGCTGCGCGCTCCTGCCGGGCTTCGTCAACGCCCACTCGCACGCCTTCCAGCGCGGCCTCCGCGGCAGGGGCGAGCGGTTCCCGGCCGGCGCGGGCAGCTTCTGGACCTGGCGGGAGGCGATGTACCAGCTGGTCGAGCGGCTCGATGGGCAGGAGCTGTTCCGGTGGTCGGTCCAGGCGTTCGGCGAGATGCGGGACGCCGGCGTCACTACGGTGGGCGAGTTCCACTATCTCCACCACGCGGGCGACGGCACCGACTACGAGCTCGACCGCGTCGTGCTCGAAGCGGCGGCGGCGGTCGGAATCCGGATCGCGCTGCTCATGACCTACTACGCGACCGGCGGCATCGGCCAGCCGCTCGGGCCGGCGCAGCAACGGTTCCGGTCCACGAGCGTGGACGCGTTCTGGCAGCAGGTAGATCGGCTCGAATCGGTGCTCGACCGGCAGACGCAGAGCCTCGGCGTCGCGGCGCACAGCATCCGGGCGGCGTCTGTGGAGGACATCGCCGCGTTGCACGCGGAGGCGCGGCGGCGGGAGCTGCCGTTCCACATGCACGTAGAGGAGCAGCGGCGGGAGATCGAGGAGTGTGTGGCGGCCTACGGCCTGGCGCCGATGCGGGTGCTGCTCGACACGCTCGACATCGGCGGGAATCTCACCGCGGTGCACTGTACTCATACGGCCGCCGGCGATCTGCAGCGGTTCCTACGGGCGGGCGGTAACGTCTGCGTGTGCCCGCTCACCGAGGCGAACCTGGGCGACGGGCTGCCCGCGCTCGACCCCGTCGCGGATGTCGCCGGCCGGCTGAGCCTGGGGTCCGACTCCAACGCGCGAATCTCACCCTTGGAGGAGATGCGCTGGCTCGAGTACGGCCAGCGCCTGCGGGCGGAGACCCGCGGGGTGCTGCGGAGCGGGGAAGGGGACGTCGCGCCTGCCGTCATGGAGGCGGCGACCGCTGGCGGCGCCGGGGCGCTCGGGCTGCCCGCCGGCCGGATCGAGGCCGGGCGCTGGGCCGATCTCGCGGTGATCGACCTCGCTCACCCCGCGCTCGCGGGGTGCGATGCCGAGCACCTGGCGGAGGCGCTGGTCTGCGGTGCCGACAACGGCGTCGTGCGGGGAACCTGGGTCGGCGGGCGTTGGCGGGAGAGCGGTGGCGCGATTGTGACACTCGACGTCCCCGTTTGAGACGCCCGGCGCTTGCGGCGCGGTGGACACCTGCCGGATATTGGCGGCCCACCTGAGCAGCAGGAGGCGAACATGGCAGTGAACCCGATTCCCGCGGGACATGGCACCGTCACGCCGAGCCTCGTCGTGGCGGGGGCCGCGAAGGCCATCGAGTGGTACCGCAAGGCGTTGG
>DASUSR010000015.1:0-3586 GCA_036375015.1 Gemmatimonadales bacterium
CTGCGCCGGGCCGCGGGCCGCCTGGACGGGGCGGAGGACCTGGTCCTGGTGACCACCCTCGAGCCCTGCGTGATGTGCACCGGCGCGGCGATGGAAGCCGCGGTGGATACTGTGGTGTACGCCCTCCCGGCCCCGCCCGACCAGGGCACGAGCCGGGTCACGCCGCCCCGCGGCCCTGCCACCCGGATGCCGCGGATCGTGGGCGACGTCCTCGCCGCGGAAAGCCGGGATCTCCTCGAGCAGTGGCTCCGGGCCAACGGCAACGCGGAGCAGCGGGGCTACGTGACTCAGTTGCTGACGGAAACCGCTTGACCCCGAACTCTGGACTCCCGAGCTGTCCCACCTCTCAGCGGAGCACCCCCCGATGACTACCAGTCCCGAGACCGACTGGATGAACCACCCCGTGATCCGGGAGCTGGTGGAGCAGGCGAACCGGCTGGCCCTGGAGGAGCGGATCACTCTGGTGAAGGGCCTCGTACCGGCGATCGCCGACGCCGTCTCCGAGGACGAGTACGAGCAGTTCGTCACCTTCATCCGGCTCAAGGGAGAGCGTTACCACGAGGCGAAGTCCCATCCCGGCGAGGGCCGCGACGAGCGCCACATCCCGGGCGAGCGGGAGCTCGAGGGGCGCTGACCCTCCTCCGGGCCGTCCGTTTCCGTATTAGGATACGGCCACCCTACACCTCGAGGTCGACATGGACGAGGAGCGGTTCAATCTGTCGCTGCGCAAGCTGCTCAAGCAGTTCGGCGTCACGGCGCAACGCGAGGTGGAGAAGGCAGTCTCTGCGGCCATGGAGTCCGGCGCCCTGACCGGGCGGGAGACGCTGCGGGCGCGGGCCACCATGGTCGTCGATGGGCTGCCGGGCGAGATCACGGTCGAGGGACACATCGAGCTGGCGTAGTGGGACTTCCGGGAGGTAATGCAATGGGGCGACGTGCCGGGCGGAGGCTGATGGTCGCGGTGGCCATGGCGACGGCGGCGTGCCGGGGCGAGGAGCCGGGGACCCGGGGCGCCGCGGCCGACTCGGTCTCCCCGGTGGCCGCCAAGCTGGCGCAGTACACGCCGGTGCGGCTCAACGCCGACCTGGAGCGGCTCAGCGACCGCGAGCGCAGGATGATCCCGCTGCTCATCGCCGCCGCGCAGGAGATGGACACTGTCTTCTGGCAGCAGGTCTACTCCGCGCGGGATTCGCTGCTGGCCACCATCCCGGACACGGCGCTGCGCCGCTACGTGCTGCTGAACTACGGTCCCTGGGACCGGCTGGACGGCAACCGGCCGTTCGTGCCGGGCGTCGGTCCCCGCCCGCCGGGCGCCGAGTTCTATCCCCAGGACATCACCACGGAGGAGATCGAGCGCGCGGCAAGCGCCTCTCCCGCGCTCGGCCGGGCGCTGCGCAGCCCGTACACGATGGTCCGCCGGGATTCTTCCGGCGCGCTCACCGCGGTGCCCTATCACGAGGCGTTCGCCGCGCCGTCCCGCCGCGCGGCGGCCAGGCTGCGCGAGGCGGCGGCGCTCGCCGACGACGCGGGGCTGCAGCGCTATCTGGAGCTGCGCGCCCGCGCGCTCGAGACCGACGACTACCAGCCGAGCGATCTCGCCTGGCTGGACATGAAGACCAATACGCTCGACGTGGTGATCGGCCCGATCGAGACCTATGACGACGCGCTGCTGGGGCTCAAGGCGGCGCACGAGGCCTACGTGCTGGTGAAGGACCGCGAGTGGAGCGAACGGCTCGCCCGGTATGCCTCGTTCCTGCCGGGCCTGCAGCGCGGACTGCCGGTCCCGGAAGCCTACAAGCGGGAGAAGCCCGGGACCGATTCCGATCTCAACGCCTACGACGTGGTCTACTACACCGGCCAGAGCAATGCCGGCTCCAAGACCATCGCCATCAACCTTCCGAACGACGAGGAGGTCCAGCTTCGGAAGGGTACCCGCCGGCTGCAGCTCAAGAACGCGATGCGGGCCAAGTTCGACAAGATCCTGGTGCCGATTGCCCGCGAGCTGATCGTGGAGGAGCAGCAGGGCAGCATCGATTTCGACGCCTTCTTCGCCAACGTGATGTTCCACGAGGTGGCACACGGGCTCGGCATCAAGAACACGGTGGACGGGAAAGGCACCGTGCGGAACGCGCTCAAGGAGCAGGCGGGCGCGCTGGAGGAGGGGAAGGCCGATGTGCTCGGGCTCTACATGATCACCCGGCTCCACCAGCAGGGGGAGCTGGAGGACACCGAGCTGGCTGACCACTACGTCACCTTCCTCGCCGGGATCTTCCGCTCGATCCGCTTCGGGGCGTCCAGCGCGCACGGACGGGCCAACGCCGCCCAGTTCTCCTTCTTCCAGGAGCGGGGCGCCTTCACCCGCGACTCCGCCGGCGGGCGCTACCGGGTGGACCTGCCCCGGATGCGTGAGGCGGTGGATGCGATGGCGGAGCGGATCCTCCGCTTCCAGGGCGACGGCGACTACGACGGGGTCACCCGGTTCATGGCGGAGCGCGCGGCCGTCTCGCCCGCGCTGCAGGGCGATCTCGACCGGCTCAAGGATCTCGGCATCCCGGTGGACATCACCTTCGAGCAGGGCGCCCACGTGCTCGGCCTGGAGTCCTGAGTGCCGCGGGAGCCGAAGGTGGTCGATGTCGAGCCGGTGTCTCGGGGACCGGCGCTGCGGCGGTTGCTGGTGCTGCTCCTGCTGGCGTTCATCGCCGCCGGCATCTGGGTCGCCTACACCCGCAGTCAGGCCGGCAAGGCTCCACCCCCCTCCGCGGAAGCCACCGACGTCCGCTCCACCGTGTACCCCGTGGGCGACTCGCTCGAGGTCGCGGTGGACTGGGAGCTGACGATCGATTCGATCCGGACGGCGCCCGAGTCCATCCGGGTCGAGGTCGGTCTCTCCGACGGCCGCGAGGCCAGCGTGTCCACCCAGGCGGCCGGTCAGAGCAGCGACACGCTGCGGGTGGCCGCGCCCGCCCCCGGAGCGACGGCCAGCGGGTACTCCTGCGTGGCGCCGATCTACCGGGGCCAGCTCCGCCGCGAGAGCTGCACTCCATGGCAGTTCGTGCTGCCCGCGGCCGACACGGTGCCCGCTCCGACCGCGGATACCACCCGGGCCCAGGCCCGGAGACCCGCCGCGGCGGCCCGCGCCCCGCGGATCGCGCGGATCGTGGTCCAGCCGAACGGCCTCCAGGTCGATCCCGACCCCGAGGGCCGCTGCGCCCGCTGGCAGCGCCAGAACCCCGAGCGGTCGGTCTGGCTCGAGGTGAACCGGGCGGCCGTGGCCGAGTGCACCGGCGTGAACGGGAAGCCGATGGTGGCGCAGTTCTGCGCCTTCGCCGAGTTGGAGGACGGCCGCCGGGTGAAGACCGAGAACTCCTCGAACAATCCCTACTGCGAGCGTCTCTTCCGCGACTGGGCGGGCGAGCGGGTGTCCTGATCCGGCTGATTCTCCCCCCAGGCCTTTGAGTCCTCCGAGTTTCCGTGCAGTCCTCTCCCTCCCTCAGTCGTCCTTCTGCCCGCGTTGCCCTGCCGCTGGCTCTCCCGGGTCCATCGCGCTACATTCGGAACTTAGAGTAATATTAGGGAACATTACACC
>DASUSR010000016.1:0-26632 GCA_036375015.1 Gemmatimonadales bacterium
TCGCCTGCTATAAGAGCTGCACGCTCGCGCGCCGCCTCGCCGAGGCGGGGGCGCGGGTGGACGTGGTGTTGACCCAGGGCGCGGGCGAGTTCGTGCGCCCGCTCACCTTCGAGGCCCTGACCGGGCGCCCCGTGCTCTCCTCTCTGTGGGAGAGCGGCGGGGCGCTCTCGCATGTCCGGCTGGGGCAGGAGGCGGACCTGATCGTGGTGGCGCCCGCCACCGCGCACCTCGTCGCCAGAGTCGCGCAGGGCCTGGCCGACGATCTGCTCACCACCCTCCTGCTGGCGGGCACGGCGCCGGTGCTGCTCGCTCCCGCGATGAACGACGAGATGTTCGCCCACCCCCAGACCCGGGACAACCTGGAGCGGCTGCGGGCGCGAGGGGTGGCCATCGTCGGGCCCGAGATCGGCGCGCTGGCCGAGGGGCCGTCGGAGCGCCCCGGGCGGATGAGCGAGCCGGAGACGATCCTGGCGCACGCGGCGCGAGTGCTGCGGGGCCGGGGCAAGCTGGCGGGCAGGCGGGTCGTCGTCACCGCCGGGCCAACCAGAGAGTCGATCGATCCCGTGCGGGTCGTCACCAATCGGTCGAGCGGCAAGATGGGCTACCGGATCGCGGAGGCCGCCTGGGAGCGGGGCGCGGACGTCGTGCTCATCTCGGGACCGGTCGCGCTGCCCGCCCCGGTGGGCGTGACCCTGCGGCGGGTGGAAAGCACCAGCGATCTCGAGGCTGCCGTGCGTCGCGAGCTGCCCCAGGCCGAGATCCTGGTCATGGCCGCCGCGCCGGCCGACTTCCGGCCCAGCACTCCGAGCGACAGCAAGCGGTCCCGGGTGGACGGCGCGCTGGCGATCCCCATGGAACCGACCGACGACATCCTGAGCGCCACGCGCAGCGAGCGGCGCGCCGGAAGCATCACGGTGGGCTTCGCGCTCGAGACCGGCGACGCGCTCGCCAAGGGCCGGGTGAAGCTCGAGCGCAAGGATCTCGATCTCATTGTGGTCAACGACGCGCTCGAGCCCGGTGCGGGCTTCGAGCACGAGACCAACCGGGTGGCGATCCTCGGCCGGGACGGCACCCCGCAGATCCTGCCGCTGCAGTCGAAGCGGGAAGCGGCCGAGGCGATTCTCGACGCCGTGGAGCGTGCCCTTGGATGACCTGCGTCGGCGTTATCTTGGGCAGCAGGTCGAGCTCGGGGGCGCGGAGGTGGTTCTGGACGAGTCGGGCAGGCGGTCGGCGGGGCAGGCGGGCGGGCCCGGCGAGGCGCAGAGCGCGGCGCCGGAGCCGGACGCGGCCGGAGAGGCGCCCACCCCGCTGCCCCCCGGTCTCGCTGCCCCGGCGTGGTCCCGTGGTGCCCCGCCCATTCCCGGTCCCGGCATCGCCGTCACCTCGCCCGAGCCCCGGCTCATGGGGAACGACCTGGCCGCCCTCGAGACGCTGGACGCCGTGGCCGAGCGGATCCGCACCACCTCCTGTTGCGCGCTCTGTCCCAACCGGACCAACGCCGTGCCGGGCGAGGGCGATCCGCACGCGCGCCTGGTGCTGGTGGGCGAGGGGCCCGGCGCCACCGAGGACGCGAGCGGCCGGCCGTTCGTGGGGCAGGCGGGCCAACTGCTCGACAGCATTCTCCAGGCTATTGATGTTCCGCGTTCCGCGGTGTACATCACCAACATCGTGAAGTGCCGTCCCCCCCAGAACCGGAAGCCACTCCCGGATGAGATCGCGGCCTGCATCCCGTATCTCCATCGCCAGCTGGAGCTCATCCGCCCGAAGGTGATCCTCGCGATGGGGGGCACCGCCGGGGAGGCGCTGCTCGGCGTCAAGAAGTCTCTGGGGGAGCTCCGCGGCAAGGTGCACACGTACAACGGCATTCCGCTCGTCGTGACGTACCATCCCGCGGCGCTGCTCCGCAACCCGAACTGGAAGAAGCCGACCTGGGATGACGTCCGTATCGCCCGACAACTTCTCGACCGCTGAGACCTACGTCGGCCGCTCGGCGCCCTGGAGCGCCGAGGCCGAGCAGGCCGTGCTCGGGGCCATGCTGCTGGACCAGGATGCCGCGCTGCGCGCGGCGGAGCTGGTGGACGACGGGATGTTCTATCGGGAGGGGCACCGCCGGCTGTTCCGGGCGATGCTCGCCCTGGTCGAGCGGCGGGTGGTCATCGACCACATCACCCTCCGCGACGAGCTGCTCCGCCGGGGCGACCTCGACGCCGCCGGTGGGCTCGAGTATCTCGCCGAGCTGGTGGACGCGGTGCCCACCGCGGCCAACCTGGAGTTCCACGCCCGCATCGTTCGCGACAAGGCGATCCTCCGCCGGCTGATCGAGACCTCCACCTCCATCATCACCGAGGCCTACGACGGGCACTCGACCGCGACCGAGCTGCTCGACGTGGCCGAGTCCCGGATCTTCCAGATCTCGCAGCAGCGGGGCGACGAGGGCTTCACCCGGATCAAGGAGATGCTCTGGCCCACGATGGAGCGCATCGAAACGCTCCAGCGCAGCGGCAAGGCGATTACCGGGGTGCCCAGCGGCTTCCTAGACTTGGACGCGATGACCTCGGGCTTCCAGGGGTCGGAGCTGATCGTGGTCGCGGCCCGGCCGTCCATGGGCAAGACGGCGTTCTGTCTCAACATCGCCGCCAACGCCGCGGCGGAGGGGCAGGGGGTAGCCATCTTCTCGCTGGAAATGTCCAAGGAATCGCTGGTCCAGCGGATGCTCACCGCCACCGCCCGGGTGGACAGTCATCGGGTGCGGCAGGGCACCCTGCGCGATTCGGATTTCACCCAGCTCGCCCGCGCGGCCGGCATCCTCCAGACGTATCAGGTCTGGATCGACGACACCCCCTCCATCACCCTGCTGGAAATGCGCTCCAAGGCGCGGCGCCTCAAGATCGACAACGATCTGCGGCTGGTCATCGTGGACTACCTGCAGCTCATGCGGAGCCCGGAGTACTCCGACAACCGAGTGCAGGAAATCTCCGACATCTCCCGCTCCCTCAAGGCGCTGTCGCGGGAGCTGGAGATCCCCGTCATCGCCCTCTCCCAGCTCAGCCGCGCGAGCGAGCAGCGCGGCGGGGAGCGGAAGCCGATCCTCTCCGATCTGCGCGACTCGGGCGCCATCGAGCAGGACGCCGATCTCGTCATCTTCATCCATCGCCCCGAGTACTACGACCGGGAGGACGAGTCCAAGCGCGGGCTCGCCGAGGTCATGCTGGCCAAGAACCGCAACGGTCCCACGGGCGACGTCCAGCTCAAGTTCACCCGCGAGTACACCCGTTTCGACAACCTGAGCTCCCGCGAGGAGCCGGAGTAGCATGGCCCGCGCCCGGTCGGTCTACCGCTGCACCGAGTGCGGCCACGGACACGCCAAGTGGGTCGGCCGGTGCGAGGGGTGCGGGGCATGGAACGCGGTGGCGGAGGAGCCGACTGTCGTTCGGGCCGCTCCGGCAGGCCGGCGGGCCGGCGGGCCGGCGGGCGGTGGATCCGACCGACTGCCCGACCGTCCACCTGCCCGCCTCAGGGAGGTCGCCACCGAGCCGCTGCAGCGCTGGCGCACCGGGATGCCCGAGTTCGACTTCGTCCTCGGCGGCGGCATCGTGCCGGGGTCCATGATCCTCATCGGGGGCGAGCCGGGCATCGGCAAGTCCACGCTGCTCCTCCAGGCCGCGGCACGGCTGGAGACCGCCGGCCGCACGGTGCTGTACGCCAGCGGCGAGGAATCCCCCGACCAGATCCGTCTCCGGGCCGACCGGCTTGCCGAAGACGCCGGCGCCGTGCACGTGCTGGGCGAAACCCGGCTCGAGGCCATCGTCGCCGCCGCGGCCGCGGTGCGGGCCGACCTGGTCGTCATCGATTCGATCCAGACGGTGTATACCGACGCGCTGGAGAGCGCGCCGGGCAACGTGGGACAGGTGCGGGAATGCTCCGGGCAGCTCATGCGGTTCGCCAAGGAGACCGGCACCGCGGTGGTGGTGGTCGGCCATGTGACCAAGGGCGGCGGCATCGCGGGCCCCAAGACGCTGGAGCACATCGTGGACACGGTGCTCTACTTCGAGGGCGAGCTGACCCTGGACTACCGCCTGCTCCGCACCACCAAGAACCGCTTCGGGTCGGTGGACGAGCTCGGTGTCTTCTCTATGACGGAGCAGGGGCTCGTGCCGGTGCCCAACCCCTCGGCCGTGTTCCTCGCGGCCCGGGCGCACGGCATCAGCGGCAGCGCCGTCACGGCGCTCATGGAGGGCACCCGGCCGGGGCTGGTGGAGGTGCAGGCGCTCGCCGCCAAGAGCGGCTACGGCACGCCGCAGCGGGTGGCCACCGGCATCGATCCCAAGCGGCTCGCCGTGCTCCTCGCGGTGCTTGAGCGCCGCGCCGACACCAGCTTCGCCGATCTCGACGTCTTCGTGCAGGTCACGGCGGGCGTCCGGCTCAGCGAGCCGGGTGCCGACCTGGCCGTGGCCGCGGCCCTCCTCTCCAGTCTCTACAACCGGCCGGCTCCGAACGACGTGATCTTTCTGGGCGAGGTCGGTCTGGGCGGAGAGATCCGGCCCAGCGGCGCACTCGAGCGCCGCCTGGCCGAAGCCGCCCGACTGGGCTTCCGCCGGGTCTTCGGCTCCTCCCGCAGCTCGGCGCAGGTGCCCGGCGTCGCCCTGGTGGGTCTCGACCACATTGAGCAGCTGGTGCGCGCGCTTGCCGCGTGACGTCGGCGTGGTGCTCGTCGCCGCCGGACGTGGGGAGAGGCTGGGCGGCTCGCCCAAGCAGTACCGGCCCATCGGTGGCGTTCCGTTGCTGCTGCGGGCGCTGCGGCCCTTCACCGGTCATCCGGAGGTGGCCCAGGTCGTGGTCGTCCTGCCCGCCGCGGATGCCGCCGCCCCGCCCGGTTTCCTGCGCGAGCTCCTCGGCGCAACCCTCGCCATCGTCCCCGGCGGCGCGGAGCGGAGCGACTCGGTCGCCGCCGGGCTGGGCGCGCTCGGGCCCGACTGCCGCGTCGTCCTGGTACACGACGCGGCGCGTCCCTTCGTGGACCGCGAGGTCATCGACGCGGTCATCCGCTGCGCGAGGGCGGGCGACGGCGCCGTGGCCGCGGTGCCGCTCGGCGACACCTTGAAAGAGGCGGCCCCGGACGACCCCGCCCGGGTCGCCCGCACCATCCCGCGGGACCGCCTGTGGCGGGCGCAGACGCCGCAGGCCTTCCCCCGGGAGTTGCTGACCGCCGCCCATGCCGCCGCCCGAAGCCGCGGGCTCCACGCAACCGACGACGCGATGCTGGTGGAGGCGTGCGGCGGAACCGTCCGTCTGGTGCCCGACAGTGTGCGCAACTTCAAGATCACCTCGCCCGACGATCTCGCCCTGGCCGAGCTGGTGGCGGGGAGCGGGCGGTGATCCTGCCTTTCCGCACCCAGGCCGAGGTCGACCGCGCCATCCCCGAGGTCGCAGCCCATCTCGGCCGCGGCGGGCTCATCGCCTACCCCACGGAGACCGTCTACGGCCTGGGCTCCGAGCCCACGGAGCCCGCGCTGGCCGCACTGGCGCGGCTCAAGGGCCGCGCGCCCGACAAGCCGTTCCTGCTGCTGGTCTCGAGCCGGGCCATGGCGGAGCAGTGGGGGCTGGTCTTCTCCCCATCGGCCCGGGTGCTCTCCGCCGCGTTCTGGCCGGGTCCGCTGACGCTGGTGCTCCGCGGCGGTGAAGGGAAGCTCCCCGACCAGCTGCGCGGGAGCGAGGGCGGCATCGCGGTACGGCACACCTCGCATCCCGGGGTGGCGCGGCTGGTCGCCGCCATCGGGCGTCCCCTGACCTCCACGTCGGCCAACCGGCCGGGCGAGCCGCCGGCCCCCGGAGCCGACCGCCTCGCCGACATGTTCCGGGCCGAGATCGATCAGGGGTTGCTGCTCGTCCTCGACGGCGGCGTCCTCGGCAACGTGCCCCCGTCCACTCTGGTGGATTGCACCGGCCCTACGCCGAGACTCATCCGGGAGGGCGCCATTCCGCGGGCGGAATTGCGGGAGGCGGCGGGGAGGTTGGCTCCGTGACGAGAGACGGGCAGCGGGGCGGCCGGGCAACTGACCATGCTATCTTGGCAACATGAACGTCCTCTTCGTCTGCACCGGCAACACCTGCCGCAGTCCGATGGCCGAGGCGCTCATGCGCGAGGCGCTGGCGGCGCGGGGAATCCAGCAGGTCACGGTGTCGTCCGCCGGGAGTGGAGCGTGGGATGGTGCGCCCGCATCGGAGGGCGCCTACCTCGTCGGCCTGGAGAACGGGCTCGACCTGAGCGGCCACCGGGCGCGGCTCCTCACCCGTGAGGTCGTGCGCGACTCGGACCTGATTCTCGTCATGTCGGGCCATCACGTCGCGCGGGTCGCCGAGCTGGGCGGGGAGCACAAGGTGCACCTGCTCGGCCACTACGCCGGCCGCGAGCCCGCCCGCGCCGAGGTGAGCGACCCGTACGGCGCCGATCTCGCCAGTTATCGCAGCACCTTCGCCGAGCTTCAGGAGCTGATCGGCAACGTCGTGAGCCGGGTGGCCGGCACGGTGCGGTGATCGACGGTTCCACGCGCGTCTTCGGGCTGCTCGGCGATCCGGTCGCGCACTCCCTCTCTCCCGCCATGCAGAACGCGGCGTTCCGCGCGCTCGGGCTGCGCGCGGTCTACGTGCCTCTCCGCTGTGCCCTCCAGGATCTCGCGCCGCTGATCGGGGCGCTGGCTCGTGCCGGCGGCGGCGGCAACGTCACGGTTCCGCACAAGGAGGCGGCCCGCGGAGTGGTGGACCGCCCGAGCGAGCTCGCGGTGACCGTGGGAGCCTGCAACGTGTTCTGGGCCCAGGACGGCGTCGTGGCGGGCGACAACACCGACGTGCCCGGCTTCCTCGACGCGCTCGAGCCGCTCGATCCGCCCGAAGGGCCCTGGCTGATCGCGGGCACCGGCGGCGGCGCGCGCGCCGCCGCCGTCGCCGCCGGGCTGCGGGGGGCGAGGATCGCCGTCTGCTCCCGTTCGCCCGAACGGCAGGCGGCGTTCGAGCGCTGGGCCCGGAGCTGCGGGCTCGAGTTCGCGTCCGCGGCCACCTGTCGCCTTCTGGTCAACGCCACTCCTCTCGGCCTGGGGCAGGGTGATCCGCTGCCTCCTGGACGCGAGGTCGCGCGCGACGCGGAGGTGGCGCTCGACATGGTGTACGCGCCCGGCGAGACCCGCTGGGTTCGCGCCCTGCGCGCGGCCGGTCTCCGCGCGGCGGACGGCCGGGGCATGCTGGTGGCGCAGGGCGCCCGCGCGCTCGAGCGGTGGTTTCCCGACGTGGACGCGCCCACCGAGATCATGCGCGCCACCGTGGATGCCCAGCTTCGCTGAGTCCGCCCCGCGCCGGATCTTCCGGGCCCTGGGCGAGGTGGACCGCTGGCTGCTGCCGTCGGCCTGCCTCCTGTGCGAGGGTCCGGTACCGGCCCGGGAGCACGACGCCCTCGTGTGCGGGGTCTGCCGCGCGCGCTGGCGGCCCGTACCCCACCCGCTCTGCGCCCGCTGCGGGCAGCCATCGTTCGGCGATCTGGAGTGCCGGATCTGCGCGGACTGGCCGCCCGGACTCGCCCGCGTCCGGAGCGCGGTCTGGCTCGCCGGCGGCGCTCAGCGGGTAGTGCACCTGCTCAAGTACGATGGGTGGTGGCGGCTGGTGGACGCCATGGCGGAGCCGATGGTCGCGCTCGAGCCATTGACCGGCGGGGTATGCTTGATACCGGTGCCGCTGGCCCCGGGCCGTCTGCGGGCGCGCGGCTACAATCAGAGCGAGCGGCTGGCGTCGGCGCTCGCCGCCCGGCTGGGGCTGGTCGCGCGGCCGGAGCTGCTGGTCCGGGCGCGCGAAACGCCGACCCAGACGGCGCTCACGCCGGAAGCGCGCCGGGCCAACGTCTCGGGCGCGTTCGCCGCGCCGATCGGCGTGTCGGGCCGGGTGGTGCTGGTGGACGACGTGTTTACCACCGGGGCCACGCTGCTGGCGGCGGCGGCGGCCCTGATCGCAGCGGGCGCCGAGCAGGTGGACGCGGTGACATTCGGGCGGGCGGTCGAGCCGGTGGGATGACGGCCCGCGGGTCTTCAGCGAGGAGCAGTGATCACGATGCCAATTCGCGTGGGAATCAACGGGTTCGGTCGCATCGGACGCAATGTGGTGCGGGCGGCCAAGGCCATGGGGGCGACGGAGCTGGATTTCGTCGCGGTAAACGACCTCACCGACACCAGGACCCTCGCCCATCTGCTGAAGTACGATTCGGTGCACGGACGTTTTCCCGGCGAGGTGGCCCCCGAGAAGGACGCGCTGGTGGTGGACGGCGACTCCATGCGGGTGCTCTCCGAGAAGGATCCCGCCAAGCTGCCCTGGAAGGATCTGGGCGTGGATCTCGTGCTCGAGTCCACCGGCCGGTTCACCGACCGGGAGCAGGCCGCGGCGCACCTCAACGGCGGTGCGCGCAAGGTGATCATCTCGGCACCGGCCAAGAAGGAAGACATCACCATCGTCTACGGTGTGAACCACGAGGCCTACGACGCGGCCAAGCACCACGTCATCTCCAACGCCAGCTGCACCACCAACTGCCTGGTGCCGGTAGTGAAGGTCATCCTGGACCGGTTCGGCTTCGTCCAGGGGTTCATGACCACGGTGCACTCCTACACCAACGACCAGCAGATCCTCGACCTGCCGCACAAGGATCTGCGGCGGGCTCGCGCGGCGGCCCTGTCCATCATCCCGACCACCACGGGGGCCGCCAAGGCCACGTCGCTGGTGCTCCCCGAGGTGAAGGGCAAGATCGACGGGGTCTCCCTGCGGGTGCCCACGCCGGACGTGTCGGTCGTGGCGCTCTCCTGCGTGGTGGAGAAGGCCACTACCAAGGAGGAGGTGAACCAGGCCTTCCGGGACGCGGCCGCCTCAGGCCCACTGGCTGGAGTGCTGACGGTGAGCGACGAGCCCCTGGTGTCGGTGGACTACATCGGCACCCTGGAGTCGAGCACGGTGGATGCGCTCTCCACCAACGTGGTGGCCGGCACCATGGTGAACGTGACCGCGTGGTACGACAACGAGATGGGCTACTCGGCGCGGTGTGTGGACCTGCTGCGCTACGTGGGGAAGCTGTTGTGAAGCGAACCCTCGAGTCGCTCGACCCCGCGGCGATCGAGGGCAGGCGGGCGCTGGTACGCGTGGACTTCAACTGTCCGATCAAGGACGGCCGGGTCAGCGACAACACCCGGATCCGCGCCGCGCTGCCGACGATCAAGTACCTGCGCGAGAAGGGCGCCCGCCTGGTGCTGCTCTCCCATCTCGGTCGGCCCAAGGGCGGGCCCGACCCCAGGTACTCGATGCAGCCGGTGGTTCAGGAGCTCGAGCGTCTGCTCGGCGCGCCGGTCACGTTCCTGGCGGACCCGCTCGCCGAAGAATCGGTGACGCTGACTCGGCGGCTGCCGCGGGGCGGCGTGGCGGTCGCGGAGAACACCCGGTTCCATCCGGGCGAAGAGGCGAACGACCCCGAGCTCGCCCGCCGCTTCGCCGCGCTGGGCGACTTCTACGTGAACGACGCTTTCGGCTCCGCCCACCGGGCGCATGCCAGCACCGAGGCGGTGGCGCACCTCCTCAAGCCGGCCGTCTCGGGGTTCCTGATGCAGCAGGAGCTCCGCTACCTGGGCGAGGCGCTCGACCGGCCCCGGCGCCCCTTCGTGGCGGTGCTGGGCGGCGCGAAGATCAGCGGCAAGATCGACCTGATCGAGGCGCTGCTGCCCAAGGTCGATGAGATCCTGCTCGGGGGTGCGATGGCGTGCACCTTCTTCAAGGCGATGGGTCTGCAGACCGGCAGCTCCCTGGTCGAAGCCGATCGGGTGGACCTGGCGCGCGAGCTGATGAAGAAGGCCGGCACCAAGCTGGTCCTGCCGAGCGGCGCCGTGATTGCCCGGGAGCTCGCCGCCGGCACCGAGACCCGTGCCGTCCCCCGCGACCAGGTTCCCCAGGGATGGGCGGTGTACGACATCGATCCGGACACCGAGCGCGACTTCGCGGCCCGCATCGAGCGGGCCGGGACGGTGGTGTGGAACGGACCCATGGGAGTGTTCGAGACGCCGCCGTTCGACCGGGGGACGCTCGCCATCGCCCAGGCCATGGCGAAGG
This sequence comes from Gemmatimonadales bacterium, assembly GCA_036375015.1. Classification (GTDB taxonomy): domain Bacteria; phylum Gemmatimonadota; class Gemmatimonadetes; order Gemmatimonadales; family GWC2-71-9; genus CAVVWJ01. The sequence continues at coordinate 10,123 of DASUSR010000016.1, forward strand.
CCACGGCGGCCGGCGCGGTCACCGTGGTGGGCGGGGGCGATTCCGCGGCGGCCGTGGCGCAGGCCGGCCTCGGCGAGCGGATGACCCACGTCTCGACCGGCGGCGGCGCATCCCTCGAGTTCCTGGAGGGCAAGCAGCTCCCCGGCGTCGCCGCGCTGGACGACGTATGAGCGCGGCGCGACCGCTCATCTACGCCGCCAACTGGAAGATGCACCACGGACCCTCCGCGGCCCGTGAGTTCATCCATCGCTTCCGGGAGCTCACCCGTCCAGTGGACGGGCGGAGTCTCTGGTTCTTCCCCCCGGCGGTTTCCATCTCCACGGTGTGCGAGGCGGTGAGCCATCGGCCGGACGTCGCGGTCGGCGCGCAGAACGTGCACTGGGAGGCCAAGGGGGCCTTCACCGGCGAGCTCTCCCTGCCGCTCGTGGTAGAGGTGGGTGCGCGGCTGGTGCTGGTGGGTCACTCGGAGCGGCGGCACCTCTTCGGGGAGACCGACGAACAGGTCGGGCGCAAGGTGGCCGCCGCCCTCAAGGCGGGACTCACCCCGCTGGTCTGCGTCGGAGAAACGCTCGCCGAGCGGGAGGCCGGCCGCACCGAGCACGTGGTGACCCGCCAGGTGGACGCGGTGGTGGAGCGGGTGCCGCCGGCGGAGTGGCCCCGGGTGGTGATCGCCTACGAGCCGGTGTGGGCCATCGGGACCGGGCGGAACGCCACCCCGGACGACGCCGCCCAGGTGCACCAGCTCATCCGCTTCGAGCTCGGCCGCCGGGGCGTGCAGCCCCGGGTGCCCATCCTCTACGGCGGCAGCGTCAACCCGGGCAACGTGCTCGCGCTGCTCGCGCGCGAGGAGCTCGACGGGGTCCTCGTCGGCGGAGCCAGCCTCGAGGCCGACAAGTGGGCCGAGCTGGTCGGCCTGACCGCCTAGGCGGACTGCTGGCCGGAGGCGTGGTTCCGCCGTAGCTTGGGGGCATCCCCCACCGGAGGTCCTCATCGAGCTCGAGGCGCGCCTGCAGGCGGTTGTCGGTGATACCTACCGCCTCATCCGGGAGCTCGGGGGCGGTGGCATGAGCCGCGTCTTCCTCGCCGAGGAGACGCGGCTCGCGCGTCAGGTGGTAATCAAGGTGCTCCCGCCCGAGATGGGAGCGGGGGTCAACGTGGAGCGCTTCGAGCGGGAGATCCAGCTCGCCGCCCGCCTCCAGCACCCCCACATCGTCCCCCTGCTCACCGCGGGCGCGTCGGGCGACCTGCTCTACTACATCATGCCGTTCATCTCGGGGGAGTCGCTCCGGGTGAAGCTCGCCCGGGAGGGCGAGCTGCCCGTGGCCGAGGCGGTCCGCATTCTCCGGGAGATCGTGGACGCCCTGGCCTACGCCCACCGGAACGGGGTCGTCCACCGCGACATCAAGCCCGACAACGTGCTCCTCTCCGAGGGCCATGCCGTGGTCACCGACTTCGGCGTGGCCAAGGCGGTGAGTGCCTCCAGCGGGAGGTCCTCCCTCACCTCCCTCGGCGTGGCGCTGGGAACGCCGGCGTACATGGCGCCGGAGCAGGCTGCGGCCGATCCCCACGTGGACCATCGTGCCGACATCTACGCGCTGGGCGCGCTCGCCTACGAGATGCTCTGCGGCCGGCCGCCCTTCATCGCGCCGACTCCGCAGGCGCTCCTCGCCGCCCACATCACCCAGGCGCCCGAGCCGCCGTCCCAGCACCGCCGCGCCGTCACTCCCGTGCTCAACGCCATCCTGATCCGCTGCCTGGAGAAGCGGCCGGCCGACCGCTGGCAGAGCGCCGGCGAGCTGGCGAGCCAGCTCGAGGCGGTGATGACCCCCAGCGCCGGCATGACGCCGACCAGCACCCAGCCGGTGCTCTCCGCCGGCGCGGAGCAGGCGCTCCGCCGGCGCAACCCGGTCCGGGTGGCGGCGCAGTTCGGCCTGGCGTCGCTGGCCGTGCTCGTGGTGGTGTACCTCCTGGTGCAGCGGCTCGGCCTGCCCGACTGGGTGCTCTACGGCGCGGGGCTCCTGCTTCTGGCGGGGCTGCCGATCATGCTGGTGGCCACGGTGCACGAGCGGCGCCGGGCCGTGGCCCGCACCACGGGGTTGTTTCCGGCCACGCCCGCCGGCGGGCTGGCTCCCTGGCTGAGCTGGCGGCGCGCTCTCATCGGCGGGGGGGTGGCGTTCGGCGGCCTCGCGACGGTTGCCGCGATCTACACGGCGATGCGCCTGCTCGGCATCGGCCCGGTGGGGACCCTGGTGGCCTCCGGGGTGCTGGACAAGCGGGACCTGCTCCTGCTGGCCGATTTCGAGAACCGCTCGCCCGATTCAACGCTCGGACCGTCGCTCACGGAGGCGTTCCGGGTGGACCTGTCCCAGTCGCCCACGCTCCGCCTGATGGATCCGCAGGGGGTGACCGACGCGCTCCGGCGGATGGAGCGCCCGGCAGCAGTGACCCTGACCCCGGCGCTCGCCCGCGAGATCGCCGAGCGGGAGGGCGTCAAGGCGGTGGTGACCGGCCAGATCGACCCGGTGGGGCGGGGGTACGTGCTCTCGGCCTCGCTGGTGGCCGCGGGAGACGGACGTACCCTCACCGCGGTGCGCGAGTCGGCCGACGACGAGACCGAGCTGCTCAGCGCCATCGACCGACTCTCCAAGAAGCTGCGCGAGCGGATCGGCGAGTCGCTCACCACCATCCGCGGGAACGCCAGGCTGGAGCTGGTGACGACCGGATCCCTGGAGGCCCTCCGCAAGTATTCCGAGGCCCTCCGGCTGGAGGAATCGGAGCGCAACGAGGAGGCGATGACCCTGCTGCAGGAGGCGGTGGCGCTGGACAGCGGGTTCGCCATGGCCTGGCGCAAGCTCGCCGTGATCCTCGGCAACACCGGCGCGTCGCCCTCCCGACAGGTGGCGGCGGCCACCGCGGCCTACCGGCACCGGGACCGCCTCCCCGCGCTGGAGCGGGATCTCACGATCGGCTACTACCACGCCTATGTGGATTACGAGCCGTCCCGGGTGATCGCCGCCTACCGCTCGGCCCTCGCCGCCGATCCGGAGAATCTGGTCTCGCTGAACAATCTCGCGGTCCAGTACGTGGTGCACCGCAGGTACGCGGAAGCCGAGAGCCTGGTGGCCCGAGCCGCCGAGATCGGCCGGGGCAGCTCGTTCACCCTGAACCTAGTGAGCAGCCGGGTCCATCAGGGGCGGCTGGTGGATGCCGAGGCGGCGCTGCGGCGCTATCGCCAGGCGGAGCCGGAGAGCCCCTTCGGCGCGGGCCTGGAGGCCTGGCTCGCGTCCGCCAGGCGGGATTACCCCACCAGCGAGCGGCTGCTCCGGGAGGTGCGCGACGGGCACCGCGACTCCCGCTTTATCTTCCGCCGGGCCAGCAGCAATCTGGCGAGCGAGTACGAGAAGCAGGGACGCGTGAGCGAGGCGCGCCGGATCCTGGAGGAGCTCGTCGAGGAGGCCGAGCGCAGCGTGGACGCGCCGGATGCGGTGACGAGCGCCGCCGGCCTGGGACTGCTGCAGAACCGCTATGGCAGCGCTTCGGAGGCCCTGGCCGGCGTCGCCCGCGCGCTCGAGCGCCATCCGCTCGCGTCCATGGATCCGCTCGATCGGCCCTACCTGTTCCTCTCCTACTTCTACGCCCAGGCCGGCCAGGTCGAGCAGGCGCGCCGTCTGCTCCGCGAGTACGAGAGCACGGTTCCCGAGGGGATGCGCCGGGGCGACTACCTTCGCTTCGCCGTGAGCGGCGCCCTCGCCGAGGCCGAGCGGCGCGACGATGCGGCCCTCGCGGCCTACCGCGAGTGGTATCGCGAGGACGGAGAGTGCGGCCTGTGTGGTCTGTACGAGATCGGCACCATCCACGAGCGGGGTGGTCGCGCCGACTCCGCGCTCGCGGCCTACCAACGCCTGGTCAAGCAACCGACGTTGACCTCGGCGATGCGGCTGGAGCGATACACGCTCGCACCGACATACAAGCGTCTGGGCGAGCTCTACGAGGCTCGAGGCGACCGGCGGAACGCGGCGGACTACTACGGTCGCTTCGTGGATTTGTGGAAGAACGCCGACTCCGAGCTGCAGCCCGCCGTGCGGGAGGTGCGTGGACGGCTGGCGCAGCTGGCCCGGGAGCCCGGCGCCTAGCGACGGAGCAGTACCGATGACCTCACCGATGAAGAGCGCGCCGGGCCCGGCCCAGGCCCGCAAGCCCTATGACGACGAGATCGACGTCTATGGGCTTACCCACGCCGGCCTGGTTCGGAAGGACAACCAGGACCATTTCCTGCTCTGCTCCCTCCACCGGGATGTCGTGGTTCACCGGACCAGTCTGCCCGATCTGGGGGCACTCACCGCCGCCCGGGATCGCGTGGCCTTTCTCGCCATGGTGGCCGACGGGGTGGGCGGCACCGTGCGGGGCGAGGAGGCCAGTCGGCTGGCGGTGGAACACGCCACCCGCTATGTGACCGGCAGCGTGCGCTGCTACTACGCGTCCGACCCGGGCGACGAGCCCGCCTTCCTGGATCAGCTGCAGGCTGCCGCGCTCAGCTGCCACGAGGAAATCGTGCGCCACGCGGCGGAGGACGCCGACCGGCGCGGCATGGCGACGACGCTCACGCTCTGGCTCGGGCTCTGGCCGCGGGCATACCTGGTGCAGGCCGGCGACAGCCGGTGCTACATGCTGCGGCGCGGTGAGCTGACGCAGGTCTCGCGCGACCAGACGATGGCCCAGGAGCTGGTGGACATGGGGGTCCTGGCCCGGACCGAGGCCGCGAACCCGCGGCTGATGCATACGCTGTCCAGCTCGATCGGCGGGCGCCACAGCGCCCCGGTGGTGACCCGGATGGAGCAGGAATGGGGAGACGTCGGTCTCCTCTGCAGCGACGGGCTCACCCGCCATGTCTCCGACGATCGGATCCGGGAGCGCCTCCGGAGCATGACTTCGGCACAGCAGGCCTGCGAGGGGTTACTGCAGGACGCGCTGGACGGCGGCGGCACCGACAACATCACGGTCGTGGTCGGGCGAGCGGTTCGGCAGACACGGGACTGAGGCCGGCACGGACGTGCCGGAGCTGCCGGATGTGGTGGTGTACCTGGAGTGCCTGCAGCCCCGGATTCTCGGGCGGGTGCTGGAGCGGGTGCGGATCGTCAACCCGTTCGTGTTGCGCACCCACCAGCCCCCGATCGGCACGGCGGACGGACGCACGGTCACCGGACTCTCCCGGCTGGGCAAGCGCATCGTGCTCGAGTTGGAAGACGAGCTCTTCCTGGTCATCCACCTGATGATCGCAGGGCGGCTCCGGTGGCGGCCGCCCGGGGGCAAGCCGCCCGGGCGACCGGCACTCGCGAGCTTCGGGTTCGAGTACGGGACGCTGGTGCTGACCGAGGCCGGCTCCAAGCGCCGCGCGTCGCTCCATCTTGTGCGGGGCCGGGGGGCGCTCGAGCCGTTCGCCCGGGGCGGGCTCGAGGTGCTCGAGGCAGACGCCTCGGCGTTTGCCCGGCGGCTCCGGAGCGAGCGCCACACGCTCAAGCGCGCCCTCACCGATCCGCGCCTCTTCAGCGGCATCGGCAACGCCTACTCCGACGAGATCCTCCACCGGGCCCGCCTGTCTCCGCTGACGCTCACCAATCGCCTGGACGACGAGTCCGTCAGCCGGCTCCATGCCGCCGCTCGTGCCGTGCTCCAGGAGTGGGTGGGACGCCTTCGCAGCGAGACGGGCGAGGCGTTCCCCGAAAAGGTGACCGCCTTCCGCGAGGGGATGGCGGTGCATGGCCGATACGGCCAACCCTGCCCGGTCTGCGGGGCGCCGGTGCAGCGAATCCGCTACGCCGACAACGAGACCAACTACTGCGCCCGATGCCAGACCGGCGGCAGACTCCTGGCGGACAGAGCTCTCTCCCGGCTCCTGCGGGAGGACTGGCCCCGCAGCCTGGAAGAGCTGGACGCGTGATCCCCGCAGCGGCCCCGGCGGTGGTTGACCCAACCTGCGCCGGCGGCTAGACTTCCCGGCTGCTCAGGAGACCCCATGTTCGTACTGCTGCTGACCTTGCTCATTCTCGACGCGCTGCTGCTCTCCGCCGTGGTTCTGCTCCAGGCGGGGCAGGGGGGCGGGCTCGCCTCGCTCGGCGGCGGCACCACCGACACGGTGCTCGGTGGTCGCCAGGCCGTCACCATCCTGACCAAGCTCACCTGGTGGTGCGGCGGGATCTTCCTCCTCCTGGCCCTCATCCTCTCGTTCGTGCCGAGAGCCGGCGACTCCGCGAGCCAGCTCCAGGAGCGGCTCCGGGCTACCACGCCCGCCGAGCCTCCGGCGAGCGCGCCGCTTCCGTTCGGCACGCCCGCCCAGCCCCCCGCCGAGGGTCAGTCGCCCGAGGGCGCCCCTCCGGCCGATGCGCCGGCGCCCGCCGCCCCGGCACCGGAGCGACCGGGCCAGTGAGGGGACTTCGGAACGGGGTGACCGGATGACCGATCGCCCCGCTTTCGTATTGCTCGAGGACGGGGCCTGGTTCGCCGGCACCACGACGCGGCCCATCGAGCCCGCCTTCGGTGAGGTGGTGTTCACCACCAACCTGACCGGCTACCAGGAAACGTTCACCGATCCCAGCTATCTCGGCCAGATCGTGGTCATGACCGCGCCGATGATCGGCAACTACGGCGTGAACCCCGACGACATGGAATCCGGGCATCCGCAGGTGTCCGGCGTCGTGGTCCGCGAGCTCTCCCGGCACGCCAGCAACTGGCGGTCCACCATGAGCCTCGACGAGTGGCTCGCGAAGGCGGCGGTCCCCGTGCTCGAGGGGGTGGATACGCGCCGGCTGACGAGGCACCTCCGGGAGCGTGGCGCGATGCGCGGTGTCGTGGCCGAGGGACCGGAGCCGAGCCCCGAGCTCAAGGCGCGTCTGCTGGCGTCGCCCTCGATGGAAGGGCTGGACCTGGCCTCCCGCGCCGGGGTCCGAGAGCCGTGGAGTGAGGGCAAGGGGCCGCACGTGGTCGCCTACGACTACGGCATGAAGCGGAACATCGTGCGGATGCTGCTCGCCGAGGGCTGCCGGGTCACGGTGGTGCCCCCCACGACCTCGGCGGCGCAGGTGCGAAAGCTAAATCCCGACGGGCTCTTTCTTTCCAATGGTCCGGGGGACCCGGCGGCGGTGGAGTACGCCATCCGCAACGTGCGGGAGCTGGCCGAATCCGGGCTTCCCACCTTCGGTATCTGCCTCGGGCACCAGCTCGTCGGGCTCGCGTTCGGGGGCAGCACGGCCAAGCTTCCCTACGGGCACCGCGGCGGTAACCACCCGGTGCGCGACCTGCGGACCGGGCAGGTCCTGATTACGACGCAAAACCATGGCTTTGCGGTGGTTGGCGACGCGAGCGGCGTCCCGGGCGCTCCCGGCCTCGAGGTGACCCACGTCAACCTCAACGACGGGACCATCGAGGGGGTGCGCCACCGGGAGCTGCCGCTCTTCGCGGTGCAGTATCACCCCGAGGCCGCTCCCGGTCCGCACGACGCATTCCCCCACTTCGCCGAGTTCTTGGCGTCCCTGCAGGGGAGAGCCGGCGCCGCCCGTTGAGCGGCTATCGTGCGCCAAGCTCTTGACAGACAACACTTAAGCCGATAGTATCGGCCTAGGGAGTGCCCTCCGAACCTCAGCCGTCCGTAACCCTTCTGGGGGACGCATGACCAAGGCCGATCTCGTCGAACAGGTGACCGCCTCGATCGCACGCACCGCCGGGCCGATGATCTCCAAGAAAGATTGCGCCCGAGTGGTGGATGCCTTCCTCGAAGCGGTGAAGGACGCGCTCAAGCAGCAGCAGAATATTGAAGTACGGGGGTTTGGCACCTTCAAGATCCGCCGCCGCAAGACCCGCATGGCGCGCAATCCCCGCACCGGCGATCCGGTCGAAGTCGCCGCGCGCCCCGTCCCCGTGTTCAAGCCCAGCAAGGAGTTGCGCGCGCTGGTTGCGGACGAGGGCGAGCCGGCGGCCGAGCCCGCGCAGGGCACCTAAACCCGCCACCGGCGCCGAGCCCGTCGGGCCGTTCGGAGCTTCGGCTTCCGGGCGGCCCGTCTGCATTCCGGGCGTTTCCCGCGCGCCGGATCGGGGATAGCTTTCACGTATGGCCATAACTGCCGACCGTCACACCACCATTCGGGTGCTGCTGTTCGCCAGCTACGCCGAGCGGCTGGGCCGGGAGCTGCTCGAGCTGAGCGTCCCGCCGGACACCACGGTCGGCCAGGTGCTCGAGCTCGTCCGGGAAATGCCGGGCGGAGACCAGCTTCCGCGCCATCCGCTCTGCGCGCTCAACCTGGCGCACGTGGGGAGCGACGCGCGGGTAGGCCCGGGCGACGAGCTCGCCATCCTGCCGCCGCTCGCGGGCGGCTGAGCCGATGCCGTACCTCACCGACCAGCCGATCGATCCCTCCGCGCTGCTGCAGAGCGTCGAGTCCGCCGAGCGGGGCGGGCTCGCCTGCTTCTTCGGGGTGGTGCGCAACCATCACGCCGGGCGGGCGGTCCTGCGGCTGGAGTACAGCGCGTACGGCGCCATGGCCGAGGCCGAGTGCGCCCGCATCGTGGCGGAGACGCTGGCCCGCTGGCCGGTGGCGGTCGCCCTGCGCCACCGGGTCGGCCGGCTGGAGATCGGGGACACCGCGGTCGGAATCGCGGTGGCCGCCGCACATCGCGACGCGGCGTTCGCCGCCTGCCGCCATGTCATCGAAGAGGTGAAGCGCCGGGTGCCGATCTGGAAGCGCGAGCTGTACGCGGACGGCACGGAGGAATGGGTGGATCCCACGAGGGCGGGCAGCGGTGCCGAGGGACAGCGGGGCAGTGAGGCCGCGGCCGGGGCCGGAGCGTGAACGCCGCCCTGCCTTCCGACCGCTACGGCCGGCCGCTCCGGAACCTCCGCATCTCCGTGACGGACCGCTGCAACATGCGTTGCCGCTACTGCATGCCGGAGTCGGAGTACGTCTGGCTGCCGCGGCAGTCGATCCTGACCTTCGAGGAAATCGATCGGCTGGTGGGGATCTTCGCCGGACTGGGTGTGGCGAAGGTGCGGCTCACCGGCGGGGAGCCGCTGCTGCGGCACGACCTCGGCACCCTGATCGGCCTCCTCGCGCGCCGTCAGGGCATCCGCGACCTCGCGCTCACCACCAACGGCATCCTGCTCGGCCGGGAGGCCGAATCGTTGCGCCGGACCGGGCTCGGCCGCGTCACGGTGAGTCTCGACACCCTCCGTCCCGAGCGGATGGCCGAGTTCGCGCGGAGCCCTCGCCATGCGGAGGTCATCGCCGGGATCGACGCCGCCCTCGCCGCGGGCTTCCGCTCGGTCAAGTTGAACACCGTCGTCATCCGCGGGTACAACGACGACGAGATTCTGGACGTGATGGAGTTCGCGCGTGGCCGGGGCGTCGAGCCGCGCTTCATCGAGTACATGGATGTGGGCGGGGCCACCGACTGGAGCATGGGGCAGGTCGTGTCCCAGCGGGAGATCCTGGACCTCGTCGCGCGGCGCTACGGTCCGGTCCGCCCGGTGGACGACGGCGGCTGGGCACCGGCCGAGCGGTTCGAGCTGGGCGACGGGACCCGGTTCGGCGTGATCGCGTCCACCACGGCGCCGTTCTGCCGGACCTGCGACCGCGGCCGGCTCACCGCCGACGGCACTTTCCTTCTCTGCCTCTACGGCGAGCGGGGGCTCGACCTGCGGGAGCTGCTCCGGTCCGACGCTCCCGACGACGAGATCGCGCGACGGATCGCGCTGGTCTGGCGCGACCGCACCGAGCGCGGCGCCGAGGAGCGGGCCGCCCTGAGCGACCGCGGCGTGCTGCACCGGATCGAGAGCCTGCGCGCCGATCCCAGGCGCGAGATGCACACCCGCGGCGGCTGATGGCGCTCCACGTCGCGCTCATCCAACCGCAGATTCCCCCGAATACCGGCAACATCGCCCGGCTCTGCGCCGCGACGGACAGCGCGCTGCATCTGATCGAGCCGCTGGGATTCTCGATCGACGCCGCCGACCTGCGGCGGGCCGGCCTCGATTACTGGGACGCGGTGGATCTCTGGGTGCATCCCGACTGGTTCACCTTCCGCGACGCGATGCAGCGGGGCCGCTGCCTCTACTTTTCCGCCCGGGCCGAGCATCTGCTGTGGGACGCTCCGTTCGCCGCGAACAGCTGTCTGGTGTTCGGCAACGAGACCGAGGGCATGCCGGCCCGGATTCTGGAGAAGCATCCGGAGCGGTGCTTCCGCATCCCCATGTCGGGCGCGGTGCGGAGCCTCAACCTTGCGACCGCCGTGGGCATCGTGCTGTACGAAGGGCTGCGTCGCACGGGCTTTGCCCCACGGAGGTAAGTCGCTAAATTGCTGCCGCTTAGAGGTCGCTGCTCACTTCCTACCTGACACACGAAGGCGGCCCCCATCATGCTCGGAACAGTAGCCGTGGTCGGCGCGGGGAACGTCGGGGCCACGGCCGCCCAGCGGCTGGCGGAACGGAACCTGGCGCGCACCGTCGTCATGATCGACGTGGTCGAGGGCGTGCCCCAGGGCAAGGCGCTGGACCAGTGGCAATCGGGTCCCATCGAGGGATTCGACACCCGGGTGATCGGGACCAACACGTACGACGAGGCGGCCGGGGCGGAGGTGTTCGTGGTGACGGCGGGCATTGCCCGCAAGCCCGGGATGAGCCGCGACGATCTGGTGAAGACCAACGCCGGGATCGTCCGCTCGGTGTCCGAGCAGATCGCGCGGGTGGCGCCCGGCGCCATCATCGTGGTGGTCTCCAATCCGCTGGACGTGATGTGCTACGTGGCCCTGCGGACCACGGGCTTCCCCCGGGAGCGGGTGCTCGGGATGGCGGGCGTGCTCGACACCGCGCGCTACCGCATGTTCCTCTCCGAGGCGCTCGAGGTCTCGGTCGAGGACATCCAGGCCATGGTCCTCGGCGGGCACGGCGACACCATGGTGCCGCTCATCTCCTACACGACGGTGTCCGGCATTCCCGTCACGCAGCTCATCGAGCGCGCCCGGCTCGACGAGATCGTGGATCGGGCGCGCAACGGCGGCGCGGAGATCGTGAGCTACCTGAAGACCGGCTCCGCGTATTACGCGCCGAGCGCGGCCGCGGTGCAGATGGTGGAGGCGATCGCCCTGGACAAGAAGCGCATCCTCCCCTGCTCGGCCTGGCTCCAGGGAGAGTTCGGCCTGCGCGACGTCTTCTGCGGCGTGCCCTGCAAGCTGGGCCGCACCGGACTGGAGCGGATCGTGGAGATCTCGCTCACCGACGAGGAGCGCGCGGCGCTGCAGCAGTCCGCCGAAGCGGTGCGCTCCACCCAGGCGGTGGCGGACCGATGAACGGGGAGCAGCGATGAATCGCGCGCTGGCGGTCTGGAACTCGTCCGCCGGAAAGAAGGCGGTGATGGCGGTGACCGGGCTCGTGCTGGTCGCCTACCTGCTGACCCACGTGCTGGCCAACCTGCTGGTGTTCCAGGGGCCCGACCGGATCAACTCCTACGCCGCCATCCTGCACGGGACCGGTGCCGCGCTCTGGGGTGCCCGCCTGGTGCTGCTGGTCGCGGCGGTCCTGCACATCGTGGCGGCGGTGCAGCTCACCGCCCGGCGGCAGACGGCGCGCCCGGTGGGGTACGCGTCCGGCCGGCAGCCGCAGGTCTCGACCGTCGCCGCCCGCACCATCCGCTGGGGCGGCGTGCTCATCCTTGTCTTCCTGGTGTACCACATCCTCCACTTCACCACCGGGACGGCGCACCCCGAGTTCATCGAGCTGAATCCCTATCACAACGTCGTGACCGGGTTTGGCAATCCGCTCGTGGCGCTGTTCTACCTCGTGGCCATGGCGGCCGTGGGGCTCCACCTGTACCACGGCATCTGGAGCAGCGGCCGGAGCCTGGGGGTGAGCCCGCCGTCCCCGCAGCCGCTCCGCCGCCGGGTGGCGCTGGTGCTCGCGGTGTTCGTGTGGCTGGGGTTCACGGCCATCGTGGTGGCGGTGGGGCTGGGGGCATTCACCTGAGGTCTCGCATGGAATTGAACTCGCGCGTCCCTGCCGGCCCCATCGAGAGCAAGTGGGACAAGCACCGGTTCGAGATGAAGCTGGTCAATCCCGCCAACAAGCGGAAGCACACCGTCCTGGTGGTGGGGAGCGGGCTCGCGGGCGCGTCCGCGGCCGCGACGCTGAGCGAGCTGGGCTACCAGGTGAAGTGCTTCTGCTTCCAGGACTCACCGCGCCGGGCCCACAGCATCGCCGCGCAGGGCGGCATCAACGCGGCCAAGAACTACCGCAACGACGGCGACAGCATCCACCGGCTCTTCTACGACACGGTGAAGGGCGGGGACTTCCGGGCCCGCGAGGCCAACGTGTACCGCCTGGCCCAGATCAGCGTCGAGATCATCGATCAGTGCGTCGCCCAGGGGGTGCCGTTCGCCCGGGAGTACGGCGGGCTGCTCGCCAACCGCTCGTTCGGCGGCGCGCAGGTCTCGCGCACCTTCTACGCCCGGGGCCAGACCGGGCAGCAGCTCCTGCTGGGCGCCTACCAGGCGCTGGAGAAGGAGGTGGCGCGCGGCGGGGTGCGGATGTACCCCCGCACCGAGATGCTCGACCTGGTGGTGATCGACGGGCGCGCGAGGGGCATCGTGGTGCGGGACCTGGTGACGGGCAGGATCGAGTCCCACGCCGGTGACGCGGTGGTGCTGGGCACCGGCGGGTACGGCAACGTGTTCTACCTCTCGACCAACGCGAAAGGCTCCAACGCCACCGCCATCTGGCGGGCGCACAAGCGCGGGGCGGCGTTCGGAAATCCCTGCTACACACAGATTCACCCCACCTGCATTCCGGTGAGCGGGGAGTACCAGTCCAAGCTCACCCTGATGAGCGAGTCGCTGCGCAACGACGGCCGCGTCTGGGTGCCGAAGCGGGGCGGCGACACCCGCCCGCCCGGCGAAATTCCGGAGGCCGAGCGGGACTACTACCTGGAGCGGCGGTATCCCAGCTTCGGCAATCTCGCGCCGCGCGACATCGCGTCGCGGGCCGCCAAGGCGGTCTGCGACGAGGGCCGCGGTGTCGGGCCCGGCGGGCTGGGCGTGTACCTCGACTTCGCCGACGCGATCCGTCGGCTCGGTGCCGGCACCATCCGGGAGCGCTACGGCAACCTCTTCGAGATGTACCAGCGGATCACCGACGAAGACCCCTACCGTCTCCCGATGCGGATCTACCCGGCGGTGCACTACACGATGGGCGGGCTCTGGGTGGACTACAACCTGATGAGCACGATCCCGGGGCTGCACGTGATCGGTGAGGCGAATTTCTCGGATCACGGGGCCAACCGGCTCGGCGCCAGCGCCCTGATGCAGGGGCTGGCCGACGGCTACTTCATCCTGCCGAGCACCGTCAGCGACTACATCGCGAGCGCGAAGCCCGCGCCGGTGGACGCGACCCATCCCGAGTTCCGCCGGGCCGAGGCGGAGGTCGAGGCGCTCACCGCCCGCCTGCTGGAGATCAGGGGAAAGCGCACGGTCGACTCCTTTCACCGCGAGCTGGGCCGGCTCCTGTGGGACCACTGCGGCATGGCCCGCAACGCGAGCGGTCTGCGCCAGGCGCTGGCCCGGATCCCCGAGCTGCGCGAGGAGTTCTGGCGCAACGTGAACGTGCCCGGCAGTCACGCGGAGCTGAACCAGGCGCTGGAGCGGGCCGGCCGGGTCGCCGATTTCCTCGAGCTGGGCGAGCTCATGTGCCGGGACGCGCTGCACCGCGAGGAGTCGTGCGGCGGCCACTTCCGGGAGGAGTACCAGACGGAGGACGGCGAGGCCCGGCGGGACGACGAGCGCTTCGCCTACGTGGCCGCCTGGGAGTACTGCGGGCCGGACGTGGAGCCGAAGCTGCACCGGGAGCCGCTCAACTTCGAGCACGTGCAGCTGGCGCAGAGGAGCTACAAGTGACGAGGAACGCGATGAAACTCACCCTCCACGTCTGGCGTCAGCCGGGTCCGGATGCCCCCGGGCGGATGGTCCGCTACGAGGCGGCCGACGTGAGCCCGGACATGTCGTTCCTCGAGATGCTCGACGTGGTGAACGAGCAGCTGGTGGAGCGGGGCGAGCTGCCGATCGCCTTCGATCACGACTGTCGGGAGGGGATCTGCGGCTCCTGCAGTCTCATGATCAATGGGGTCGCGCACGGGCCCAACCGGGGCACGGCCACCTGCCAGCTCCACATGCGGAGCTTCCGGGACGGGGACGTCATCCACGTCGAGCCCTGGCGCGCCCGGGCCTTTCCGGTGACGCGCGACCTGGTGGTGGACCGCGGCGCACTCGACCGGATCATCGCCACCGGCGGATTCATCAGCGCCCCCACCGGGAGCGCACCGGACGGGAACGCGATCCTGGTGCCCAAGGACCGGGTGGACACGGCCATGGACGCCGCCCAGTGCATCGGGTGCGGCGCCTGCGTCGCGGCCTGCCCCAATGCGTCGGCCGCGCTGTTCACGGCCGCCAAGATCACCCATCTCGGGCTGCTCCCGCAGGGGCAGCCGGAGCGGTACGAGCGGGCCCGCCGCATGGTCCGGCAGATGGACGTCGAGGGGTTCGGGCACTGCACCCTCTACGGCGAGTGCCAGGAGGCGTGTCCCAAGGAGATCAGCATCGACACCATCACCAGGATGAACCGCGACTACCTCCGCGCCGGCCTCACCGCCGGGCGGGCGGCGGTCGCCGAAGCCGACTGACGGCGGGCGTGGGGCAGGCACCCGGGGAGAGGACCCGGCTCGGGCCGGCGTCCTCTCTCGCCGTTTGCGGCCTGCTGCTGGCCGCGCCTGTCGCGCTGGCGCAGGAGCAACCGTGGGCCCGGTTGGGAGGGCACGCGGTCGCGGCATTCACTACGGTGGACCCGGTCCCCGGCGCGCGCCGCCTGAGCGAGGTCCGGCTGGTCCAGCCGATGGTCGCCCTCGAGGCCGGCGCGCTCGGGCGGCTCCGGCTGCGGGCCACCCTCGGCCTGGAAGGCCTCACGATCCCGCGCGGCGAGCTGACCGCCGGGGCCTGGGGCGAGGGCTTCGTGGACCGGCGGCACCCCCACACCTACGTTCACGAGCTGCTCCTCACGGCGGACGACCTGCTGGGTGCCCGCGATGGGGAGGCGGCGCTCTCGCTGACGGCGGGCAAGGGATTCGCTCCCTTCGGCACGGACGATCCGATGATGCGGCCCTCGCTGCGCTATCCGGTCAACCACCACCTGGCGCAGATCCTCGAGCGCGCCGTCCTGATCGCGGGGGTCCGCGCCGGGCCGGTGGTGGCCGAGGGCGGGCTGTTCAACGGCGACGAGCCGGAGCGGCCCGGGCAGTGGCCCCGGATCGGGGGGCGCTTCGGCGACTCGTGGTCCGCGAGGCTGATCGTCGTGCCGCAGGAGGGGGCCGAGCTCCAGGCGTCGCATGCGCGGGTCCACTCGCCGGAGCATCGAGCCGGCGCCGGGACCGATCAGGTGAAGTGGAGCCTCTCCGCCGGCTGGAATCGGCCGGCGGCCGGAGTTCCGCTCAGCGGGCTGGTGGAGTGGGCCCGGACCTCGGAGGCCGACGGGTTCTTCGTCTTCCCGAGCCTGCTGCTCGAAGGTGCGTGGCACCCCCGGTCTCATCGTCTCTACTATCGGTTCGAGCGCACCGAGCGACCGGAGGAGGAACGAATCTCCTCCTTCCGCTCCCGGCGCCCCCACCTGGAGAACTCGATACTCGGCACCACCCGGTGGACCATTCACACCTTCGGCTACGATCTGGGCCTGGCCGTCGCCGAGGGCGTGGCCCTGCGGCCTTTGGTCGAGGTCTCGGCCGGCAGCGTCCGCAAGGGGGGCGGAGGACTCTTCGAGGTGGACGAATTGTATGGGCGGGGCAAGTTCTGGAGTGTGACGCTCGGGGTAAGGGTGTCGGCAGGGTCGCCCATGCCCCACATGGGACGGTACGGCGCGGCCCGGCCGTACCGGGCACACCAGCATTGAGGTCCATCGGGATGACACAGCGGAATCGGACCGGGTGGGTGGCGCTGGCCTGCGCGGTCGGGCTCGCGGCATGCGGCGGCGGGCAGACCGACCCGAGCCCGTCCCCCGGGGGCAGGCTGACCGTGGTGGGCGGCGGTAACAACGTTCCGGACCGATACACCTCCGATCTCTGGGTCCACGGCAGCCACGCCTATACCGGCACCTGGGGCGGCGCCAAGGGCAGGCTCGGCAATGTGGTGAGCATCTGGCGACTGGACGCGTCCGGTGCGCCCGCGGCGGCGGGCGAGCTCGAGATCCCAGGCATCACCACGGTCAGCGATGTCGAGGTGAGCGCGGACGGCGGGCTGCTCCTGTTCAGCGCAGAAGGGGGCACGCAGGAAGGGCTCTTTCTCTACGACCTGACCGACCCCGAGGCGCCCGCGGCCCTGGACCACGAGGTGGTGGCGGCAGGCATCCACACGGCCACGCTCGCCGAGATCGGGGGGCGGCGGTACGCGTTCGCCGCCCGCAACCCGCCGGGACCGGCACTGCTCATCTACGACGTCA
>DASUSR010000017.1:0-10394 GCA_036375015.1 Gemmatimonadales bacterium
CCACCCGCAACGTCTGGGAGTTCATCGTTCGAATCCCCAAGGGCCGGAACGAGCGGGTGGAGGTGCGGCCCCGCGCCACGCCCGGCGTGAAGGTGTGGGCCGAACTGCCGGATCGCTCGCTCACCTTCACCCGGGCCACGCTGCGTACCGCCAGAGGAAAGTGGTACTGCCCGGTCGCGCTGGCGGACCCCACCGGTGAGCGGAGTCGCGACGTGGTACGGGGCGACGAGCGCCAGCTCCTGCCGGCCTGGTTCGATGCGGTCCAGGGCCGCATGCGCCTCAAGTCGAACGTGCGGACCACGCGCGGGACCGACGGCAACACGCTGGTGGTACTGGTCGCGCCCGACGATCACACCATGATGATCCGGCTCTTCTTCGCCATGAAGGTCTGGGTGCTGAAGGAGCGGTTCACGCTGAGCTGATCCGCTCAGGTCGGCTGGATCGGCCGGATGACGATGCTTCCGCCGTAGCGGATGTGGGGGCAGCTCCGGGCGATCTCGAGCGCCTGCCCGCCGTCGGCCGCGCGGATGACGAAGAACCCCGTGAGCCGGGGCTGGCCGGCGCCGGACCGCAGCGTGGTGACACCCCCGTCGGTCCCGATCACGAGATCCGGCTCCGCTGCCAGCTCTTCCCCCGCCACCAGCTCACCGCGGTCGGCGCGCGCTTCCGCCCACGCACCGTACTCGCGCACCCGCTCCGCTTCCCGACCCGGCGGCGCGGGGCGGTACGCCGGTCCTTCGTAGAGGAGGAGCAGGTACTGGGGCAGGGTCGGTGCCGGCTCGGTCGCTCCTCTCCGGCCCAGCGCCAGCCCACCGAGGAAGAGCAGGATCGACGCGGCGAGCGCGAGGCCGATCTCCGCGGGGTGCCGGCGACGGCGTGGCGCCGAGCGCCGGAGCAGGCCGCGCGCGGCGAGTGCCGCCACCGTGGCGTCTTCCAGCTCGCGCGGGGGCCGGGCCTCACGCGGCAGCCGCGCCAGCGCCTCCCGCTCGGCTCGGGTCAGCTCGTCATGCGGCTCCGTCATCCGTTGCCCTTTCGCCGGCTCCCAGGCTCCGCACGCGACAGGTAGCCCCGCAGCCGCCGCCTGGCGTGAAAGAGTTGGCTCTTGGAGGTGCCCACCTCGATCCGCAGCAGGCGGGCGATTTCCTCGTGGGTGAATCCCTCCACGTCGTGCAGCACGAGCACCTCGCGGCATCCCTGCGGCAGCGCCGCGATCCCCCGCTCGAGGTCCACCCGGTCACTCGGGTCTCCGGCGGGGGCTGCCACGGCATGGGCTTCCGGGTCCCAGGCGACCTCCCGACTGGTGCGGTGCTCGCGCCAGCCTTCACGGGCGCAGTTGACCGCGATCCCGGAAAGCCAGGTGCGAAAGGCGGAGCGCCACTGAAAGTCCGCGAGCCCCTCCACGGCGCGGATCCAGGCGCGCTGCACCAGGTCGTCGGCCCAGGACTCGTCGCCGGCGCCGAGGCGGAGCGCGAGGCGGTAGAGCGCGGGTGTGTGCCGGCGGTACAGCGCGCGGAAGGCCGCCTCGTCGCCCGACCCTGCGACGGCCGCGGCCAGGCGGCGGTCGTCCGCATCGGCCACCGTCACGGGGCGGGTTCCACGAACTCGTCTACCACGATCATGATGTTGGAGCCCGGCCTGCCCGGGTCCACCACGACCGCCGGCGAGAGGGACGGGGACGCGCCCAGGCCCAGATCGGCCGGCGTGAGGTGGGGATAGAAGATCATGAGGTGCGGCTTCCAGGCTCCGACCCGGGTGCCGTCGTCATCGTACAGCACCTGGGCCGAGGACATCATGTAGCTCATGGCGGGCCGCCGGGGAAGCCCGTACTTGCCGCTGACCAGGCCGGCGCCGACCTCCCGATCGATCTCCGCCGGGCTCCTGCCCTCGCGAAGCAGCTCGGTACGCCACAGCTCCATCGGCAGTATCGTGGCCGAGCCCTCGGCGTCGAAGCAGTGGGGCTCTAGGCTCTCCGGGTGGCTCCGGTTGACCACGCAGGTCACTCCGTTGGTCCCTTGCTCCGCCACCTCGAAGCCGCGCTCGGTGAGGATCATGACGGTGGCTTCGCGGGACACCTCCGCCGGCGCGGCGCTCCGCGCGAGGGAAATCTCCCGGTCGCGCGGCAGCAGCGAACGCGGGCCCGTGCGGCCGGCGGCGGCGCTCTGGGCATGGAGGGGAGAGGCGGAGAACAGCAGCAGGAGCAGCACCGGCCCGCGGCAACGGATGCTCACGACGACCTCCGGGGAGTGACCCCCCTGAGTGACCCCGGCGCCCTGAAGGGTTGCACGGCCCTGCGCTCGGCATGGCGCCGGGCTCCGGGGCCGGTGCATACTTGCCGCGATGGTGGTCCTCGTTCCCGAGCTGCGACGGCTGAGGGAGTTCGCCGTCGGTCCGATCGCGGCACTCGCGGCCGCCAAGCTGGCGCTGCACCTCTGGGTGAACGCCGTGTCGCCGTATGGCTTCCATCGGGACGAGTTCCTTTACCTCGCGATGGGGCGCCACCTCCGGCTCTGGAGCATGGACTTTCCCCCGGGCATCGCCCTGCTCGCGGAGGCCGGCCGCGCGACCCTCGGCGACAGTCTCGTGGCGATCCGGCTCGCGCCGGCCCTGGCCGGCGCCCTCCTGGTGGTTGCCGCCGCGCTGTTCGCCCGCGAGCTGGGAGGGGGCGGCCGAGCCCAGGTGCTCGCCGCGCTCGCGGTGCTGGCGAGCCCGCTCTTCCTCCGATCGGCCAATCTGTTCCAGCCCGTCGTGTTCGACCAGGTGACCTGGTCGGCGGCGCTCCTCGCGCTCACCCGCCTGTCCTGGCGTCCCGACCCGCGCTGGTGGATCGCGCTCGGGCTCGCGCTCGGCCTGGGAGTCCTGGTCAAGTTCAGCATCGCATTCGTCGGCCTGGGGATCGCCGCCGCGATCCTCCTCACCCCGCTACGGCGATCCCTGCTCACGCCCTGGCCGTGGAGCGCCCTCGCCCTCGCGCTGGCGGTGGGGAGTCCGAGCCTGGTGGGGCAGTGGACGCTCGGTTTCCCGGTGGTGGGGCAGATGGCCGACCTGCGCGAGGGGCAGCTCGAGCGGGTGACCGCGGCGGCGTTCTTCGCCGGACAGCTCCTCTGGGGGCCGACCACGCTGCTGGCCGCCGGCGGCCTGGCGGCCCTGCTCGCGGCCGGCCGGTTCCGGCGCTATCGGGCGCTCGGCTGGGCCTGCGCCGCGACGCTGCTGGTGCTGCTCCTGCTCCGGGGCAAGGCCTATTACGCCGGGCCGATCTACCCCGCGCTGTTCGGCGCCGGGGCCGTGCCGCTCGAGCGCACCCGGCTCCGCTGGGCGGTCGCGGCCGCGGTACTGGCGTTCGGTGGCGCGGTGCTGCCGCTGGGCGTGCCGATCCTGCCCCCGGAGCGGATGGCCGCGTATGTCGAGGCGATCGGCGCCACAGCCGCACTTCGCACCAACACCGGGGAGCTCGAGCGGCTGCCGCAGGACTACGCCGACATGCTGGGCTGGGAGGAGCAGGTCGGCGCGGTGGCACGGGTCTACCACGGGCTCCCCGAGGCGGACCGGACCCGGGCGGTCCTCCTGGCCGGGAACTACGGCGAGGCGGGGGCGATCGACTTCTTCGGCCCGCGACACGGCCTCCCGCGCGCGGTCTCGCCCGCCGGCAGCTACTGGTTTTTCGGGCCGGGTGAGAAGCCAGGAGATGTCGTAGTGACCATCGGCATCGCCCGGGAGGATCTGCGGCCCTTCTTCGACTCGTTGCAGGCGGCAACGCGCGTGACCAGCGAATGGGCCGTGGCCGAGGAACGCGACCTCACCGTGTTCGTGGCCCGGGAGCCTCGCGGCACCTTGCAGGAGGTCTGGCCGACGCTGGCGGGACGGAACTGAAAGCGAAATCTTAGAGGACCCCTTCCGGAGGGATCATGCTGCTGGGCAACCGGCCGATGAGCGAGTGGGTTGCGCGCTACGCGCAGAGCCACCAACATCCGGTCAACCGTCTCTGTCATACCTTCGGGATTCCCATGATCGCCCTCTCGGTGCCGCTCTTCGTGGCGGCGATCTTCGTCGAGGGGCTGTGGCCGGTACCGCTGGCGCTCTTCGTGGTGGGATGGACCCTGCAGTTCATCGGGCACTACTACGAGGGGAAGCCGCCGGAGTTCTTTCATGATTGGCGCTTTCTCCTGGTGGGCCTCCGCTGGTGGTTCGCCAAGGTCCGGGGCCGGGCGTAGGGCCCTCCTGCTCGTTCCCCTGCTCGCCGCGGTGGGCTGCGGCGCGCCCCGCTCGGAACCGCCGAGCCACATCCCGCTCTGGCTCAAGGCCGACCCGCAGCGCTGCCTGCTCCAGCGGGATCTCGCCGAGAACATGGAGGCGATGGCCCGGCGCTGCGCCGAGGAGTTCGTACGGGAGAACGGCTACACGGCCGACCCCGCCACCCACGACTCGACCCGCTGGGTCATGGAGGTGGGCGAGCGGGGACCGTGGCCCGGCGTCTTCGCCTCGAGAGAGGGCACCCTCGAGCGCGAGGCCGCCACGGTCCAGTGCAGCGTGCGGGAGTGCATGGTGTTCTTCCGGCTCCGCCGCCAGACGCTCCAGTGTGCCTACCGGGCCGTGACGATGAGCCAGGTGTTCACCCGGCTGCGGCTCAAGCCCGGGGGCATCCGGGACGTGCGCTGCGCGGACCGGCAGGCCTAGTTCGGCGCCCGCACCCCCGCCGCGGAGTACACCCGGTCCTGGCCGATGGTCGGGCCGCCGACGTCCACCCCGATGAAGTTGTCCATCCGGGCGATCCGCTGGCGGATGGACCCGGGGACGGTGAGGTCTGCCTGTTCCGGCCGTACGCATCGGTGTACCAGCTCTCCGGTCCGTCCTCGTTGTCGATCCGATTGCCGTTGATGTCCACGAAATGCCCCGCGCCGTTGAACCGGGAGCGGGGATCGTCGTAGGTGACGCCGGCGCTCTGCCCGTCGTCGGTCGGCATGATGCGCCGCGACATAGCTGATCCCTCCGGGGCCGGAATGCGGAATCCTGCAGCGAAACGGAGCCGGAAGGGTGGGGGTTGCGAGAATCGCGCAGCCGCGGAAACCGGAGAGCCGGCCGGCCCGTCCTGTGGAGGTCCCGCTCGCCAGGCCCCGCACACTGTCCCTCGAGGAGCCGTTCATGTCAGTTGCCGTCCACAGCGTCCCCGGCCGGTCGTGCCTGGGGCTGCTCCTGCTGCTCCTGATGTCGCCGTCGCTGCCCGCGCAGGAGTCGTTCGACAAGGCGGAGTTCGCGGCGCGGCGCGCACGGCTCATGGAGCGGATTCCGGACGGGATCGCCGTGGTCCTCGCGGCCACCGAGCACCCGTATCCGGTGCGATTCCGGCAGTCACCCGACTTCTACTACCTGACCGGGCTCGAGGAGCCGGGCGCGGTGCTGGTGCTCAACGGAGTCACCAAGAACGCCACGGTCTTCGCCCTCAAGCGCCCGCAGCTCGGCTTCCCGAGCTACCCGCCGCAGCTTCGCGACGTGGAGAAGGCGCAGGAGCGCTACGGTCTCCCGGTCATGCCGATGGAGGCCTTCTTCACGACCCTCAGTCTCATCGGCGGCAACCAGGCGGTGAAGCAGCTCTTCCTCCAGCTCACGCCGCCCGATGCGCAGATTCACGCCCGCAGCGAGGCCCGCGCGTTCGCGGCCCAGGCGATGGAGCACCCGCTCTACGGACAGCCGCAACCCTATCAGGTCGCCATCGAGCGGATCCGCACCACGCTGCCGCACCTGCCGGCGGCCGACGTGAGCCCACATCTGGACGAGCTGCGCTGGGTCAAGACCGCCTACGAGATCGAGCGCCTCCGCCGGAGCGGGAAGATCGGCGCTGCCGCGGTGGCCGAGGCCATCCGGGCCACCAAGCCGGGCATGTACGAGTACGAGCTGGCGGCCGCCGCGCAGTACGTGAACGCGCGGCTGGGTGCCGACGGCGACGGCTTCCCGCCCATCGTGCCGTCCGGCCCGCTCACGCCGATCGTGCACTACCACGAGAACCGGCGGCAGCTGCAGGCCGGCGAGATCGTCTACATGGACTACGGATCTGACTTCGAGTACTACACCTCCGACATCACCCGGACCTGGCCGGTCTCGGGCCGCTTCAGCGCCGAGCAGGAGAAGATGTACCGGTGTGTGCTGGAGGCACGGAACGCGATCATCGCGGCCATGAAGCCGGGCGTCACCCTCGACTCGCTGCGCGACGTCGCGGAGGCGGTCTACACCCGGCACGGCTATCGCGACGCGTTCCTCTCCTGGGGGCGGTACATCGGCCACTTCATCGGGGTCTCGGTGCACGACGTCGGCGGGATCGGGGGGCCCGCCGCCAAGCGGCCGCTCCCGGCCGGGGTGGTCTTCAACGTCGAGCCCATCATCCAGTTCAATGACCGCAAGATCCACATCCGCCTGGAGGACACCGTGCTGCTCACCGAGAGCGGCGCCGAGAACCTGACGGCGGAGGTCCCGGCCGAGCTCGCCGAGCTGTACGCGCTGGTCAAGGAGCGGGGGGTCAACTCGGCGAGTCTGGCGGACGGTCAGCGGTAGACGCTGTCCGCAACCGTGGCTGGTTGGCAGGCAGAGCCTAGCGCCGGCCGGAGCTGGACGCGAGGGAGCCCCCGGGGTCATCCTGCTGGCCGCGACCCCGGGGGCTCGGTACTGCAGAGGGTACTGCAGTCTGTTGGATGCCGGAGTGGCGCGAAGGGTTGCGTCCGCCCGCCCATTGCGCGCTTAGATTACCCCGCATGCGGGAAGCCCGCCTTCGTCCCGAATTCGCCGATCTCTACCCCGAGCTCACCCCGGGCCAGTGGGAGCCCGCGTCGCGGATCGCGGAAGTGGTGCTCGCCCGGTACCTGCTGCAGCGCATGACCGACGCCCCCGGCGACCGGGCGCTCGACGAGACCCACTTCGAGTTCCGCGGCGGGGCCGAGCCCGACCCGGGGGTGCAGCGCCGGCGCGCCGATCGCTTCAAGTCCAGCGACTGAACCCACCCTCGCGCGCATGGGCGCGATCAGCCAGGCCGCCTGGATGGAGGTGGTGTGGACCGGACAGCACCGCTCGACATTGCCCCCGAGGAGTTTCGCCGGCTGGGCCACGACCTGGTGGACCGGCTGGCCGAGCTGCTGGCAGGGATCCGTGAGCGCCCCGTCACGCCCGGCGAGACTCCCGCCGAGGTCCGCGCCCTCCTCGGCCGGGCACCGCTTCCGACTCGGGGAACGCCGCCGCACGACCTGCTGGCCGAGACCGTGCCCCTGCTCACGGAGCACTCGCTCTACAACGGTCACCCGCGCTTCATGGGGTACATCACCTCGTCCGCCGCTCCCATCGGCGCGCTGGCCGATCTGCTCGCCGCGGCCATCAATCCCAACGTGGGCGGCTGGGAGCTCTCGCCCATCGCGTCCGAGATCGAGGCCCAGGCGGTGCGCTGGATCGCCGAGCTGATCGGCTATCCCCGGAACGCCGGCGGCCTGCTGGTGAGCGGCGGCAACATGGCGAATCTGGTCTGCTTCCTCGCCGCGCGGCGGGCCATGCTGGGCGACACCGTGCGGACCACCGGGCTCGCCGGGGCGAACGCGCTCCGGCTCCGGGTCTACGTCTCCGCCGCCACCCATACCTGGGTGGAAAAGGCAGCCGACCTGTTCGGGCTCGGCACCGACGCGCTGCGCTGGATTCCCTGCGACGGCGGCGGCCGGATGGATCCGGCCGCGCTGCGGGCGCGGCTGGAAGAGGACGTCGCCGCCGGCGACCGGCCGCTGCTGGTGGTGGGCACGGCCGGCAGCGTGAGCACGGGCGCGGTGGACCCGCTCCGGGAGCTGGCGGCGATCGCCCGGGAGCGGCGGATCTGGTTCCACGTGGACGGGGCGTACGGTGCTCCCGCCGCGGCGCTCCCCGACGCCCCCGAGGATCTCAGGGCCCTGGCGCTCGCCGACAGCGTGGCGGTGGACCCGCACAAGTGGCTCTACGCGCCGATCGAGGCGGGCTGCGCGCTGGTGCGGGACCCGGCCCACCTGCGCGACGCCTTCGGCTACACGCCGAGCTACTACAAGTTCGACACCGAGGGCGAGGAGCCCCCGATCAACTACTACGAGCTGGGGCCGCAGAACTCCCGCGGCTTCCGCGCCCTCAAGGTGTGGCTGGGCCTTCGGCAGGCGGGCCGCGAGGGCTACGCCCGGATGATCGCGGACGACTGCCGGCTCGCCGGCGAGCTTTACCGGGCGGCAGAGCAGCATCCCGAGATCGAGGCCGTCACCCTGGGCCTCAGCATCGCGACTTTCCGCTACGTGCCGGCCGGCCTGACGCCGGGGCCGGCGGAGACCGAGTCCTACCTCAACACGCTGAACGAATCGCTCGTGGCCAGGCTCAAGACCGGCGGGCGGCTGTTCGTCACCAATGCCCTCGTGGGGGAGCGTTTCGTGCTGCGCGCCTGCATCGTCAACTTCAGGACCACCGACGCCGACGTGCACTCGGTGCCCGAGCTGGTGGCCCGGGCGGGCCGCGCGCTGGATGCCGAGCTGCGCCCCGCCGGGCTCGCGGCCGGCGGGGCCCGAGTGGCGCGGTCATGAGCGGCGCCCTTCGCGCGGCGATCCTGCTCGCGGCGGCCGCGGCACCGCTGGCGGCCCAGACCGGGGCCGAGCGCGCGCGGGACCTGGGCATACCGCTCGAGGGGAGCCCGGGCCCGCTCAACGCGATCACCGATGTGGCCGGCGTAGCCGTGGGCCACGCGACCGTCATCCGGGGCACCAACGTCCGGACCGGGGTGACGGCCGTCTTTCCGCGGGGGACCTCCGATCTGGCGCCCGTGTTCGCCGGCTGGTTCAACCTGAACGGGAACGGCGAGATGACGGGCACCGCCTGGATCGACGACTACGGCCTCCTGCTCTACCCCGTCACCATCACCAACACCAACAGTGTCGGCGTCGTGCGTGACGCGGTGATCGAATGGGGCCACCGCCGGATCTCCGAGGTGTTCAACTGCTGTCTGCCGGTCGTGGCGGAGACCTGGGACGGGGACCTCAACGACATCTACGGCTTTCACATCGCGAAGGAGCACGTACACCAGGCGTTCGCCGCGGCCAGGGGCGGACCGGTGCCGGAGGGGAACGTCGGCGGCGGCACCGGCATGCAGTGCCTGGGCTTCAAGGGGGGGATCGGCACCTCAAGCCGGCGGCTGAGCCCGGGACAGGGCGGCTACACCGTGGGGGTGCTGGTGCAGTGCAACTTCGGCCAGCGGCGGGTACTCCGGGTCGCCGGGGTACCGGTGGGGCAGGAGATCACGAATCGCCGGCCCTGCTACGACGCGCCCGATCTCGATTCGGCGAGGGCGGCGCAGCGCTGCCCCGCCGGGTTCGACCGGGATCGGGACGAGGGATCGATCATCGTCGTGGTGGCCACCGACGCGCCGCTGCTGCCCCACCAGCTCCGCCGCTTGGCCCGGCGCGCGGCGCTCGGCATCGGGCGCACGGGTGGAATCTCGGGGGCGGGCTCCGGCGATCTGTTCCTCGCCTTCTCCACCGCCGGGACCACCAGCGACAGCGTGCGGGTCGCGTCGGTCCGGATGCTCAACGACAATGCCATCGACCCGGTATACGAGGCTACTGTCCAGGCGACCGAGGAGGCGATCATCAACGCCATGCTCGCGGCACGCACGATGAAGGGGGCCGACGGGCTGGTGGTGCCCGCGCTGCCGCACGGCCGGTTGCGGGAGGTGCTGCGGAAGTACGGTCGCCTGGAGGGCGCCCGCGCTCCGGCCGGCCGCTAGGCTCTGCCTGCCAACCAGCCAAAGGACCTGAGGGGCTCCCCAGGGGCGCGTTAGGACCCGCAGCAGAGGAGACCGCGGGCCGTCTGCGCGGGCTCCGGCGCGGAGCGTCCGTGAGCGCCCCGGAGGAGCCCCTCAGGTCCGCTCACAGTTGTCGGACAGGGGCTTAGCCGTCGGGCCCCAGCACCCGGGCGCCCGCCATCGGGTGGAAGCTCTCCCACACCTCCACGTAGGGCTCGATCATGAGGCGCACGAAGCGCTCGAGGGCCACGGGGAAGGGAAACCGCCGGCGGAACTCGAGCGCGGTGACCCCCAGCATGGCCCGCAGGTGGCGGCCGAAGCTCTGGGGCGAGGAGTACTCCAGGCGGTAGGCCACGTCGGCCACCGACAGGCCGGCGGACTCGAACAGGTGCGCGGCGTGCAGCAGACGCACGGCGGCGAGGTAGTTCTTCGGCGACGGGAGCCCGGCCCGGGCGAACCGCGACATCAGGGTGCTCGGGCGGACATACAGCCGCTCGGCGAGCACGGCGACGGTGGGCGTGTCCGGCGCGAGCCGGATCATCGCCTCCACGAAGAGCCGGGTGTCGGGCGGCGCCCCGGCGAGCGCGTCCAGGATCGGCCCCTGGATCCGCGCCGCGGAGCGGGT
>DASUSR010000018.1:0-13086 GCA_036375015.1 Gemmatimonadales bacterium
GCCAGGTCCTCCGCCACCTCGTGGCGCACCGCCGCGTGCGTGCCGATCGCCTCGTACGCCGCGCGGCGGACCAGGATGAACTGCCCGTTCGCGATCACGTCGCGCTCGCGCCGCGCGCGGTTCACCCGGATCGGGTGGAACCGGAGCCCGAGCAGCAGCCAGATCTGCGGCATGATGACCCGTTCCCAGAAGGTCACGCACCGCTGGTGGGGAGAGACGGTCACCAGGTCCGCCCGCTCCCGTCGCAGCGCGGCCACCGCTCGGCCGAGCAGGTCCGGCTCGTGCCGGGTGTCGGCATCCGTGAAGAGCAGCAGCTCGCCGGCGGCGACCCGATAGCCCTGGTGGCAGGCCCACGGCTTGCCGTACCACCCATCGGGCAACGGTTCGCCTTCCACCAGTCGCACTCGCGGATCCTCTGCCGCGAGCCGACCCGCGATCGCCGCGGTATCGTCGGTCGAGCGGTCGTTCACCACCAGGAGCTCGAACGGCTGATAGGCCGACGCGAGCACGCTGCGCACCACCGTCTCGATGGTGGCGCTCTCGTTCCGGGCCGGAATGACGATGGAGACCGGCAGGCCGGAGACGGGCTCCAGGTCGGAGAGATTGGGCCGGTTGGCGGCGAGACGAAACAACCCGGCGTAGGGGGCCAGCCAGGGCAGGGCAGGGAGAAGATCGAGGAGACGCACGAGCGGGGGGAGCTAGACCCTCGTCTCCGTCCCCGAGTGGCCGCCCTTCACCACGGAAATCAGCTCCTGTTCCAGCGCATCGAGCTGGCGCTCGACCTCGGCGCGGTCGTACTCGGTGCTGAGCGCCGGCACCCCGTTCTGGGCGAACAGGGTAGCGACGAGCGCATCGGTGTAGCCCACCACGGCCACCGCGATGCCCTTGTCGATCACCCGGTTGAGCCGGAGCATGATGGCCATGCCCTGACGGGCGCGCATCGCGGCGAGCACGGGCGCCAGGTTGCGGATGAGCAGCTCCCGGAGGAACTGCAGCTCCTCGACCACCTCGCCCGCGGCGAGGCCGCGTGCCGAGGCGATCCGCCCGTAATGCTCGCAGAGGTGGAACCAGACTGCGTTGACTTCCCGCCGAAGCGGGCCGACCATCTCGGAAATGACGTCGAGAAGAAGCCTGAACTCCCGCTCGACGGTTGGGCGCGGTATCGTGGGGGCGGCGGTCATCCGGTCGCCGAGCCAATCGACCCACTGGGCGACCATCTGGTCCCGCAATTCAACGATCACACGGCCGGCGGCGAGCAACGCGGGCTGCGAAGCACGCACTACCGTTCTCCCTTGTGAAGGTGCGTCAATCTAACAGTGGAGCGATCATGGGGTCAAAATCGCCCGTTCGGCCTCCCAGACTCGCGCCCGGCGCGAAGATCGCCCTCGTGGCGCCCGCGGGACCGCTGCTGGAACGAGACGATTTAACCCGGGCCGACGCCCTGTGCCGTGCGCTGGGTTACGCTCCCGTGCTCGCTCCCGGCGCGGGGCGCCGCCACGGGTACCTCGCCGGCAGCGACGAGGAGCGGCTCGGCGACCTCAACGCGGCCCTGCGCGACCCCGCGATCGACGCGGTCTGGTGCATCCGGGGCGGCTACGGCTCCACCCGGATCCTCGACCAGGTGGACTTCGACGCCCTCGCTCGCCGGCCCAAGCCGCTGATCGGCTTTTCCGACATCACCGCGCTCCTGCTCGGTGCGGTGGTCCGGGCCGGTGTGGTCGCCTTCCACGGGCCGGTCGCCCGGGCCGGCATGCCGGCGTTCACCCGGCGCCACTTCGAGCGGGTCCTGACCCGCGCCGAGCCCCCGGGGCGGCTCGAGCGGCTGCCCGGACCCCCAGATACTCTGATACCGCGCCAGGACCGAATCGTCACCCTCGCCCCCGGCGCGGCCGAGGGCCCTCTCCTCGGCGGGAACCTCACCCTCCTGCAGTGCCTGATCGGCACCCGGTACTTCCCCGAGCTCGACGGGGCGATCCTCTTCCTCGAGGACGTGGGCGAGGACCTCTACCGGGTGGACCGGATGCTCGCCCACCTGCGCGCCGTGGGCGCGCTCGACCGGCTGGCCGGGGTGGCGGTCGGCCGGTTCACCGAGCTCCGGCGCCAGACGGAGGACGGGGCGATGGGGTTCGACGAGGTGCTTGCCACCTACCTCGGCCCGCTCGGTGTCCCGGTGGCGTATGGATTCCCGGTTGGCCACATTGACGATCAGTGGACGCTGCCTCTCGGCGTGCGGGCCCGGCTCGACGCGGACGCCGGAGAGCTGGACCTGCTGGAGGCGGCGGTGCGGTAAGCCGCTCGCGCGGGGGACGGGATCATGGCCACACCCAGCCTCACCAAGCATAGCGTTCCCGGCGCCCTGGGCGAGATCCTGGTCGACGTGCGCTCGGGCGGCCGGTCCTCGCCCCGCCCCGCCGTCGTCGTGCTGCACGGGTTCAAGGGGTTCAAGGACTGGGGCATGTTCCCCGTCTTCGCCGAGCGCCTCGCGCGCGCGGGCCTCACCGCCGTGACCCTCAACCTGAGCGGGAGCGGAGTGGACGACACCGGCGAGTTCTCCCTTCCCGACCGCTTCGCCCGGAACACCTTCTCCGCCGAGCTGGACGATCTCGATCGGGTGATCACCACCCTGGCGGCGGGCGACCTGGGTGTACCGCCGCCGACCGGGCTCGGGCTGGTGGGGCACTCCCGCGGCGGCGGCGTCGCCGTCCTCCAGACGGCACGCGACCCGCGGGTCCGCACCCTCGTCACCTGGGCCGCCATCTCCAGCGTCGAGCGCTGGTCGCCGTCCGAGCAGCAGGCGTGGCGCGCGGCGGGAACCAAGCCCATCGTGAACGCCCGGACGGGTCAGACCCTGCCGCTTTCGACCGCCGTGCTGGACGACATCGGTCGCCACGCGACCGGGCGGCTCGACATCCTCGGGGCGGCGGCGCGCGTCGCGGTGCCCTGGCTCCTCGTGCACGGCGGGTCGGACGAATCGGTGTCGCCCCTCGAGGCGGACGCGCTCAAGGACGCGAGCGCGGGCCGGACGACCACGCTGCTGCTGGTGGATGGCGCCGGCCACACCTTCGGGGCCGCCCATCCGTGGGAGGGCGCCCCGCCCGAGCTGGAGAGGGTGTTCGACGCCACCGTGGCCCACCTCGCGGCATCCCTGCTCTGAGACCATGTCTACCACGACCGCCCTCGGCGAGATGACCGGCCGGATCTGCGTCGTGACCGGCGCCAATCGCGGCATCGGGCGGGCCACCGCTGAAGGGCTGGCCCGGCTGGGCGCGACGCTGGTGCTGGTGTGCCGGCGGGAGCAGGACGGCGCGGAGGTGGCCGCGGCGATCGGCCGGGCCGGGAGCTGCCCCACGCCCGAGGTGGTGCAGGCGGACCTCTCCTCCCAGGCCCAGGTGAGGGCGGGTGCCGCGGAGATCCTCGGCCGTCACGCCGCCGTTCACGTGCTGATCAACAACGCGGGCCTGGTCGCCCGCGAGCGGACGGTCACGGTGGACGGGCTGGAGGCCCAGCTCGCCGTCAACCATCTCGCCCCCTTCCTGCTCACCCACCTGCTGCTCCCCGCCCTCCGGGCCGCCGCACCGTCGCGGATCATCACGGTGTCCTCGACCACCCATCACGGCGCGATGGTGGATTTCGACGACCTGCAGAGCGAGCGGGACTACGACCCGGCGGATGTGTATGCGATCACCAAGCTGATGAACGTGCTCTTCACCTACGAGCTGGCGCGGCGGCTCGAGGGCAGCGGGGTGACGGCCAACTGCCTCCACCCCGGTGCCGTCGCCACCCGGCTACTGGCCGACTACATGCGGGTGCCGGTGGTGGCGGGCGTGCTGGCCCACGCGTTCGGCGCGAGTCCCGAGCACGGTGTGGACACCGTGCTCTATCTCGCCGCCGCCCCGGAGGTGGCCAGCGTGAGCGGGCGATACTTCGCCAACCGGCGCGAGGCCCGGTCGTCGCCCGCGTCCTACGACGCCGCCACCGCCCGCCGGCTCTGGGAGGTGAGCGAGCGCCTGACGGGAATCCGCTCCGCCGCATAGTGGACCTGCTGGCAAAGCCGCCGGCACGACGCTAATCTCCGTCCATGCCGATCTACACCTATCGCTGCCACTCGTGCAGTGCCGAGTTCGAGCAGCTCGTGCGCTCCGAGACGAAGGTCGCCTGCCCCGAGTGCCAGGGCCGCAAGCTGGAGCGGCTCATGTCGCTCACCGCCCGTCCCGCGTCCGGCGGGACCGCGTCCCGACCCGATCTCAGCCGGCTCGGCCCGCCCGCGGGCGGGGGCTGCTGCGGGGGCGGCTGCCACACCCACAACCACTGACCTCCCGTCTCGACCGCCTCCGGGCCCGGCTCGCCACCCATCGCCCGCTCGAAGACCAGGGCGGCGGCGAGCTGATCTGGGCGGCCGTCGCCGTCATCGTCACACCGGACCCCGACGCCGTGCTCCTCATCCGTCGGGCGGAGCGGGCCGGCGATCCCTGGTCGGGGCATATGGCGCTTCCCGGCGGACGCAGAGGGCCGGAAGACGTCGATCTCGTCGCCACCGCGGTGCGCGAGACCCGCGAGGAGGTCGGTCTCGAGCTGCCGTCTTCGGCGCTTCTCGGCAGCCTGGACGACGTCGTGCCCCGCACCCCGGTCCTCCCGCCGATCGCCGTCCGCCCGTACGTCTTCGCCCTTCCCTCCCGGCCGGCCCTGACCCTCAATCCGGAGGTCGCCGCCGCCCGATGGGTCTACCTCGACCGCCTGCTGCATCCCGCCACCTACCACTCCGTCCGCCTCCAGATCCGCAACGAAAGTCGTGACATGCCTGCCTACCAGCTCGACGACGCCATCGTGTGGGGCATGACCGAGCGGGTGGTCACCGGCCTTCTGGCGCAGGTGCGCTGAACGGCTCCTGTGAGCCTCCACACCGCGCCGAACCCCGCCGGCCCGCCATCTCATGGCGTGGTCGTCGTTCGTCCAGCCGGGAGGTGCGCGTGAACTCGAACACCCAGCCCGTGGCCAAGCGAGCGGGCATCGTCCTGGGTATCGGCCTGGGCGGGTTCGTCGATGGAATCCTGCTGCATCAGATCGTCCAGTGGCACAACATGGGTTCGGCCGTGCTTCGGCCCGTGACCCTCGCGGCCATGTCGGACAACATGCGATGGGACGGCTACTTCCACGCAGTGGTCTGGCTCGTCACGCTGCTCGGGGTGTACTGGCTGCTGGGGGATGCCCGGCGGGGCCGGCCGCTCCCGGCTGCCGGCGCGTTCACCGGACTCCTCCTTCTCGGCTGGGGGGTGTTCAACCTGGTGGAGGGACTCATCGACCACCATCTGCTTGGCATCCACCACGTGCGGGATCTCCCGGTCCACGTTCCGCTCTACGACTGGTTGTTCCTCTCGCTCGGCGGCCTGGGTTTCATGGCCATCGGCTGGAGCATGGCCCGGTCGGCCGGCCGGTCGGCCGGGCACGCGGCTCCCGCTCCGGCCGGCCCGCGCTGGTAGGCA
Source organism: Gemmatimonadales bacterium (assembly GCA_036375015.1). Classification (GTDB taxonomy): domain Bacteria; phylum Gemmatimonadota; class Gemmatimonadetes; order Gemmatimonadales; family GWC2-71-9; genus CAVVWJ01. Next base: position 5,481 of record DASUSR010000018.1, read on the forward strand.
TCCCCCTTCCAGGGCACAATTCCGCCTTTCCGCAACTTGACGTTCGGGCTCGCATACCTCATTATTAGGCACTCCTAATTCTGAGTTTCGCATGCACGCAGCCCTGCAGCAGGAAACACTTACGCGGTCGGTCGAGGACTACCTCAAGGCCATTTACCGGCTCTCCCCGGAGGGTCGTCCGGCGGCCACGAGCGACATCGCCAACCTGCTGGAGCTGTCGCCCGCCTCGGTGAGCGGCATGGTGAAGCGGCTCTCCGAGCAGGGGTTGCTGGAGCACGTGCCGTACAAGGGCGTGCAGCTCACCGACGAGGGGAGGCGGGCCGCACTCCGCATGGTGCGCAGGCACCGGCTGATCGAGGCGTACCTCGTGGCTACCCTGGGCTATACCTGGGACACCGTGCACGAGGAGGCCGAGCGGCTGGAGCATGCCGTCTCCGACACGCTGGTCGAGCGCATGGCGGCCGTGCTGGGCCACCCGACGGTGGATCCCCACGGCGATCCGATTCCGGCGGCGGACGGCTCGATCGAGGAGCCGGAATGCGTGCCTCTCACCGAAGTCGCGCCGGGCCGCACGGTCGAGCTCCGCCGGGTGGACGAGAGCCAGCCCGAGCGCCTCCGCTACATCGCGTCGGTGGGTTTGATCCCGGGTGCCGCGGTGACGGTGCTGGAGCGCCAGCCCTTCGACGGGCCCATCACCATTCAGGCCTCGGGCCGTACTCATGTGATCGGCCACGAGCTGGGCCGGGTGCTCTTCTGCACCGGCGATGACGGTGTGTGAGCGCGGCGGCCACCCCTTCCGTGGAGCAGCTCTCCGGCTGGCGCTACCCGCGCGTCCGGCCCAGCCTGCCCGAGTCGCACGGCAGCGTGGGCGTGCCGCGCAACGTGGCGGCCTGGCGCAAGGCGCTCGCCTTCGCCGGGCCGGGGTACATGGTGGCCGTCGGCTACATGGACCCGGGCAACTGGGCCACCGACCTCGCCGGCGGAGCGCGCTTCGGCTACACGCTGCTCAGCGTGATCCTGCTCTCCAACCTCATGGCTATCCTGCTGCAGTCGCTGGCCGTGAGGCTGGGCCTCGTGACCGGCCGGGATCTGGCCCAGGCCTGCCGCGACCACTACTCGCGTCCGGTGAGCTTCGTCCTGTGGGTGCTCTGCGAGATCGCGATCGCCGCCTGCGACCTGGCCGAGGTGCTCGGCGCGGCGATCGCGCTCAACCTGCTGTTCGGCATCCCGCTGGTCTGGGGCGTGTGTATCACTGCGCTCGACGTGCTCCTCATCCTGCTGCTCCAGCACAAGGGGTTCCGCTGGCTGGAGGCGATCGTCATCACCCTGATCGCGACGGTCGGCGTCTGCTTCGCGGTCGAGCTGGTGATGGCGCGTCCGGCGCTGGGCCAGATCATGGGCGGCCTGGTGCCGACCGCGCAGATCGTCACCAACCCCGCGATGCTGTACATCTCGATCGGCATCCTCGGCGCCACGGTGATGCCGCACAACCTGTATCTGCACTCGTCCATCGTGCAGACCCGCCGGGTGGCGCCGGACGAGCGGTCCCGGCGCGAGGCGATCCGGTTCGCCACCATCGACTCCACGGTGGCGCTCCTGTTCGCGTTCCTCATCAACGCCGCGATCCTCATCCTGGCGGCCGCCACCTTTCACCAGACGGGGCACCGGAGTGTCGCCGACATCGGCGATGCCTACCAGCTCCTGACGCCGCTGCTGGGGACCACCCTGGCGAGCACGCTCTTCGCCGTGGCCCTGCTCGCCTCGGGACAGAACTCGACCATCACGGGCACGCTGGCCGGACAGATCGTGATGGAGGGCTTTCTCGATATCCGGCTGCCTCCCTGGCTCCGCCGGCTGATCACCCGGCTCATCGCGATCGTCCCCGCGGTGATCGTCACGGCGCTGTACGGCGAGCGCGGGGTGGGGAGCCTCCTGATCCTGAGCCAGGTGATCCTGAGCCTGCAGCTCTCCTTCGCCGTGGTGCCGCTGGTGCAGTTCACCTCGGAGCGCCGGAAGATGGGCCGGTTCGCCAACGGCCCGGTGCTGCGGGCCGTGGCGTGGAGCGTGGCCGTCGTGATCATCGGGCTCAACGGGTGGCTGCTGGTGGGCGCGGCGCGCGAGTGGATGAGATGAGCGCGGGCCCCCGTCGGGTGCCGCCCGCGCATGGAATCGACCGTCAAACGACAGGACTGCCATGAGCTCCGACCATCGCCTCACCCGCCGTGACCTCCTCCGGGTCGGCGCGCTCGGTACCGTCGGGCTTGCCACCGGCGGCGGCGCGCTCGCCTTCCCCGTCGCCGGGCAGCAGCAGGGCGGGGAGCCGGCGCACGGCTCCCACCACGACATGCTCACCGTGGGCCAGCTCGCGCCCGGCTCGTTCGACCCCGGCGCGTTCCTCACCCACTTCGACGGGGGACAGGTGTCCACCCTGCCCTCGGGTCAGGTGCTGCGGGAGTACGATCTCGTCGCCGAGGACCGGGAGATCGAGGTGGCTCCCGGGGTGTTCTATCCCGCCTGGACCTACAACGGCCAGGTCCCCGGGCCCACGATCCGCTGCACCGAAGGCGACCGGCTCCGGATCCGTTTCCGGAACGAGGGGACCCACGCGCACAGCATCCACTTCCACGGGATCCACCCGTCCAACATGGACGGCGCGTTCGAGCCGGTGCATCCGGGCCGGAGCTACGTCTACGAGTTCGACGCGGAGCCGTTCGGGCTGCACCTGTACCACTGCCACACCGTGCCGCTCAAGCGGCACATCCACAAGGGCCTGTACGGCGCCTTCATCATCGATCCCAAGGGCGGGCGCCCGCCGGCCCGGGAAATGGTGATGGTGATGAACGCCTTCGACACCAACTTCGACGGCGAAAACGAGGTCTACGCGGTCAACACCGTCGCCTTCCACTACCAGAAGCACCCCATCCGGATCCGGCAGGGGGAGCTGGTGCGGGTGTACGTCGTCAACATCACCGAGTTCGACCTGCTGAACTCGTTCCACCTGCACGGCAACCTCTACCGCCTCTACCGCACGGGGACCGATCTCGAGCGCTTCGAGTGGACCGACATGGTCGCGCTGGCGCAGGGGGAACGGGCGGTGCTCGAGTTCACCTACAAGCACCCCGGCCCGTTCATGTTCCACGCGCACCAGAGCGAGTTCGCCGAGCTGGGGTGGAGCGGCGTCTTCCTCGTGGAGCCGCCCCATGCCTGAGCTCGACGTGTCCGCCCCGGCCCCCGCCCACGCCCCCGCCGCTCCGCAGGCCGACGCGGCGTCGTCCCGCGTCTCGAGGCTCCCGCTCTGGCTCAAGGGGCTGGGGCCGCTGCTGCTGCTCGCCGCGCTGGTGGCCGTCTTCCTGCGGCTGGGCCCGGTCGGCATGCTGCGCGAGGCCTTCCCGCCGGTCGAAGCCCTCACCATCGAGCGGATCCGGCTGCCCCAGCCCGGGCTGATGGAAGTGCTGGTGGTGAACGGCGGGCCGGAGCCGGTCACCGTCGCGCAGCTCATGGTGGACGATGCGAACTGGGTGCACACCCTGGACGGGAGCCGGACCCTGGCCCGGCTCGACAGCCGGACCATCAGGGTTCCCTACCCCTGGGTGGTGGGCGAGCCGCACACGGTCACCCTGGTCACCAGCACCGGTCTCACCTTCAGCGGCGAGGTGCCCGTCGCCGTGCTCTCGCCCCCGGTGGATGCACGGTATCTCGGCACCTTCGCGCTCCTGGGGATCTACGCCGGGGTGATACCCGTGTTCATCGGGCTGCTCTGGCTCCCGTTCGTCCGGGCGGTGTCCCGCCGGTGGATCGACTTCTTCCTGAGCCTCACCATCGGCCTGCTGGTCTTCCTCGGGGTGGACGCGCTGGTCGAGGCGGTAGAGACCGCCGCGCTGGTGCCGGGGGCCTACCAAGGGATGTCGCTCGTGCTGCTCGGCCTCGCCGGCACGCCGCTCGCCATCGCGGCGCTGGGACAGTGGCGGTCCCGGCACGGCCGCGCGCGGTCGCCCCTCTACGTGGCCGCGCTCATTGCCCTGGGCATCGGGCTGCACAACCTCGGTGAGGGGCTCGCCATCGGCACCTCGTACGCCACCGGCGAGATCGCCCTCGGGACCTTCCTGGTCATCGGGTTCCTCCTCCACAACACCACGGAAGGTCTCGGCATCGTGGCGCCCCTCGCGGGGGCGCGGCCCGGCCTGGGCAAGCTGGTCCTGCTCGGCGCCCTGGCCGGCGTGCCCACCGTGATCGGCGCCTGGCTGGGCGCGTTCGCCTACTCGCCGGTCTGGACCACGCTGTTCTTCGCCGTGGGCGCCGGCGCCATCGTGCTGGTGGTGTACGAGATCTGGCGCCTGTTCGCCCGCCGGGGCCCGGGCGGGATCACCTCCCCGCTCAACACCGCCGGGCTGCTGGCGGGAATGCTGATCATGTATGCGACGGGGCTGCTGGTGACGGGGTGAGGGATGAGAGAGAAGCGTAAAGAGTGAAAGGTGAAAGGTGAAATGGATGCGTGACCTCATCTTCCGGTGTACCCGTGGCCGGGGGCTGGCCCCCCTTCACCTTTCACTCTTCACTCTTCACGTCTTCCTGGCGCCGTCCCCCGCGCCTGCCCAGGCCCCGATCGCCGACAACAGCTTCCTCATCGAGGAGGCCTACAATCAGGAAGCCGGCGTGGTGCAGCACATCAGCACCCTGAGCCGCCCCGACGGCGGCGAAGCCTGGGATTTCAGCTTCACCCAGGAGTGGCCCCTCGACGGCCGGTCGCATCAGCTCGGCTTCACGATGCCGGTGAGCTATATGGAAGGCACCGGTACCGGCATCGGCGACGTGGCGCTCCACTACCGCCATCAGCTCGCCGGCCGGGACGCCGCGCCGCTCTTCGTGGCGCCGCGGCTGAGCCTCCTGCTGCCCACCGGCAGCGAGGCGGCGGGAAGGGGCGCGGGCGCGCTCGGTGTCCAGGCCAACCTGCCGGTCAGCTACGTCCTCGCCCCCGCTCTCGCGGCGCACTGGAACGCGGGCGCCACGCTCGGCACCGGCGAGACGACCCTCGACTTCAATCTCGGGGCCAGCGCCGTGTGGCGGCTGCGCCCCGCGTTCAACCTCCTGGTCGAGGCGGTCTGGCTCGAGGACGGGGAGGGGGAGCGCACCGTCCTCAATCCGGGGATTCGCTGGGCGCACGACCTGTCCGGCGGGCTCCAGATCGTGCCGGGCCTGGCCTACACCATCGATCTCGGACCCGGTTCCGCCGGCGACGGGCTCTTCCTCTATCTCAGCGTCGAGCACCCCTTCAGGCAAACCGCGCCCGGGCCCTCCTGAGCGCGAACTTCGCGCGGCGGGCGGGGTACCAGCATCGGTCCCAATCCGGTGCTGAGTATCATTCGAAATGCGGTTCTGGTCCGTTCTGCTCGTCCTGGTCTGCACGGCGCTGTCGCCCCTCCGCGCGCAGCTGATCGATCTGGCCGTACAGCGCTCCACCGCCGACGCCCTCGGTCTCCAGGTGGGCGACACCGTGCGGCTCGGCACCGCTCCCGACTCGCTGGCCCGGCTGGCCGTGGTCGCGGCGATCTATGAGCCGCGTCCCGACCCGGCGGAGATCTCCCGCCAGGCGGATGCGGTGCGCCTGCACCTGCCCGACCTCGCCGCCATCCTCGGCGCGCCCGACCGGGTGGACCGCTTCGGGGTGGGCCTGCGGAGCGGCGTGAGCGCGGACAGCGCCGCCGCCCGTCTCAACGCGAATGCTTTCGGCTTCCGGGCCTACACCTCCGCCGCGATCGCCTCCGAGTCGTCGCAGACCTTCCTGGTGGTGAGCCGCTTCCACCGCGCCATCGCGGTGATCACCATCGTGGCGAGCGCGGTCTTCCTGCTCTGCATCATGCTGCTCAAGGTCGAGGAGCGTCGGATGGACGCGGCGGTGATGCGCTTCGTCGGGGTGAGGCGGCGCACCATCTTCGGCGCCCTGGTGCTGGAGGCCGCGCTGGTGGCGGTGCTGGGATCGCTGCTGGGTACCCTCATCGCGATGGCGGCCGGCGCCGCAACCAACGCCTACTACCAGCGCTTCTTCGACACCGGGCTCGTGTTCTCCCTCATCTCCGCCCGGATCGTGATGTTCGGCGTGGCGTTGTCGCTGCTGCTCGGCCTCGCCGTCGGCGCGGTGGCGGCGTGGCGGCTGGTGCGGACCCGGCCCATGGTGCTCTGGGGGCGCGCCTGACCGGCCTGGGGTGGGGAGTCCGGAGCCTCGGCCGCCATCCGCTCCGCACCGCGCTCTCCCTCGCCGGGATCGCGGTCGCCGCGGCCATGCTGCTCGACATGGTGATGCTGAGCGGCGGGATCGAGAAGTCGTTCAGCGAGATGTTGCTGGTCCGCGGCTATCAGATCCGCCTCACCCCCAAGGGCACCCTGCCGTTCGACACCGAGGGCTCGATCCCCGGCGCGACCGGCCTCGTCCGCCGGATGCGCGCCGAGCCCGGCATCGCCGAGGTGGGTGCGGTGCTGGGCACCTCCATCTATGGGCGTGCCGGCGATTCACTGGTCACGCTGTTCGGCTACGGTATCCAGCCGGAAGCTCAGGCGCTGTACCAGCTCACCGACGGCAGCGACCTGGCGCCCGGCGACAGCGCCGGGGTGCTCCTGAGCGAGCCGGCCGCCGCGCTGCTGGGCCCCGGGGTTGGGGTGGGCGACACCGTCACGCTGGTCGGCCGTCTGGATCCCCAGATCGCCGCTGCAGCGGTCGGCCGGCGGCTGGTGGTGCGCGGCGTGGTGCGCTGGCTCTACGATTACCGGGGACAGCCCTCGGTGGGTACCGTGCTCCCGGTCATGCAGCGGCTGAGCCGGGACGCCGGAGAGGACCGCGCCTCGCTCCTCATGGCCCGGGCGGCCGATGACCACGCGGTGCCGTCGGTCGCGGCCCGGCTGCGGGAGCGCTTTCCCCAGCTCGAGGTGAACAGCGTGGCCGACCTGGTGATCCACGCCAAGCGGCGGCTGGTCTATTTCACCCAGCTCTCCTACATCCTCGGCAGCATGAGTCTGATCGTGGCGGTGCTCCTCATCGGCACCCTGCTCACGATCACGGTGAACGAGCGCCTGGGCGAGATCGCCACCCTGCGGGCCATCGGGGTGAGCCGGGCCAGCATCGTGCTCCAGGTGCTGGCCGAAGGCGTGGCGCTCACCGTTGCGGGCGCGGCGCTCGGCATCCTGCTCGGCCTCGCCACCGCGCGCTATCTCGACGCCATCCTCACCAGCTTCCCGGGCCTGCCGGCGGCCTTTTCGTTCTTCGTGCCCCGGGCCGACACCCTGAGCCTGGCGGCCGTGGTGCTCCTGGTGACCGGCTCGCTCGCCGGCCTCTATCCGGCCTGGCTGGCGGGCCGGGCCCCGATCGCCGCCACCCTCAGGGCGGAGGCCACGTGAGCGGGGTCCGTCCCGTCCTCGAGGCGCGCGACCTGCGGAAGGACTACCCGATGAACGGGGAGACGGTGCACGCGTTGCGCGGCGTCTCCCTCAGGCTCGAAGCGGGGGAGTACGTCGCGATCGTGGGGCCCTCGGGGTGCGGCAAGTCCACGCTGCTGCAGCTCATCGGCGGCATAGACACGCCGTCGGCGGGCAGCGTCGAGCTGATGGGCACCCGGCT
>DASUSR010000019.1:0-2561 GCA_036375015.1 Gemmatimonadales bacterium
CGTCTTTCTCCTCGTGGATCTGGGCCAGTACTGGATGCACCGGGCGTCCCACCGGGTGAGCTTCCTGTGGGCCTGCCACCTGGTCCACCACTCGAGCGAGCAGCTCAACTACGCCGTCGCCCTGCGCAACAGCAGCCTGCACGGGCTCTTTCTCTGGGTCGTGCCGCTGCCGCTCGCGCTCGCCGGCGTGCCCTGGCAGGTCTTCGCCGTCTCCTACGGGCTCAACGTCGCCTGGCAGTTCTGGCTCCACACCCGGGTGGTCGGGCGCCTCGGTCCGCTCGAACGGGTGCTCAATACCCCTTCGCACCATCGGGTCCACCACGGACGCGATCCCGAATACCTGGACCGCAACTTCGGCGGGGTGCTCATCGTGTGGGACCGGCTCTTCGGCACCTTCGCCGAGGAGCGGCAGGAGCCGGCGTACGGCATCAGCCCGCGGATGCCCGGATCCGACCCGGTGTGGGCGAACCTGTGGGGCTTCGTCGCGATCGCCCATGGCATGCGCGGCCGGTCCTGGCGGGACAGGCTCGCCGCGGTGCTCGGGCCGCCGCGGTGGAGCGAGCCGGAGACTCCGGCGCGCCAGTACGCCGCTGCTCCCCCGCGACCCCTGCTCGAGGCATATGCGGTGAGCCAGTTCCTGCTCCTGCTGCTCGCCACCGTGGCACACCTCGACCGCTTGACGCAGGTGCCGCTCGGGGAGTTGACGGCTTACGGCACGCTCTCCGCGCTCACGCTCACGGGGATCGGGGGACTGCTCGACGGCCGCGGGTGGGCGCCGCGCTTCGAGCTGATCCGCCTGAGCGCGGTCGCGCTCGCCGTGGTCCTTCCCGGTCTGCGCGATAGCGCGCTTTTCCCGCAGGGCCCGCTGCTGGTCTACGCGACCACGAGTCTCCTCGCCCTGCTGCTTCTCACGCTTCGACCGGACGAGCGCGCCGCGGAGCCGGTGACGTACCCCGGACCAGTCCGCTGACCGATCTCGCCGCCCGCCTCGCCGCGTCGCTCGCCGACCGCTACCGCCTCGACCAGGAGCTGGGCCGCGGCGGGATGGCCGTCGTCTACCGCGCCCACGACCTCCGCCACGAGCGGCCGGTCGCGATCAAGGTGCTCCGCCCCGAGCTCGCCGCCAGCCTCGGCGCCGACCGGTTCCTCCGCGAGATACGCTTCGCAGCGCGGCTCCAGCACCCGCACATCCTTCCGCTCCTCGACTCCGGCGAGGTCGGCCCCGAGGGCGGTCCCGGACCACCGGTGCTCTGGTATGCCATGCCGCTGGTGGAAGGGGAGAGCCTCCGCGACCGCCTCCGCCGGCACGGCCCCCTGCCGCTCGCCGAGGTGCTCCGCTGGACCGCCGAGCTGGCGGACGCGCTGGCGTACGCGCACGCGAAGGGGATCGTCCACCGCGACATCAAGCCGGAGAACGTGCTGCTCAGCACGGCCGGCGGCGACCCGGGCGTCACGCCGCACGCCCTCCTCGCCGACTTCGGGGTGGCGCGCGCGCTGGAGACCAGCGCCTCCGATCGCCTCACCGAGACCGGGCTCGCGCTCGGCACCCCGGCGTACATGAGCCCGGAGCAGTCGCTCGGCGACGCCACCCTCGACGCCCGCTCCGACCTCTACAGCCTGGGCTGCGTGCTCTACGAGCTGCTGACCGGTGAGCCGCCGTACACGGGGCCCACCCCGCAGGCCATCGTGGCCAAGCGCCTCAACGACCCGGTCCCCTCGGCCCGCCGGCTGCGCGAGACCGTCCCGCCGGCGCTCGACCTCGTGCTCCAGCGCCTCCTGGCCAAGTCGCCGGCCGACCGATACGCCAGCGCGGCCGAGCTGTCCGCGGCCCTCGCCGCGGTGTCCGCCCCGGATCCCGTCCCGCTTCCGCCGACACCGCCGCCGGCTGCGCCCGGCCGGCGCCTCCGCCCGGTGATCGTGGGTGCGGCGCTGCTTCTCGGCCTGGTCGCGGCGCTCGTCGGGCGCCGGCTCGCGGGTCGCGCGGGGGACGAGGCGGCCGCGCTGGATCCCGCGGTGGTGGCGGTCCTTCCGTTTCGGGTCACCGCTCCCGACCGGTCCCTCGACTACCTGGCCGAAGGGATCGTGGACCTGCTCGCGGTCAAGCTCGACGGCTCCGCGGGTGTGCGCGCGGTCCCGCCGCGGCAACTGCTCGCCGCGCTCCGCCATGCGCCCGGCACGGCCGTCACGCCGGAGCAGGCGAACCTCGCCGCCCGGCAAACCGGTGCGGGCAGGGTGCTGGATGGGAGCCTGGTGCGCGCCGGCAGCGGGGTGGAGCTGAGCGCGGCCCTTCGGCGCACGGATGGCGCGGGCCGCGCCCTGCATGCGGAGGTGTCCGGGAGCCTCGACTCGCTGCCGGTTCTGGTGGACCGGCTCGCCGCCACGCTGCTCGCGGGGCAGGCCGGCAGTACCCCCTCGCTCGGGGAGCTCTCCTCGGCCCGGGCGATCACCGCCTATCTGCGAGGCAAGGCGGCGAACCGGCACGGCCGGTACCAGGACGCGGTCGCCGCGTTCGCGGAGGCGCTGGCGCAAGACAGCACGTTCGCGCTCGCGGCGCTCGATCT
>DASUSR010000020.1:0-11846 GCA_036375015.1 Gemmatimonadales bacterium
CGAGCCCACCAACCATCTCGACGTGGAGTCGATCGAGGCGCTGGAGGACGCGCTGGCGGAGTACGAGGGCACGGTGCTCCTGGTGAGCCACGACCGGGCCCTCCTGCGCGCGCTCACCACCCGGATCTGGATCCACCACCATCAGCGGATCATCGACTACGGCGGCGGCTTCGCCGAGTGGGAGGCCGCGAGCGCCGAGAGGGCGCATGCTGCGCGGGTGGCCGCAGCCGAGGAGGAGTCGCTCCGCAGGGTGCGGGAGCGCAAGCAGACCCGTCGTCCGGAGGACGATCGCCGGCGGCAGCAGTCCGCCCGGCGGAGCGCCGAGCGCGCCCTGGCCGAGGCCGAAGCCAAAGTCGAGCAGTGCGAGCGCCGGGTGGCGGCGCTCAGGGAGCAACTGGAGGACCCGGCCCTCTATCTCACGCCCGAGGGCGCCGCGCACGCGGTGACGCTCGGCGCGGAGCTGGAGGAGGCTCGCCGCGCGCTGGACCTGGCGCTGGGCGAATGGGAGTCCGCGACCCACGCACTCGAGACTGCCGGCTGAGCGACTCCCGCCGCTGGAGGGTGCTCGCCCTCCTCGCCCTCGCCGAGGTCCTGGGCATGTCGCTCTGGTTTTCGGCGAGCGCCGTGGCGGGGCAGTTCCGGGTGGCCTGGGAGCTGAGCCCCTCGCAGATCGGCTGGCTCACCGCGGCCGTCCAGCTCGGTTTCGTGGCGGGCACCGCGCTCGCGGCCGTCCTGAACCTGGCCGACATCGTGCCCGCCCGGGCCTATTTCGCGGGCTCCGCGCTCCTCGGCGCCGCGGCCAACGCGGCGCTGGTGGCCGCACCGAACCTCCCCACCGGCCTGCTCTGCCGGTTCCTCACCGGCTTCTTCCTGGCCGGGGTGTATCCCCCCGCGATGAAGATGGCGGCGACCTGGTTCCGGACCGACCGGGGGCTCGCCATCGGCGCGATCGTGGCCGCGCTCACCGTGGGCAAGGCGATCCCGTACCTCGTGCGCTCAGCCGACGTGAGCGCCGCGCGCACCGTGGTCCTCGCGGGCTCGGCGGGCGCGGTACTGGCCGCGCTGCTGGTGGCGGTCGGCTACCGCGACGGGCCGCACGAGTTCCCCCGGCGGCCGTTCTCCTGGCGGCTGGTCGCCACGGTGGCGCGGCATCGGGAGACCCGGCTCGCGACCGCCGGGTACCTGGGGCACATGTGGGAGATCTACGCCATGTGGACCTGGGTGCCCGCGTTCATCGCCGCGAGCGCGGCCGAGCGCGCGACGCGGGGTGACGTGGTGCCGGTCTCCGCAGTCTATCTGCTGGCGTTCGGCGCCATTGCGGTGGGCGGGCTGGGTGCGCTGTGGGGCGGTTGGGCGGCGCGAACCCACGGCTACGCGCGGGTGGTGACCTGGGCCATGACGGTGAGCGGACTCTGCTCCCTCGCCGTCGGCCTGGTATTCGGGGCCGGGTTCTGGCTGCTCGCCCCCGTCGTGCTGCTGTGGGGATTCTTCGTGGTCGCCGACTCGGCCCAGTTCAGCGCGATGGTGACCGAGGTGGCGCCGCCCCATGCAGTGGGCACCGCGCTCACGCTGCAGACCTCGCTCGGATTCCTGCTCACCATGGCCACCATCCAGCTGGTGCCGCTCATGGTGGAGCTGGCCGGGTGGCGCCTGGCGTTCCCGCTGCTGGCGCTGGGGCCCGCCGCGGGAATCGCAGCGATCCGCCGGCTGTCGTCGGCTCGATAAGCTCGAGTGGAGGGAGGATTCTTCACGTCCATGTAACGATTGCAAGCGCCTGCTTGCGTACATGGCGTAGCCCTCCTACTATGGCGCCCATGAATGTCCGCGATCAGCTCCTCGATGCAGCCGTGCGGGTCTACGCCGAAGCCGGTTACCGCGGCGCCACCACCCGCCGCATCGCCTTCGAAGCCGGCGTCAACGAGATCACGCTGTTCCGCCACTTCGGGTCGAAGGACGCGCTGATGCGCGAGGCGATCGCCCGCTGCCAGCACGGGGCCGCGGTGGCGTTGCCCGACACTCCGGTGGATCCGCTGCGCGAGCTCGGGGACTGGGCCCGCGCGCATCTCACGGAGATGCACGCGCAGCGCGCCCTGATTCGCACCTGCATGGGGGAGTTCGAGGAGCATCCCGGGATCATCGCGCCCGAGAACAGCCCTCCCGCCCAGGCCGCCAAGGCGCTCGCCCGCTATCTGGCGCGGCTGCGCGAGGCGGGGCTGGCCACCGCCCGTTTCGACGAGGGGGTGGCGGCCACCATGCTCATGGGCGTGCTGTTCGCCGATGCGATGGGCCGCGACATCATGCGCGACATGTTCGCCACCGAGCCCGAGGCGGCGCTCCAGGAGTACCTCCGGATCTTCCTGCGCGGCCTGGGCGCCGATCCCTCCGTTCGTTCGGAGCCCGCATGACTTCCCGCTACGCCTTCGCTGTCGTGGTCGTGGGCCTCGCCGCCTCGGCGAGCGCCGTCGCGCAGACGCCCGAGACCGCCGGCGCCCCGCGCGCCCTCTCCCTCGAGGAGGCGCTCGCGATCGCCGAGGGGGAGAGCGAGTCGGTCGGCATTGCCCGGGCCGAGGTGTCGCGCGCCCTGGGCGAGCGGCGGCAGGCCCGGAGCGGCTACTTCCCGCAGCTCTCCGGCTCGGCCTCGTACCAGCGCACCCTGCGCAGCCAGTTCTCCGCGCTCCAGGGTGACGGTGAGGAGCCGGCCGGGCCGCCGCCCGAGAGCTGCCCCAGCTTCGTGCCGCGGCCGGGGCTGCCCGTCGAGGAGCGGCTCGACTCGCTCGAGGCGGCGGTCGTGTGCGCCAGCAACGCCGACCCGTTCGCCGCGTTCGACGATCTGCCCTTCGGGCAGGAAAACGCCTACCGGTTCGGGCTCTCCTTCTCCCAGACGCTGTTCACCGGGGGCCGGCTGCGGGGGCAGAGCCAGGCCGCCGACGCCCGGGTGCGGGGCGCGGAGTTGGGGCTCACCACCGCCCGGGCGCAGCTGCTCCTCGACGTGACCCGCGCCTATTACGACGCGGCGCTCAGCGATCGCCTGGTGCAGATCGCCGAGGCGACGCTGGATCAGGCCGACACCACTCTGAGCCAGACCCGGCTCGCCCGCGAGGTCGGCAACCAGTCGGAGTTCGAGCTTCTCCGCGCCCGGGTGACTCGCGACAACCAGCGGCCGGTCGTGATCCAGCGCAGGGCCGAGCGGGAGCTGGCGTTCGTCCGCCTGAAGCAGCTGCTCGAGCTGCCGCCGGCCCAGCCGCTCGCGCTCACCAGTCCCCTGGGCGACACCAGTCTGGTGCGCACCCCGGTGCTCGCCGAGCTGGTGGCGAACGCGGGTGATACGGCCGCCGCCGTGCGGCTGCCCGTGCGGCAGGCGGCGGAGGGCGTCACCTCGCAGCAGGGGCTGCTGCGGGCGGCGCGGGCCCAGCGGTTCCCGCAGCTCAACCTCACCTCCGACTATGCCGAGATCGCCTACCCGGCGGACGGCTCGCCGTTCGGGACCAGCTATTTCACGGACTGGACGGTCTCGCTGGGCCTGCAGCTCCCGCTCTTCACCGGCGGCAGGATCCGCGGCGACGTGGACGTGGCGAAGGCCAACCTGGAGCAGGCCCGGCTCCGCCTGGAGCAGACCCGGGAGCTGGCCCAGGTGGACGCGCAGGACGCGGAGCTGCAGCTCCAGGCGTCTGTAGCCGCGTGGGAGGCCAGCGCCGGCACCGAAGAGGAGGCCGCCCGCGCCTACGAGATCGCCGAGGTGCGCTATCGCGAGGGGATCTCCACCCAGACCGAGCTGAACGAGCAGCGCATCCAGCTGGCCCAGGCCCAGGTGAACCGGGCCCGTGCGGCGCGGGATCTCCAGGTCGCCAAGACCAGGCTGGCGCTGTTGCCGGCCCTCCCGCTCGCGGGTGCTCCTACGGCCGCACCCGCCGCCGGGGCGGCTCCCCAGGGAGGAACCGGCCAGACGCAGACCTATCAGGCACCCCGGACCCAGACGACCCTCACCGGCGTCGGGACGGGGGCAGCGCAGACAGGAGCGGTGACACAATGAGGACGCAGGCGATGGTGGCCCTGGGCATGTTCGCGCTGTCGCTCGCCGGCTGCCGCGGGGAGGACGGCGCGGGCGCGGCGCCCGCCGAGCCGCCGGCGGTGTCGGTCGGGCCCGAGAACATCGCCGTGCTGCAGCTCGAGGAGCTACGCAGCGGCCCGGCGATCAGCGGCTCGCTGGAGCCGCAGCAGGCGGCGAGCGTACGGGCCGAGGTCTCCGGGTCTGTGCTCCGGACCCACGCGGAGGCCGGCCAGCGGGTCAAGCGCGGGGCGATGCTCGCCACGCTGGACGACACTTCCGTTCGCGACGCCTTTCTCTCGGCGCGCTCGGCGGTGCGGAGCGCGGAAGCCGCGCTCGAGTTGGCCCGGCGCAACGCCGAGCGGGCGGCGCGGCTCAGCGAGGCCGGCGCCATCGCCGACCGCGACCTGGAGAGCGCCCGTTGGGAGGCGACCAACGCCGAGGGCGCGCTCGCGGATGCGCGGGCCCGCCTGGCGTCCGCGGGCGAGCAACTCGAGGACACCCGGGTCCGCGCGCCGATCGACGGCATCGTGAGCGAGCGGGAGGTGGACGCCGGTGACGTGGTGCAGGTCGGCGCCGCGCTGTTCACCGTCGTGGACCCGCGCAGCCTCCGGCTGGAGGCCTCGGTGCCGGCGGAGCAGCTCGGCCGGCTCCAGGTGGGCACGCCGGTGGAGTTCACCGTGAGCGGCTACGCCCGGCGGATCCGCGGGCGGATCCAGCGCATCAACCCCGTGGTGGACCCGGCCACGCGCCAGGTGCGGATCTACGTCAGCATCCCGAACGTGGACCAGTCTCTCGCGGCCGGGCTCTTCGCCGAGGGACGGGTGGCGACCGACACCAAGCGCGCGGTGGCCGTGCCGGTGGCGGCGGTGGACAGCCGCGGGGCCACCCCGACGCTCCACCTGGTGAGGGACGGCCGGGTCGCGGAGACGCCGGTGAAGCTCGGCGTGCGGGACGAGGCCGCCGAGCTGGTCGAGGTGCTCTCCGGCGCGGCGGCCGGCGACACCGTGCTGCTGGGGTCGGCGCAGGGCGTCACCGCCGGCAGCCGGATCGAGGTGCTGCGGCAGGAGGCGAGCCGGTAATGTTCATCTCCGATTTCGCCATCAAGCGGCCGATCGTCACCATCACGGCGATGGTGGCGCTGGTCGCCTTCGGCGTCGCCGCCCTGATCAACCTGGAGACCGACGAGTTCCCCGACATCCAGCAGCCCATCATCGGGGTGAACATCGTCTACCCGGGGGCCTCGCCCGAGACGGTGGAGCGCGAGATCGTGGAGCCGATCGAGGAGGCCTTCTCCTCGATCAGCGGGCTCGACTGGGACAAGACCCAGGCCAGCGCCACCGACGGGCTGGCCCTGTTCATCGTGTTCTTCGATTTCGAGAAGGACATCCAGGAGGCCTCGCAGGACATCCGCGACGCGATCTCCACCCAGCGCGCCGATCTGCCGCCGGAGATGGAGGAGCCGATCCTCACCCGGTTCGACCCCTCCCAGCAGTCGGTGGTATCACTGGCGCTCACCTCGGCCGACATCCCGGTGGCCACCCTCACCCGACTCGCGGACCCGATGGTGGTGCGCGACCTGCGCACCATTCCGGGCGTGGCGCAGGTGACGGTGGTGGGCGGTGTGGAGCGCGAGCTGACCGTCCAGATCCGCCCCGCCGACCTCCAGGCCGCCGGGGTGAGCGTGGCGCAGGTGGTCCAGGCGCTCGAGGCCCAGAACCTGGCCGCGCCGGTGGGCCGGCTCAACAGCGCGCTGGAGGAGCGGGCCATCCGGCTCAAGGGTCGGCTGGACCGGCCGGAGGAGTTCGCCAATCTCGTCGTGACCGACCGCGGCGGCCGGGTGATCCGCCTGGGCCAGGTGGCGGACGTGTTCGACGGGACCGAGGAGCAGCGCACCCAGGCGCTGTACGACGACCGCGAGGCCGTCGGCATCGAGGTGCTCAAGGCCAAGGGCTACAGCACCACCCAGGTGACCGACGAGATCCGGGAGCACGTGGAGCTGCTGCAGGCCCGGATGCCGGCCGGCGCGAAGCTCGAGATCGTGCAGGACGCGGGGGTGCGGGTGGAGCACGCGGTGGAGAACGTGCAGGAGGCGCTGATCGAGGGCGCGCTCCTCACCGTGCTGGTCGTCTTCCTCTTCCTCAACTCGTGGCGGTCTACCGTCATCACCGGCCTGGCGCTGCCGGTCAGCGTGCTGGCCTCGTTCATCGCGGTGTGGGCTTTCGGCTTTACCCTGAACACGATGTCGCTGCTCGGGCTCTCGCTGGCCATCGGCATCCTGATCGACGACGCCATCGTGGTCCGCGAGAACATCGTGCGGCACATCGAGATGGGGAAGGACCACTTCGAGGCCTCCCGGGAGGGCACCGACGAGATCGGGCTGGCGGTCGCGGCCACCACCTTCAGCATCGTCGCGGTGTTCATCCCGGTGGCGTTCATGTACGGGATCGCGGGGCAGTGGTTCAAGCCGTTCGCGCTCACCATCGCCTGCGCGGTGCTGGTCTCGCTCTTCGTCTCCTTCTCGCTCGACCCGATGCTTTCGGCCTACTGGGCGGATCCGCAGACCGAGGCCCACGAGCGCAAGAACCCGATCGCGCGCGCGCTCGACCGCTTCAATCAGTGGTTCGACCGCATGGCCGAGCGCTACAAGGGCGTCATCGCCTGGGCACTGGACCACCGGATGGCGATGGTGGCGCTCGCCTCCGCGAGCTTCCTGCTGGCGCTCGCGATGGTGGGACTGGGCGTGGTGGGCGCCGGCTTCGTGCCGGTGAGCGACCGGAGCGAGATCAGCATGATCGTGGAGGCGCCGCCGGGCTCCAACCTGGAGTACACCCGCCGCAAGGCGGGCGAGGTGGCCCGGCTGGCGCGCACGCATCCCGAGGTGGCCTACACCTACACCACCATCGGCACCTCGGTGCCCGGCAAGACGCCGTCGGTGGACCAGGCCCTGGTCTACGTGCGGCTGGTGCCCAAGGCCGAGCGCGAGATCTCGCAGGAGGTGCTGGGCCAGACGCTGCGCCGGGAGACCGGCCGCGTCGGCGGCGCGCAGACCTCGGTGTTCACCAGCGGCTTCGGGGGCGCCTACAAGCAGATCCAGGCGCAGATGACCGGGACCGACGCCCGCGTGCTCACCACCCTGGCGCAGCGCGCCGCGCAGGAGGTGGCCGGGGTTCCGGGCGCGGTGGACGTCGGGCTCTCCACCCGGGGGCAGAAACCCGAGCTCGAGGTGCAGCTCCGGCGCGGGCTGGCCGGCTCGCTCGGGATCACCGTCGGGCAGGTGGCGCAGTCGCTCCGGCCGGCGTTCGCCGGCATCGACGCGGGCGACTGGGTGGACCCCTCGGGCGAGACCCGCGACGTCACCGTGCGCCTCGCGCCCGAGGCCCGCGAGCGGCCCAGCGACCTGGCCCAGCTTCCGCTCGTGGTGCCCGGTCCCGACGGGACCACCGCCACGCTGCCGCTGGGACAGGTGGCGCGCATCGAGCAGGGGGTCGGCCCCGCGCAGATCGACCACCTCAACCGGGAGAAGGTGGTGATCGTGCAGGCCAACGTGTCGGGCCGGCCCCTCACCCAGGTCACGCGCGATATCCAGGAACGGCTGGCGTCGCTGCAGCTGCCGCCGGGCTACGAGATCACCTTCGGCGGCGAGTCCCGGGACCAGGCGGAGGTGTTCACCCGGATCTTCACGGCGCTCGGAGTGGCGGTGCTGCTGATGTATCTCATCCTGGTGGTGCAGTTCGGATCGTTCCTCGACCCGCTCGCCATCCTGGTCTCGCTGCCGCTCTCCCTGATCGGGGTGGTGCTCGCGCTCTGGATCACGGGCGATACGCTCAACATCATGAGCCTCATCGGGGTGATCCTGCTGATGGGCATCGTGGTGAAGAACGCCATCCTGCTGATCGACTTCGCCAAATGGGCGCGGGAGCGGGGCCAGCCGCTGCGCGAGGCCCTGATCGAGGCGGGCCGCATCCGGCTGCGGCCGATCATCATGACCACCTTCGCGCTCATCGCGGGCATGGTCCCGGTGGCCATCGGAAGCGGCGAGGGCGCCGACTTCCGCGCCCCGCTGGGCCGGGCCGTCATCGGCGGAACCATCACCAGCACGGTGCTGACGTTGCTCGTGATCCCCACGGTGTACGAGATCGTGGACGGGCTCCGCTCCTGGGCCATCGGTCGCTTCCGCCGCGGCGCCACCCAGGTGCGGCCCGAGGCGGTGCCGGCACGGGCGCCGGAATAGTCGGCCGGGGTCGTCCATCCCGTTGCCCTCGCCCTGCCGTCCCGTATAGCTTCCCACCCGCGCAACGTCCGGCCGATTCCCGACTTCCATCTAGCAGACACTGGCGCCTATGCCGTTCGAGACCGCCGTTCTCCACGCCTCTCCGGCGGGCCACGCCACACCCCTTCTGGCCCTGGCCGTGTCGCGGGGTGGGCTGCCTGCCTCGCTGGGCGAGCTGGACCGGGCCACCGGGGATGCGCTGGCCCGGCTGTTCGAGGCCGGGGATTTCACGGGCAAGAAAGACGAGACGGCGCTGCTTTATCCCACGGGTGCGGCCGCCCGTGTGCTGCTGGTCGGCCTGGGAAAGCCCGACGAGGTGAGCCGCGGCGCGATCCGGCGCGCGGCCGCGGCCGCCGCTAAGCGGGCCCGCACCCTCGGCGTGCCCCGGGCCGCCTTCCACCTGCCGCGGGAGGCGCGCGGCGGAATCCCGCCGGCCGATGCGGCGCAGTCCATCGCCGAAGGGCTGGCACAGGGGATGTGGCAGTTCGCCGAGATGAAGCGCCCGCCGGAGGACCGCAAGCCGCCGCTCGACAAGGTGGAGATCCTCGTGAGCGAGGATCAGGAAGCCGCCGAGCGGGGCCATGCGGTCGGCGCCGCCATCGGCGCGGGCCAGACGTTCGCCCGGAGCATCCAGGTCCTCCCGGGGAACGTGTGCACGCCCAGCTATCTCGCCCGGACCGCGGAGCAGCTCGCCGGCCGGTACCGCTTCGAGATTACCGTGCTCGACAAGGCCGCGATCGTCCGCGAGAAGCTCGGGGCCCTGCTCGCGGTGGCGCAGGGGAGCGCGGAGGAGCCGCGCTTCATCGTGCTCGAGTACCGCGGCGCCGAGGGGCCGCCCGTGGTGCTGGTGGGGAAGGGGGTCACCTTCGACACCGGCGGGATTTCGATCAAGCCGGCGCAGAACATGGAGGACATGAAGTACGACATGTCCGGCGCCGCCGCCGTGCTGGGCACGTTCGAGATGCTGGGCCGGCTCCGGCCGCCCTTGCACGTGGTCGGGCTCATCCCCAGCACGGAGAACATGCCGTCGGGCACCGCCATGAGGCCCGGCGACGTGATCACCAGCCACAGCGGCAAGACCATCGAGGTCATCAACACCGATGCCGAAGGGCGGCTCATCCTGTGCGACGCGCTCTCCTGGGCGCGACGCTACCAGCCCGCCTGCGTGCTCGACATCGCGACCCTCACGGGAGCCGTCGTGGTTGCGCTGGGCCACGGCGCTTCCGGCGTGATGGGGACGGACGACGGGCTGGTCGAGGAGGTGCGCCAGGCCGGGGAGCGCGCCGGTGAGCGGACCTGGCCGCTCCCGCTGTGGGACGAATACCGCGATCTCATGAAGTCCGACATCGCCGACGTGAAGAACGCCGGCGGCCGGCCGGCGGGCAGCATCTCGGCCGGCTGGTTCCTTCGCGAGTTCGTGGACGGCTATCCCTGGGCCCACCTCGACATCGCCGGCACGGCCTACACCGACCGCGACGAGCCGACCCGGGTGAAAGGCCCCACCGGCATCGGCGTACGCCTCTTCAGCGAGTTCGTGCTCGGGAGAAGCGGGGGGCCGGGAAAGAGCGTGACGGGTGCGCGGTGAAGGCTGAGCGGGTGCTCGGCCGGGTGTCGCCGTGGCGCGCGCTCGGACCGCTGCTCCTGCTGGTCCTTCAGCTCGCCGTCATCCCGTCGTTCCCGGCGGCCGCGCTCGCCGCCCAGACCCTCGACGACACTCTCCTCGCCGACTCGCTGGCCCAGGACACCGTGGACTACACCGCGCGATTCCTCGAGGCGCAGGAGGAGGTCGGCCAGCGGGTGCCGGTGATGCCCTCGGCGGGCCAGTCCGGCCCCCGCCCCGCGCTCACCCGCCTGGTCTTCACCCGCGACTCCATCGAGTGGGGGCACGCGAGCACGGTCGGCGATCTGCTCCTCCAGGTCCCCGGGGTCTTTCTCTGGCGGGGCGGGTTCATCGGCCGCCCCGAGCCGGTGAACTACCAGGGCCGCGGCGCGACCTCGGCGGAATACTTCCTCGACGGGATGCCCTATGTGCCGACCGGCGTGGACAGCGTCGGCGTGGATCCCGCCCTCTTCTCCCTGAGCTTCCTCGACCGACTCGAGGTCGAGCGCTGGCCCGGCCTGCTTCGGGTCCATCTCTTCACCCGGCGGCACGATCGCCGGGCACCCCGGTCGCGCATCGCGATCGCGCGAGGCGACCGTGACTTCGCGCGGTACGAAGCGGGACTCGAGCGGCGGGGAGCGTCGGGCGTCGGGTTCGCCGTGGCGGGCGACTACCTCAGCTCGCCGACCGCGAGCGGCGCCGGCAGCGACTACTCCAACACCCAGATCTGGGTCCAGGGCGGCTACGTCCCGTCGGAGCGTTTCGGCATCCAGGCCCAGGTGCTCCGCTCGGGGCCCGACCGCGACCCCTTCGTCGTCTCCGACGTCGTCGCGAACGACACCATCGGCCTCGGCTTCGACGCCCGGCGCACCGATGCCCAGCTGCGGCTCGCTCTGCGCTCCCGCCCTGCCGGTCTCGGCTCTTCGCTCGACCTCGTGTTCGGGCGCACGTCGTGGGACGGCGGCGGGCTCGAGCAGCGGGTGGATCAGATCGGCGGCTACGCGGGGCACCGCACGCCGACGCTGTCGATCGGCGGCTCCGCCTTCCACCGCTCCCGCTGGACGCCGCTCGATCTCCGCGGCAGCTTCGGTGTGACCCCCGCGGCCGGGCTCGCGGGCGCGGCGGAGCTGGTGTACCAGCGGCACGACGGTGAGCGCAACAGCAACTACATCGCCCTCTCGGCGGGAGTGCAGCCGATCCGCGGGCTGGCGCTCACCGGGAGCGCCCGGGTGGGCGAGCAGGTCGCGGCGCCCGCCATCGCGAGTGATACGGCGCAGGAGCTGCGCGACTACGGCGTCGCACTGGGGTGGGAGCGCGAACGACTGGGGCTGCAGATCGGCTGGTCGCGCACCTCGGCGTTCAGTCCGTTCGGGTACGCCGAATTTCCCCGGATCGCTTCGCTCGCGGCGTCGCCGGACCTCGATTGGCTGACGGTGCGCGCGCGTCTGGCGCCGCTCCGCTGGCTCACCCTCGAGGGCTGGTACAGCGATCCCCGCGAGGGCACCGCCGACGGCGTGCCGCCGACGCATTCCTTCGCCGCGGTGACCCTGCGATCGAAGTTCCTGCGCCAGTTCCCCAGCGGCGTGTTCGATCTCAAGCTGCGGCTGAGCGTGGAAGGGTGGGGGACCGGCATCGTCGGCCGGGACGCTGGTGGTGCCCCGGTCGCGCTGCGGGGCGCGACCTTCTTTCGCAGCCTGGTCCAGTTCCAGATCCAGAGCTTCTCGCTCTACTGGGATCGCGGGAATCTCACGGCCAGCGAGCTCACCTACGTCCCCGGCTTCCGGCTGCCCGCGTACGGCACCACGTTCGGGGTGCGGTGGGAGTTCCTGAACTAGTTGAGGTGGATCGCGCAAGCCGCTGGCTGATCTAAGCTTGAACAGAGTTGCCTCGGGGATACCTCGACTCGCTCCGGGCCGCAGGGCCCCGTT
>DASUSR010000021.1:0-6429 GCA_036375015.1 Gemmatimonadales bacterium
CCTGCCCGCCTGCCCGCCTGCCCGCCCCGCTCTATTCCACCAAATACCCGATCTCCGCCCCCACGTACAGCACCCGGCGCGGCGCGGGCTCGATGACCCGACCGAACAGGCCGTTCAGCGTGACCGATCCGATGTAGCGCCGGTCCCAGAGGTTGTTGACGCCGAGGAACGGGGAGAGCTGCAGCACGCCGACGGTGCCGCTCCAGCCCAGCCGGGCGTTGGTGACGCCGGCTCCCCAGGCGTCCACCACGAGGGTGTTGGCGTCGTCGGCGGCCACCGATGAGCTGAGGGTGTGGTCGGCGTCCAGGTAGAAGTCCCGGGGCAGCGCCGTCCGCAGCCCGAAGCGCCAGAAGTGCTCCGGCACGCCCGGCAGACGGTTTCCGTCGAACTCCCCGCTGGCGAAGCGATAGTGTGCGTAGGTGTACGCCCCGCTGAGGGTGAGCCCCGCAGCGGGAGAGACCGTCAGCCCGACCTCCGCGCCGTCGTTGTGGGTCCGGCCCGCGTTCCGGAAGAAGGCCCGCCCGCCGATCTCCTCTTCCTGCACGATGGCGTCGGTCACCCGCCCCAGAAAGAGGGCCACGGAATAGGTGACCGTGGGGGTGGGCTGTCCTCGGGCGCCGATCTCGTAGTTCACCGCGCGCTGCGGGCCCAGCTCGGTATTGAAGCCGCCGGAGCCGTCGGGCTGATTCACCAGCTCGGTCGTCGTGGGGGTCTCGAAGGCGGTGGCGACGTTGAAGTACGGGACCAGCCGTTCGTCCACCGACCAGCTCGCGCCCACGTTCCCGCTCGCCGCAGACATGGTGCGCGCGTCGCTGTCGTCGACGCCGTCGGCCAGGTAGCGGTCCTCGAGATCGAAACGGACCCAGTCGAACCGGGCGCCGCCCGCGAGCAGCAGGCGCTCGGTGGGGCTCCACTGCACCTGCGCGAACGGGCCGATCTCCGTGACCTCTTCCCGCTGGTCGAGGAACACCTCGCCGGTCGGCACCCCGCCGTCGTGTCGGAGATTGAGGCGGTCGTCCCGCATGCGCTGCAGGTCGAGTCCCGCGCTCAGCCGCGGCGATTGCTCCCCCCCGCCCAGTCGCCGGGTGGTGCTCCCCCGCACGCCGCCCACCACCCGGTCGATGTCCACGTAGAGCCCGGCGGTCGGGGCCGGATTCACGGGCGAGGGCGCCGCCAGGGGATTCTCGAGGTCGCGCAGGAGCCCGAAGACGCTGACGTCATACTCGTTGCCCGCGGCGTCGAAGTGCCGCAGTCCGAGGGCGAGCTGATGCTGCTGGACATTCTTGTCGGCGCCCCGGAGAATGTTGTTGCCCGCCGCCGAATCGGGGTTGGCCCGGAACTCGGCGAGGGTGAGCGCGCCGGGGTTCCGCGCCTCCGGGTTGTCTGCCAGGCTCAGCCGCACCCGGCCCTGGGTCGAGCCGCCCAGCGCCCAGTCGAGTCCGGCATTGAGCTGCCGGAACTCGGCCGCGCTGTGCTGGCGGAACCCGTCGGCCTTGAACTGGGAGATGGAGAGGGTGCCGCTCACGTCGCCCGAGCGCCCCGACGTCCAGCTCTGCCACTTGTAGAACGCGTCGCCGTCGCGCTCGCCGCTCCCGCCCTGCACCCGCACCCGCTGCGCGAAGGGACCCGGCGCCGCGCCCTCGGTCTCGAAGGCGATCACCCCGCCCGACGCGTTGCCGTAGAGCGAGGAGCTGGCGCCCCGCAGCACCTCCGCGCGGCCCACGTCGGCGAAGTCGATGTTGGTGAGCTGGCCCTGCCCGTCGGGCAGCGTCTGGGGAATGCCGTCCAGAAGGATCTTGAGCCCGCGGACCCCGAAGTTGGACCGGCTGCCGAAGCCGCGGATGGAGATCCGCTGGTCGAGGGAGAAGTTGTAGCGGTTGGCCACCACCACGCCGGGGATGTTGTTGAGCGCCTCGTCGATGCCGATCGTCTGCTGGCCGCGCTGGAGATCGTCCCGATCGAGGACCCCGACCGCGAACGGCACCCGGCTGAGCGGCTCCGGCGTGCGCGTGACCGTAACCTCGAGTTCGGGCAGCCGGGTCACGCGGCTGGTGTCCCGCGCGGTCGTGTCCACCTGGGCGAGGAGGGGGCCCGCGGCGGTCAGGGTGAGGGTGAGGAGCTGGGTCAGGGCACGGCGCATGGTGGTCTTCCCTCCGGTTGCCTCGTAAGGTAAACGGTCCCGCGTGAGCGACGAGGCGCCCTCAGAGTGCCCTGCCGCGTCTGAAGGGAGGCGGAAGGTCGCCTGAGGAGTCCTTCACCGGGTGCCGCGCCGCTTGAATAGCCCCGTAGGCCACCCTACCTTCCACCCCCAAATGCCCGAACTCCCCGCGACATTGCCGGATTTCTCCAGGCCGCCCTTCGCCGGCGCGCCCGAGGCCCGCTTCGAGGCCCTGCCCGCCGACGGCGTCCTCCCCGAAGGCTTCTTCTCCACCTCCAACCTCCCCACCTACGTCCACGTGGACGGGCGCTGGGTGGCGCCCATCCGACCGCGGATGGACTGCGTGGTGGTGAAACGGGGCGGCACGCTCGAGGCCATCGAGCCTCGTCGCCTGCGCCGGGGCGAGCTCGTGGCCATGGGTGAGGCGGAGGACGGCACCGAGGGCATCGTGGTCCATGCCCAGGGCTTTCTGGGTGGCGGGCACGGCGCCAACGAGTTCCGCTTCATGTCCACCGAGGTGAGCCGCGAGCGCCCGGTGAACTACGAGGAGCTGGCCGCCCGGGTGGGCGAGGAGAAGCGCCGGGGCGGCTTCCTGGTCTGGGTGGTGGGTCCCGCGCTGGTGCATTCCCGGGCGCGGACCGACTTCGAGTGGTTCATCCGGAACGGCTACGTGCAGGCGGTGCTCGCGGGCAACGCGGTGGCGGTGCACGACATCGAGGCCGCCATCTTCGGCACCACCCTCGGCATGACCAACACCGGGCAGCCGACCGAGGGGGGGCACGGGCTCCACATGCGGGCGATCAACCGGGTCCGCGCCGCCGGCTCCATCGAGCGGGCGGTCGAGACCGGCCTGATCCGGAGCGGCATCATGCACTCGCTGGTCACCCAGCGGGTGCCGTTCGTGCTGGCCGGCTCGATCCGCGACGACGGGCCCCTGCCGGGGGTGTACAGCGACACCCTCGCCGCCCAGGACGCCATGCGGGAGTACACCGTGCGCGCCACCGGCGCCGTCTTCGTCGCTACCGCGCTCCACGCGATCGCGGTGGGGAACATGCTCCCCGCCTTCTATCTCTGTGACGGCGCGCCGGTCCCGCTCATGACGATCTGCGTGGACCAGACCGAGTTCGTCGTCAACAAGCTCAAGGACCGGGGCACCCACCAGGCCTACGGCGTCGTCACCAACGCGCAGGACTTCATGCACGTGCTGCGCTTCTATACCGAGCGGTGGGAGCAGGGGTCGGCGTGACCGGGCCGGGCACCGGGTCCGGGTGGACCCGGCTGGCCCAGGCGGTCGCGGAGGTGCTCCCGCCGGGCGAGGTGGACGGCGTCTGGCTCTTCACCCCGCTCCGTCACGAGGCGCGGGAGTGGGGCACCGCGGTGCTGAGCCGGGTGGACGGCGACCGCCGCCGCATCTACACCGCGCGCTACGTGCTGGCCGTCAAGGGCAAGGAGCGCGGCAAGTTCGAGTCGTCGGTCGAGGCGGTGGGCCGCGGCCCGGTGGAGGCGCTGGCCCAGCTCCTCCAGGATGCCCAGAAGCGCATCGACGACGAGCACCCGCCCCAGCCCGTGGCGCCCGAGGGCTGGTTCCCGCCGAGTCCCGATGGCCCGGCTGGCTAGGGGCGAGGGCGCCGCCCTCCTGGAGCGTTTCCGCCGCCATCTGCGCGATCATCACCAGCCGGTCACCCGGCAGCGTGACCTCGTGGCGCAGGTGGTCTTCCTCTCGGACGAACATCTGTCAGTCGAGGAGATCATCCGCCGCATTCGGGAACGGGACGAGTCGGTGGGCACCGCAACCGTCTATCGGACGCTCGAAGTCCTGGTGGAGAGCGGCCTCGTGCGGGCGCACGACTTCGGGGAGGGCTTCAAGCGCTATGAGTCGATGCCCGCCCAGACCCACCACGAGCACCTCATCTGCGAGCGCTGCGGCCGGGTGGTGGAGTTCCAGAACGTGCAGCTCGAGCGGATGCTCCCGATGATCGCCGACGAGCACGCCTACCAGCACCAGCGCCACCGGGTGGAGATCTACGGGGTGTGCGGAGAGTGTCGCCGAGGTGAGCTGGTCGTGGGTCGCCGGGCCGAGGGAGGTGCCCGGTGAACGAGCCCGCGGCGCTCGGAGTCGCCGTCGCCTTCGCGGCGGGGCTGCTGAGCTTTCTGTCGCCCTGTGTGCTTCCCCTGGTCCCCAGCTACATCGGGTTCCTCACCGGGATGACCCTGCCGGAGATGAGCGGCCGGCGGCGGGTGGCGCTGATCCACGCCCTTCTGTTCGTGGCGGGGTTCTCCCTGGTGTTCATCCTGCTCGGGGCCAGCGCCACCGCGCTCGGCCGCGCGCTCAACTACTACCAGGTCTGGCTCCAGCGGATCGGCGGGCTGCTGATCATCGCGTTCGGGCTCGTCTGCCTCGGCGTGATCAAGGTGGACCTGCTGACCCAGGAGCGCCGGGTCCACCTCGAGCACAAGCCCGTGGGCTACCTGGGCTCCGCGCTGGTCGGGATGGCCTTCGCCGCCGGATGGACGCCCTGCATCGGCCCGGTGCTCGGCGCGATCCTCGGCCTCGCGGCCACCTCGACCGACGTCACCCGGGGCATGCTCCTGCTCGGCGTGTATTCCGCCGGCCTGGCGGTGCCGTTCCTGATCGCGGCCGTGGCGGTGGAGTCGTTCCTCGGCTGGTTCCAGCGGTTCCGCCGCTACATCCCCTGGGTCATGCGGGTGAGCGGCGTCCTGCTCGTGTTCGTCGGCATCCTTCTCGTGAGCGGGGAGTTCACCCGGCTCGCGGGTTGGCTCCAGGGATTCACCCCCGAGTTCCTGCGCAGCCAGCTCTGACCGCGTTACCCTCTGTCGATACGCGCGATGAAGCAGCCGGCCTCCGCGTTTCGCAGGTGCGCGTACTCCACCTGCCCGGTCTCCAGAATCCCCTCGAGCACGGCTTCGAACGGCGAGTCTCCGACCCGGCGCTGCACCAGGAGCGCTCCGCCCGAACCGTAGCCCTCCAAGACCAGCGGCAGCGGGCGCAATGATTCGGGGAGCGCAGCGCCGTCGTACCGGCGGCAGTCCGCGGCATGGACGAACACCGGGCCGGGCGCCGGCAGCGCCTCGGGGTCGGTAAAGGGCTGGTAGGTGAAGAGCAGGCGCTCGTCCCGCCCCACCTCGAACGTCTCCAGGCAGAGGCGGCAGGGGCCGTACCCGGTCGCCGTCTCGACGTGGGCGGGGTGGCCGTACTGGGGCGACCGCCGGGATTCCCTGGCGGCGGCCGCGATGGTCTCGGGAATACCCTGGATCCGGTAGGCTGGCATGGTCTCCGCTCGGCAAGTGGAGCGCCCAACCTAGGCCCCGCGGTGTGCGGATGCCTCCCGGATCTTGCGCTCGAATTCAGTCCTTGTCCCCTTCGAGGACCGGGCCCCCGGATCGGTCGAGCCCTCCGGGACACTCAGGAGGAATACGTCCGGCTCGCGCTTTCCTCGTCGGCTACCGCCTCCCCTTCCAGCTCCTCCTCGAGCTGTTGCCGGCGGAGCAGCTCCCAGTAGCGCCCCGCGCGCGCGATGAGCTCGGGATGGCGGCCCTGCTCCACGATCCGGCCCCGCTCCAGCACGAGAATCCAGTCGGCGTCGCGCACCGCGGCGAGGCGGTGGGAGACGATGATGCTGGTGCGCCCCGCGAGCGCGCCGCGGAGCGCGGCGAGGATCCGCGCCTCGGTCTGCGCGTCCACCGCGCTGAGCGCATCGTCCAGCACGAACACAGACGGATTCCGCGCCAGCGCCCGCGCGATCGCGGTCCGCTGCTTCTGCCCACCCGAGAGGTTGACGCCGCGCTCGCCCAGGAGCGTGTCGAAGCCCTGCGGCAGGGCGGGGAGGGCCTCGCCGAGCTGGGCCACGTCGGCCGCCCGCTCCAGCCGGCCGTCGTCGGGAGCGCCGAGCAGGATGTTCTCCCGCAGCGTCTCGCCGAAGAGGAACGTCTCCTGGGGGACGAATCCCACGGCCCGGCGCAGCTCCTCCAGCGGCAGGTCCCGGACGTCCACGCCGTCGAGCCGAATTGCTCCCCGGTCGGGGTCATAGGTCCGGATCAGCAGGTCCACCAGGGTGGACTTGCCCGACCCGGTGGCGCCCACGATGGCGAGCGACCGGCCGGGGTCCACCCGGAAGGAGATGTCCTCCAGGGCCCAGCCGCGCTCCGCCTCGCCCGGGTAGCGGAACCAGACGCCATCGTACTCCACCGCTCGCGCGCCGGGGGCCGGCGGCAGGGTGGCCGGCGACGGCGGCGAGTCGATGGCAGGTGGA
>DASUSR010000022.1:0-11777 GCA_036375015.1 Gemmatimonadales bacterium
GCGCCCGCGCGCCGCCGGCCGGTCCGAGCGGGCGAGGGCGGCCGTGACCAATCCCCGGGTGGGGCCGATCTACCGGCTGAGCGCCGCCGGCTCCCCCGCGGGCGCGATCGTCTGGAAGAATCTCACCAGCGTGGCGCGCAACAGCCGGCTGCGCCTCATCGCGTCGGGGCTCGTCCTTGCCGGCGTGACCCTCGCCGTGCTGTCGTTCCGCGGTGAAGGCCAGCTGGCCGAGCTGGTCGGGTGGTTCGCCGCGATGTGGGCGGGGTTTCTGGTGGTGATCGGACCCCAGTGGGTGCGGAGCGATCTCCGTGGGGACCTGCCGAAGCTGGATCTGCTGCGCAGCTACCCCTTGCGGGGAGGAGCGATCGTGGCGGCCGAAGTGAGCTCCTCGACGGCGGTCCTGACGGCCCTGCAGCTCGGCGTGGCCGCGCTCGCATATCTGGCATTCCTGGGCAACCGGAACATGGAGCCGGGCCTCACCGAGCGAACCGCGGCGCTCGTCACCGCCGCCGTGCTGCTGCCCGGGATCAACCTGCTGGGGTTGCTGATTCAGAACGGCGCGGCCGTGCTCTTCCCCTCCTGGGTCCATCTGGGCGCGGGGCGTCAGGGGGGAGTGGAGGCACTGGGCCAGAACATGCTCGCGCTGATGGCCCACCTGCTGGTCCTGGCGCTGGCGCTCCTGGGGCCCGCGGCGGCGGGAGGCTCCATCCTCCTGCCGCTGTATCCGGCGCTCGGCTGGTGGGCCCTGCCGATCGCGGCGCTCACGGCCGTCGGGGTGATGGGGCTCGAGGCGGTGGTGGCCGTCCGGCGGCTGGGCCGTGCGTTCGAGCGAACCGAGCCCGCGGAGCTGGCTGCGTGAGCTGCCGCGCTACCTGGCGGCGGGGCCCGGCAGGTAGCGCTTTTTCACCTTCGCCACGACCGTGTAGCTCGGGTCCACGATGTTGGCCACGCTGCTCTCGCCGACCTGGCCGAGCAGGGTGTAAGCATCCAGCCGCTCGAAGCCGTACTCGCTCTCCAGCCACTCGACCAGCTCCACGTGGGCCAGCCGGAACGCGTCGATCAGCGGCCGCGCGCTGCCCGCCACCATGATGTGCTCGGCGTCCTCGAGACGGGGCCAGTCGATGGTGCGGCCCTTCACGACGTCGATCCGGAGCACCACGTCCATGCTGGTCTCGAGACCGGTCCCCGCAACCTCGCCCTGTCCCTGGCGGGCGTGGCCGTCGCCGAAGTAGAAGTAGGCCCCCTCGTGGAAGACGGGCAGGTACACGGTGGTCCCTTCGCGGACCTCCGAGGCATCCATGTTCCCACCGAAGTCGCCGGGCCAGAGACCGTTGAAGGCCTCGTGTCCCCGCGGCGCCACCGCCACCCGGCCCAGCATGGGCTGGAGATCGATCTCCAGCCGGCGCACCCGGCTCCGGGGCATGTCGGTGACCCCGACCATACGCGTGGTGTCGAGCCGCCAGAGATAGCGCCGCGCAGGGATGGGCTCGTTCAGCAGGCGGACCCGGGTGTCGGTGGCGAGGCCGCCGAAGTCCGAGTACACCTGCGAGGCCGCGAGATGGTGGTTGGGGCGGACCTTGATCACCTCCACCTTGAGCATGTCCTCGGTGGTGGCGCCCTCGATGTAGATGGGTCCGACCTCCCCCGGGAAGGCTCCTCCCTCCTCGGTGTAGTAGGGCCCGAAGTTGGTCCTGCTCACCAGCACGGTGCCCGGGCGCACCCGCAGCACCGGCTCCCGCACGGCGAAGGTGGGCTGCTGGACGGTGGGCGTGAAGCGCACGGTGTCCTGCGCGGCGAGCGCCGCCGGGAGCAACAGCGCCGTGAGCGCGAAGCAGGTCTTCATGACAGTTCCTCGTCGTCTTGGGGTCGGCCGGCCCCGAAGCGCCCGAAGCGCGAGGCCAGGGTGGGGAGCACGAAGAGACTCAGGAGGGTGGAGGTCGCGAGGCCGCCGAGGATCACGATGGCCATGGGGCCCTCGATCTCGCGGCCCGGGTCGCCGCTGCCGAGCGCGAGGGGCAGCAGGCCGAGGCCCGTCACCAGCGCGGTCATGAGGATGGGACCCAACCGCTCGAGCGCGCCGCGGACCGCGGCCGCGCGTCCCCACCGCTCCCCCTCGGCGCGCACCAGATGGTCGTAGTGCGAGACCAGCATGACCGCGTTGCGGGTGGCGATGCCGAACAGGGTCACGAAGCCCACGAGCGAGCCGAGTGAGAGCAGACCGCCGGTGGCGAAGACCGCCAGCACGCCCCCCAGGAGGGCGAACGGCACGTTGGCGAGCACCAGCAGGAGCCGGCTGCTCTCGCCGAACGCGACCCAGAGCAGCATGAGAATGCCGGCGGCCGCCAGGAGGCCGTTGCGGAACAGCTCCGCGCGGGCCGCGCGCTGCGCCGCGCCGGTGCCGCCCACCTCGGCGTATACGCCCGCCGGCAGCCGCACCTCGCCGGCGAGCCGGCGCTCCAGATCGCCCGTGACCGCCTCGATGTCCCGCCCGCTGCTGTTGGCGGTGACGGTCTGCACCCGCCGGGCGCCCACATGCGCGATGCCGAAGCGCCCGGTGGTGCGGGCGACATCGGCGACGTCGTCCAGCTCCACCAGGCGCCCCGCGCTCGAGACGATCGGGATGCGCCGGAGCTGCTCGGCGCGCGCGCGGCTCTCGGGCACCAGCGTGAGCACGACGTCGGTGGCCCGGTTCCCTTCGAAGAGCTGGGCCACCCGGACCCCGCGCGTGGCGGCCTCCACCGCGCTCATCACCTGCCCCGGCCGCAGCCCGTACCCGGCCGCGTCGTCGGAACGGAGGCGGATCGTCACTTCGGGGGCCACCGCCGGCGGATCGTACTGGATGTCGGAGGCGCCGGCGACCTCGGCCAGGGCGTTGGCGACCTGGCGCGCGGCGGCGTCGAGACTATCGAGGTGCTCCCCGTAGACCCGGACGACCAGCTCGGCGGTGGAGCCGGTCAGGGTCTCTTCGATGCGCTCGGTCAGGAAGCCGCGGATCGCGAAATTGACGCCGGGGAAGCCCGCCAGCACCGCGCGCAGGTCGTCCTGAATGGTCTCGGCGTCCTCCCCGGTGAGCGGCACGAGCCCCACCTCGAACTCGGTGTAATGGGTGCCCCAAGTGTCTTCGGACAGCTCGGCCCGGCCGATCCGCTGCGCCACGGAGCGCACCCGCGGGTCCGCCTTCAGCGCCTCGGTCACGTGCCGGCCGAGCCGAAAAGACTCGTCGAGCGAGGTGCCGGGCACCGCGGACATGTGGATGAGGTAGTGTCCCTCCCGGAACTCCGGCAGGAACGTGGCGCCGAAGAGCGGCAGCGTCGCCGCCGCGGCGAGACACACGGCTGCCGCGGCAAGCCCGATCGAGCGCGGCCGATCCATTGTCCAGTGGAGCAGGCGGTCGTATCGGCGCTTGAGCCAGACGAGCACCCTCGACTCGTGGACACGGTGCCCGCGGCGGCCCAGCAGCATGAGCGTCATGGCCGGGGTCACGGTGAGCGCCACCACCAGAGACGCCAGCGTCGCCAGAATGTAGGCCAGGCCGAGCGGCCGGAAGAGGGCGCCGTGCACGCCGGAGAGCGCCAGCACCGGTGCGAAGACCAGGATCACGACGAACGTCGCGTAGACGACGCTCCCGCGCACTTCGAGAGACGCGTCCAGCACCACCCGGGCGGCCGGACGGGGGTCGGGCCGCCCGGCGTTCTCCCGGAGCCGGCGCGCGATGTTCTCGACGTCGATGATGGCGTCGTCCACCACCTCGCCCAGCGCGATCGCGAGCCCGCCCAGCGTGAGCGTGTTGATCCCGAAGCCGAGCACGTCGAGCACCAGGATGGCGGCGAGCAGGGAGAGCGGAATGGCGGTGAGCGAGATCGCCGCCGCGCCGAGATCGGCCAGGAAGAGGAACAGCACCAGGGCCACCAGCAGGGCGCCCAGCAGCAGCGACGTGGTGATGTTCCGCAGGGCGAGATCGATGAACTCGGCCGGCCGGAACAGCCCCGGGTCCAGGGTGAGGCCGGCCTGTTCGATGGCCGGGGCCATGCGCGCCAGCGCGGCCTCGACCCGCTGGGCCACCACCTTGGTGTTGGCGCCGAGCTGGCCGGACACCACCACCACCAGCCCGCGCTCGCCGTTCACGCCCCCCTCGCCCACCCGGGGCTCCGCCGCCTCCACCACGCGGCCCAGATCGCCGAGCCGGAGGACCGCGCCGTCGCGCTCGCGCACGGCCGTGCCGGCGAGCGCGGCCGGCGTCAGCACCTGCCCTTCGGCCCGCACCGTGAGCCGCTGGTTGGACCGGTCGATGACGCCGGCGCCCCGGACCCCGGTGGCCTGGGATGCCGCCTCCGCCACCTCGGCGATGCCCACCCCGTAGGTCCGCAGCCGCTCGGGGTCGAGCTGAATCTGGATCTGCCGGACCTCGCCCCCGAATACCGCGACCTTGGAGACGCCGGGGGTGGCCAGCAGCCGCGGCCGGAGCACCCAGTCCACGAAGCTCCGCTGCTCCATCGGCGAGCGGGTGGCGGAGGTGATCCCGAACACCAGGACCGTGCTCGAGGACGAGGTGAGCGGGGTGAGCACCGGCGGATGGACCGTCTCGGGAAGCTCGCCCGCCGCCTCCCCCAGCCGCTCCGCCAGCGACTGGCGGGCACGGTAGATGTCGGTGTCCTCCCCCAGCACGGCGGTGATCACCGAGAGCCCCTGGATGGATTGCGATCGTACCGCCGCGATCCCCTGCACCCCGTTGATGGCGTTCTCGATCGGGCGGGTCACCAGCATCTCCACCTGTTCGGGGGAGAATCCCGGTGCCTCGGTCTGGATCGAAACCTGAGGAGGGGCGAACTCGGGGAACACATCGAGGGGCGCGCGCAGCAGCGTGGTGATGCCCACGAGCACCATGGCGCACGCCAGTCCGATGGCGACGCCGCGGTGCCGGATGGAGCCGCGAACGACGGCGCTCAGCATGCGGCGGCGGAACGGCTCACTCGCCGGCCTCGTCGCCGACGCTGACCCGGGCGCGGAACTCCTCGGAAAGCAGCTCCTGTGCACCGGTCACCACCACGGTGTCGCCGGGCGAGAGGCCGCGCGACGCGATCCATCCGCCGGCGATCGGCCGGTCGGTCGGAACCGCGACCCGCTCGAAGCCGCCCTCGCCGCGGCTGCGATAGGCCCAGGCGAGGCCGTCCCACTGTACCACGGCCTCGTCGGGCACCAGGGCTCCGCGGGGGGCCGCCGCTCGCGAGGGCACGAGCGCGGCGACCGGGGTCCCCGGTGTGCTGCCCGTCCAGGCCCGGTCGGCCCGGTAGAGATAGGCTGCGCGACGGGTGAGCGGATCGGCCTCGGGCGCCGGGCCGATGAGCCGCGCCGTCATCCGCTGCCGGCCGCCGGGAGGCTCGAGGGTCACCACCGCTGCCGGGTCGCCCGCGGCGGGATCCCAGACGACTCGCACGGCCGGTCGGCGCCGATCCACCACCTCGACCAGCATCTGGCCGGCGGCCACGATCTCGCCGGGCCGCGCTCCGACGCGGGTGACGACCCCGCTCAGCGGCACACTGAGCGGGCGCGCATCGGATACCTGCCCTACCTCGGTGCCCGCCTCGATCCGGTCGCCGAGCGCGGGCCAGCGGCCACCGCTCGGCACCGACAGGCGGCCCGAGAGGGGCGCCCGCAGTGTCGCCACGCGCTCCGGCTCCTCCACGACCTGCGCGACCAGCCGAATCGGCGGCGCAGCGGAGGCCGAGTCCAGCACCGCGGTGCGCAGCCCCATCCGCGCGGCCTCGCTCGAGTCGAGCACCACGACCGGCCCGTCCTCCTCGATCCGGACGCGGGACGGGGCGACGATGGGCGCCTCGCGCTCCTCCTCCCTCGACGCTTCGTCGCGGTGCTCGAGGTACAGCACCATCAGCCCGGTCGCGGCCGCGAGCAGGATCCCCGCGAGCACGCCGCCACGCCACCCGATCATCGGTGTTCCTCGCGCGGGATGAAAGGTTCGCTGCGGAGGTCCGGCCAACGCACCGTCTCCGCGCCGCGCCATTCCGCGGCCGTCAGCTCCAGCTCGAGCCCGGCGCGCTCGAGCCGCTGGCGCGCGGCCCGCTCGCGCGCCTCGGCACTCCGCAGCAGCAGCTCGGCCCGGGCCAGCTGGAGCGTGCCGGCCTCGCCCCGCCCATACGCCTCCCGGGCGAGGGCCGCCACTCGTTCGGCCGCGACACGCTGCGAATCGACGGCGGCTCGCTCCCGGACGGCGCCACGACAGTGCGCCAGGGCCTTCCCGGTTTCGGCGAAGAGCTCGTCCTGTACCTCGCTCACGCCGGCGGCGGCGGCGTGCCTCGCCGCCTCGGCGGCGTCGATGGGGCCGCGGTGCCGGAGGTTGAGGAGCGCCGGCAGCGCGGCCGCGAGCGTCCACCGGTGCACGCCCTGGTCCCAGATGAACCCGGGACCCAGCTCCAGGTCGGGGTACGTGGCGGCGATCCGCGAGCGGAGGTCCGCCTCCGCGCCGGCATACGCGGCGAGCGCGCGGGCGATCTCTCCTCGACGGCGGAGGGCCAGCGCGGCGAGCGAGTCCGGACCGATGCCTTCGCCCCAGGCACACCCCCCCTGCACCGTCGTCGCGACGCCAACCGCATCCAGCTCTCCGTCGGGCACCGCGAGGGCGCCGGCGAGCGCGCTTCGGGCGAGCAGCACCTCGGTCTCCGCCGAGGCGGCGGCCGCGGCGGCGCCCACGACCTCGGCCGCGGTGCGCGCCACCTCTCCGCTCCCCAGCGCCGCCTCCGCATAGCGCGCCCGCTCCAGCGTCTCCACGCGGCCGAGCGCCTGGAGCTCCGCGGCCGCTCCCGCCCGGGTCTCCTCGGCGTGCCGGAGCGCGAGCGCGGCGCCGCGCACCCGGCCGAGGGTCGCGGCGACGAGCAGCGCCAGCTCCGCTTCCGCCGCGGTCTCACGCGCGCGCGCCGCCTGGAGGCGCGCGCCGCGCTTGCCACCGAGCTCGAAGGTGAACAAGCCGGCGAGCGACACCACCCAGGGCGACCCCTCGCGCCGGCCACCGACCCTGCGCTCGACCTCACCCTCCACCCCCGGGCCGGGGCGTGCCCCGGCCGCCGCCGCACTCGCGCGGGCGGCGAGCCACTGGCGCCGGGCGCGCTCGAGGTCGGCCCGGTACGCCAGGGCCGCGGCCCCGAGCTGGCGGTCGGTCCAGCGACCGTCGGCGGGGGCGCCGGCGTGGCGCTCCACCCAGGCGAGGAGCGCGGAGTCGCTTAGGCTGCGGGCCCGATACCGGCCCGCGTGCGCTGCCGGATCGAGCGGCTCCGGCCGATAGCGGGCGCAGCCGGGCTGCGCCAGGAGCAGGCACCCGAGCAGCAGCGCGACAGTGGAACGGCGGGTCACGACCTACCCGCGTGGATGGAAGCGCTTGTGCACCGAGCGCAGGTACTCGCGGTCCACGTGCGTGTAGATCTGGGTGGTGGAGAGATCCGCATGGCCCAGCATCTCCTGCACGGCTCGCAGGTCCGCGCCGCCCTCGAGCAGATGGGTCGCGAAGCTGTGACGCAGCGTATGCGGCGTGACCCGCTTGGCGATGCCCGCGCGCTCGGCGGCCCGCCGCACGATGCCCCAGGCACCCACCCGGGAGAGCGGCTCGCCGCGGGCGTTGAGCAGCACCCGCCCGCGGGTCCGGCCGCGATCCAGCGCGGGCCGCAGGGTATGCAGGTAGACGGAGACGGCGCCGATCGTCCCCCGGCCCAGCGGCACGAGACGCTCCTTGCTCCCCTTGCCGAAGACGCGGACCAGTTGCTCCGAGAGCAGCAGGTCGGCGGTGCCGAGCCCGCACAACTCGGATACCCGCATCCCGGCGCCGTATCCCAGCTCGAGCAGGGCCCGGTCGCGCCAGCCGAGCGGGTCGTCCACCGTGGGAGCGGCGAGCAGCGCGTCCACCTCCCGCACCGTGAGCACCTCGGGCAGCACGCGTCCCCGCCGCGGCGTCTCCAGCCGGTCACTGGGATCCTCCCGGACCCGGCCCTCACCCAGCAGAAAGCCGTAGTAGGTCCGGATCGCCGACACCTCGCGGCGGATGGTCGCGGCGCTGAGCCCCAGGTCCTTCAGGAGATAGACGAAGTCGCGCAGGTGCGCCCGGGTGACCTCACCCGGTTGCGCGACCCCGCGCGCGAGCGAGAACTCCCCCAGCCGGCGGAGGTCGCGCAGGTAGGCCTCCACCGTGTTGGCGCTGTGGCCCGACTCGAGCGTCAGATAGTCCCGAAACCCCTCCAGCCAGAACTGCCGGTCGATGTGCTCCCGCAACGGCGCCGCGATCACGCCGGCGACCCGTTGCGCAGCCGCCGCCGCAGCGAAGCCGTGTCCTGGGGCCGGATCCCGAGCAGCTCCGCGGCGAGATGCATCAGCCGCTCCTCGTGGCGCCCGATCTCGCCCACGCCCTCGGCGAACGCCACCACCCACATGCGCTCGACCAGCTGGAGCCGCTCCGCCCGCCCAAAGCGCCGGCGCAGACGCGCCGCGTAGCGGCGGAACAGCGTGCGGCGCTCCTCTTCGGGCGGCGGCTCGGCGGGCCGGCTCACGCCGCCGATGCCCCATCGCTCCCGCAGGTGGGCGGCCACCAGGTCGCGGTCCTCCGGGGTGAGGACCGGATCGGCATAGGCCAGCTCGAGCATGAGCATCGCGGCCGCTTCGCGCGCGGAGCCTTCGGCGATCGGGGTCCCGGCGAGGAACGAGGGCGCCGCGGGATCCAGGGCATCGCGCGTGGCGTGCCAGATCCGCTCCCGGGAGCGGCGCCGGCGGTAGGCCACGTACCAGGCGACCGCACCCCCGGCGACGACCAGGGTGGCCAGGCCGAGGGTGCGGTTGACGCCCGTGACGATGCCCACGATGCGTTCCCACTCGGCCCCGATCACCGCCCCGACGGTGATGATCCCGCCGTACCAGATCGCGGAGGCGATCCCCATGGGGATGAGCGTGCGCCCGACGCCGAGCCCCACCAGCCCCGCGAACGGCGGCACCACCGCACGGATCCCCGGCAGGAATCGGCTGAGGAAGATCCCGACCGTACCGAAGCGGATGTATTCGCGCTCGATCACGGCGAGCGACCGCGGCGCCAGCAGTCGGCGGCCGGTCGGGGTCGAGAAGAGCCGGCGACCGTAGTGTCGCGCGGCGAGGTAGACCGCGCCGGCCCCGAGCAGGTTGGCCGACCAGGTCACCAGAAAGACCGACAGCGGCGTCGTGACGCCCCGGTGGGAGAGGAACGCGCCCAGCGCGACGGCCGCGTCCGAGGGCACCGGCGGCATCACGTTCTCGACCGCGGCGAGCAGGGCGAGCACGAGGTAGATCGCGGCGGGGGGCAGCTGGGACACCCACGCCAGGAGCGACTCGATCAGCGCGCCTCCAGCGTGGCGACCGCGATCACCGCCAGCCCCTCGCCTCGCCCGATGAACCCCATGCCCTCGTTGCTCTTCGCCTTGACGCTGATGGCCCCCGCAACGAGCCCGAGCCGCGCCGCGAGCGCGGCGCTCATGGCCGCGAGATGCGGCCCGAGCTTGGGCGCCTCGGTGATGACGGTGACGTCCGCCTGGACCAGGGTATGCCCGCGGCCGCGAACCAGCTCGTGCGCGGTGCGCAGCAGCTCCATCGAGTCGGCGTCCTTCCACTGCGGATCGGTGTCGGGAAAGAGCTGGCCGATGTTCCCCGCGTTCGCGGCGCCGAGGATCGCGTCGGTGAGCGCGTGCGCCACCGCATCGGCGTCGGAATGGCCCTTCAGTCCCCGGGGGTGGGGGATGCGGATTCCCCCCAGGACCAGCGGCCGGCCGGCGGTGAAGCGATGCGAGTCGTAGCCGATCCCGACCCGCGTGGTCATGACGATGAGGGGCCCGGGGGCGCGCGCCTCATGCGGCCGCAATCTCGGGAATGAGCGAGTAGTCCTGCAGCCGCCGGCGGGGAACGAACCCCGCGTCGCGGATGACGCGGTCGATCTCACCCAGCGTGGTGCGATAGGTCGTGCCGGCGGCCGAGACCACGTTCTCCTCCATCATGAGACTGCCGTAGTCGTTGGCCCCGAAGCGCAGCGCCACCTGGCCGACCTTGTGGCCCATGGTCACCCAGGACGACTGCAGGTTGGGCACGTTGTCGAGCACCAGGCGGGCGAGCGCCAGGGTCCGCAGGTAGGTCACCGCGTCCGTCTTCTCGTAGTGCGACATCCCGGGCGTGCCCTCGGGCTGCAGCGGCCAGCAGATGAAGGCGGTGAAGCCGCCGGTCCGGCGCTGCACCTCCCGCACCCGCAGCAAATGCTCGACCCGGTCGGCGGCCGTCTCACCCAGCCCGTACATCATGGTGACCGAGGTCTTCATGCCCT
Organism: Gemmatimonadales bacterium; assembly: GCA_036375015.1. Lineage (GTDB taxonomy): Bacteria > Gemmatimonadota > Gemmatimonadetes > Gemmatimonadales > GWC2-71-9 > CAVVWJ01. The sequence goes on from DASUSR010000022.1 coordinate 10,331, forward strand.
GCCGATGCGCCTCCTCCTGCACCGCCAGCCATTCCTCGGTCTGCGCCTTCTTCCTGGCGACCCGCTGGCGGATCTCGTCCACCAGGATCTCGCCGCCGCCACCCGGGATGCTGTCGAGGCCGGCGCCCTTGAGCTCGCGCACCACGTCCGCCACCGGGAGCCCGAACCGCTCGGAGAAGAAGACGACCTCGCTGGGCGAGAAGCCGTGAATGTGGATCGGGTGATGGCGCTTGATGTACCGCATGAGGTCGAGATACCACTCGAACGGGATGTACGGGTTGTGCCCGCCCTGTAGCAGGATCTGCACGCCCCCGATCGCCTTGCACTCGTCGATCTTGGCGCCGATCTGTTCGAAGCTGAGGACGTACCCCTCGCCGTGCCGCGGGCGCCGATAGAAGGCGCAGAACTGGCAGTCGGCGACGCATACGTTCGTGTAGTTGATGTTCCGGTCGATGATGTAGGTGACCACACCGCCCGGATGCTGCCGCTCGCGCTCGGCGTCGGCCCGGTGCCCCAGCTCCAGCAGCGGCGCCCGCTCGTAGAGCTCGAGCCAGGAGCCGAATTCACTTGAGGTGCGGTCTATAACGCTCATGCGCACAACCTCTTAGCCAGTAAGGCGCTCACGCGGCCGAGATGAACGACAGGGAGCCGTCGGGCACCAGCCCGTCCTGGGCCAGTCGGCGGAAGAAATCGGTCAGTCCCGCCAGGTGCCGGTAGGAGAGCGCGTAGTCGAGGTCGCCCAGGTACTCGCGGCAGACCGGCTCGGCCACCCCGGTGGTCCGCGCCGCCTCCGCGGCGAGCTCGTCGAGGTGGGTCAGCCCCCAGGCGCGGGACTCGAGGAGCCGGTGGTGCACCGCCTGAACGCCCGGCACGCCGGCGTCCCGCCGGGCGGCCCACACCGCGAACACGAATGGGAGGCCGGTCCACTGCTTCCACTCGAGACCGAGGTCGAGCTGCACCGGGTACAGTCCGCGCGCGCGGAGCAGCAGGGCCGCGTCGCCGATGACCAGCACCGCGTCGTGCGGCAGCCGGGCCAGGCCTTCCAGGTCGTCGGGCTCGGCCCGCGCGGTCGCGAAGCGCGGCGCCACTTTCCAGCGGTGCCGGCAGAGCAGCTCCAGCAGCAGGACCGAGGTGCGCGAGGAGGCGGTCAGCAGCACGGTGCCTCTCTCCAGCGCCTCCACCGGGCGCCGGCTGAACAGGGCAACGCTGTGCACCGGCCCGTCACAGGTGATGGCGAGATCCGGCAGCAGGTGGTACTCGGCCGCGTTTCTGGCGTACTCCACCGCCGAGACCACGCTCACCTGCAGCTCGCCGGCGGCGAGCAGGTCGTTCAGCTCGGAGGCGGTCCCGGTGACCAGCTCGGCCGGCATCGGCACGAGCCCGCGATCGATCGCCCCGTACACCGGGTGGCAGTTGATCCAGGGAATGCGGCCGAGCCTCATGCGGC
>DASUSR010000023.1:0-7203 GCA_036375015.1 Gemmatimonadales bacterium
GAGGAGTCGTAACGACAGGTTGCGGCTCGAGGGTGGACCCGCCGGGAACTCCGTGCCACGAGGGAGTATCGCCGCGAGGGGCCCAACGGGGCGTGAACCCGCTGTGAAGATCCCATCATGCGCGTCGGGGCTCGGAATCCATCTGGGATGAGACAACAGTGTACCGGGAGCTTTCCCGTCCGGCGACCGTTTCACATCATTGCCGGTGCCCGGGAGCCGGGCACGAGTCAATCCAGGAAGCGAGGCCGATACGCAACACGGAGGATCACATGTCGCCAAGACTCGCGGGGTTCACCGCGATCACAGTCCTGGTCGCCGGGTGCCAAACCGACCGCCCCGGTCCGACCGAATACGAAGTGAGTGCGCCGGTGTTCGTCGCCGGCGGCGGCGCCGACTTCAACCTCGGCACCCATTTGACCGGTGAGGAGGAGGTGTTCACCCCGGCGGTCCCCGGCGGCCCCACCCCGGCGGATTCGCGGGCGCAGGGTCAGGCGATCTTCCGGGTCGCCGGAGACGGCGCGACGGTCGACTTCCGGCTGATCGCGGCCAACATCGACAACGTGATCATGGCCCACATTCACTGCGGCCGCGCGGGGGCCAACGGGCCGATCAGCATGTGGCTCCATCCGGTGATCGGTCCGACCGGCGCGCCGCTGCCCGGGGGAGGAGGACCGCACGACGGCGTGCTGGCCTCCGGCACCTTCTCGCCGGTGGGTGTCATCTGTCCCGCCACCGCCGTCGGCGCGGACATGCCGCTGCTCGATGCGATGCGGGCCGGCCTCGCGTATGTCAACGTGCACACCAACGACGGCGCCGATCCGCCCAATACCGGGCCCGGCGATTTCGGTGGTGGGGAGATTCGCGGGCAGCTCGACCATCCCGCGCATACGAACCAATGAGGGCGGCGCGCGCGCCAGGCGCGTGAATGGCGGCGAGAGACCAGCAAAGGCCCCGCTCACCCATTCGGGGGAGCGGGGCTCAGGACAGGAAAAGGTGCTGGCGCATTCGCGGACGAATCACCATACATGTGGGCCACCTTTGAGGGCGGATCCAGGGGGCCCTATGAGAAGAGTGCTCGCGCTTGGTGTCATCGCCGTCGTGGCCATCGCCATCCGGCGGCTTCTAACGGACTTGTTCCTCCTCGGGCCAGCCGCTGCGGCCTGTCATGAAGACCCGCACTGAATTGGGCGGTGCGACTGTAACCACCGGAAGGGAGGAGAGGCTATGCAGGGCACGATGGACGGCATGATGGGAGGAATGTGGATTTGGTCGATCGTCGGTGTGCTCCTGATCGTCTTTCTCGTTGTTGCGATTCTGAAGCTCCTAGGGCGTTAGGGAGAAACACCGGCTCGGCCGCACGATGCGTCGGCCGGGCACGAGGTGGTGCCGCCGCTTGCCGCACAGAGCCATCTCCGGGTGGCGAGCGGCCGCAGCGCGGTGGTGGGGATTGCACGTCCTCCCTGGACTCAACCTGCGGTAAGTCCGTTGCAGAAAATGGAGCGGACCGGGATCGAACCGGCGACCCCCTGCTTGCAAAGCAGGTGCTCTCCCAGCTGAGCTACCGCCCCGTCCTGATGCTCCGACAATTTAGCACCTGGGGGCCTTGACCGGCAGACACGATCGGATCGATTACCTCCCCGCGAGGTGTGGCCTCGGACGGCGCCCGGTCGTGCACCGGGCGGCCGTGAGCCTGTCTCCTTACGTTTCAGCGCTCCAGCGCCATCGACCGGAGCCGCCGTGTCCGATCCCAGTACCAGCCTTTCCGATCGCCGCCGCGAGGAGCCCGAGCCGGTGGCGGTGGACTTCGTGCTGCGGCTCGGACGCGCGCTTCACAGTGCCGGCTCGTCCGCGCAGCGCCTCGAGGACAGCGTCGGCGCGCTAGCGGACCGACTGGGCCTGCCGGAGCACCACTTCTTCTCGACTCCGACTTCGATCATGGCCTCGTTCGGCCCGCTGGGCCGGCAACGCACCTTCATGCTCCGCGTGGAGCCCGGCGAGGTGAACCTGGGCAGGCTCGCTGCGCTGGAGCAGATCGCGCTCGACGTGGCGCGGGGGGACACCTCGCCCGCCGCGGGCAGCGCGGCCGTCCGCCGGATCGGGGAAGCGCCCGCCCCATACGGTGCGGCACTCACCACGCTCGCCTACGGCGTCGTCTCCGGCGCCGCCAGCCAGTTCCTGGGCGGTGGCATCCGCGAGGTCGTGGTCTCCGCCACGCTGGGCCTCGGCGTCGGCATTGTCGCCCTGCTCGCGGGGGGCCACCCGCGGCTCGGCAACGTCTTCCAGCCGCTCGCCGCCTTTCTGGTGAGCGCCGCGTGTCTCGGCCTCGCGCAGGTGGCCGGCCCGGTCAGCGTGCTCACCGCGACGTTGGGCGGACTCATCGTCCTCCTCCCGGGCCTCACGCTGACGGTGGCGATGTCCGAGCTCGCCACCCGCAACCTGGCCTCGGGCACGGCGCGCCTGAGCGGCGCGTTCATCGCGTTCGTTGCGCTCGCGTTTGGTGTGGCCCTGGGCAACCGGGTGGGAACGGCGGCCTTCGGAGCGGCGGCGGCCACGGTACCCCTCCCACTCCCCGGCTGGTCCGCGTTCGTCGCCGTAGTGGCCGCCGGGCTCGGCTTCGTCGTCGTCCTGCGCGCGGACCCGAGAGATACGCCCTGGATCGTGGTCATCGGCGCCCTCGGCGTGCTCGGCGGGCGTGCCGGCGCCGCGACGCTCGGCGTTGAGCTCGGCACCTTTGCGGGGGCGCTGGCCGTGGGACTCGCGAGCGGCGCGTACGAGCGCCTGCTGCACCGGCCGCATGCCGTGGTGCTGGTCCCCGGCATCCTCCTGCTGGTGCCGGGGAGCCTCGGGTTCCAGAGTCTCACGTCACTGATGGAGCGGGAGGCGGTCGCCGGCATCGAAACCATGTTCAGCATGATCCTGACCGCCATGGCGCTGGTGGCCGGTCTGCTGATCGCGGGCGTCATCGCCCCCGAGCCGAGGCTGTCCTCTTCGTCGCTGATGAATCGCGGCTAGACGGGTGCCGGGCCGAGGGCTATCCGGTCAGAACGCCGACACGAACCCCGCCGTCCACCGCAGGCCGCCCTGCTCGATGTCGTGGGTCACCTCGCCGGTGAAGCGCAGGTTCCGGCGCAGCAGGTAGCCCGCTCCCCCGGTGATCGTCTCGTAGCGACGCAGCGGCGTGAGCTCGCCCAGCCGCACGGCGAGCAGCGGTGCGTCGGCATCCACCAGGTTGTACAGGGCGAATCCATGCCAGCGGGACTGGCGCGGCCGCACGATCAGCTCCGCGAAGCCGCCGTCGAGCTCGGCCTCGGGTCCCCCGAGCACGAAGGTGGGACGATCGTCTTCCCGATGCAGGTACTGGAAGTTGAGCTCCAGGATCCCGCGAGACAGGGTGCCGTCGAGCCCCAGCATCGTGGTCTCGCTCCGCACGTCCTCGAGGGTGGTGCGGCCGTAGTAGCCGAAGGCGCCGAGGCGCACGCCGGGCACCAGGTCGCGGGTCAGGTGCAGCGCGAAGTTCTTCCCGAAGTCGTTGTCGAACCGGCGGTTCTCCTGGGCGGCACCGCGGCCGTTGCCGTTCACTGCCTGGCCGGTCACGGTGAAGCCGAGCACGTCGGCGGCGGCCACCAGGCCGCGGTCGTAGGTTAGATCCACCGGGGAATCGCCCAGGCGGGCGCGGTAGACCGCGTAGTCCTCGTACTCGAGGCGCAGCTCCCGCTTGAACAGCGGGTCGGAGACCTGGAACTGGCCCACCGACAGGTCCACCGGCGCGCCGCCGAGATCGTTGAACGTGAGAAACGCGTCCTCGACCCCCCCGACCTCCCCCCGCTCGAACAGGAAGGTGTAGAAGTAGTAGGAGATCGACTTCGAGAGCGAGGCGCTGGACAGCAGCTTGAGCGCGTACGGCGTCTGGAAGTCGGTCACCGCGTCGCCGTCGGTGAATTCCTGGATGTAGGCGTCGAGCCGGACGGCGATCGGGAGCTTGTCGAACAGGGTGAGCAGCGGGTCGCCGGTAGCCACGGTGTCGCCCGAGATCTCGCCGGAGACCATGCGGAAGCCGTTCCCGGCGAACTGTTCGCCGAACCCGGTGAGGGTCGGCACCGGGTCGTGGCAAAGCAGACAGCTCACCTTGTAGCGGCGCGCAAAGGCCGGGATGGCCTCGGCGCTCATCGTGCCGGGAACGCCAAGCAGCACCGCGATCGCCGCTCCCTGCCCCATCGCCCGACCGACTCGGATCCACCGTGCCCGCATAGCCGCGCTCCCGAAGACTGTGCCCCCCAATCTGGGCTCTGCACGTGAAGCCACGGGCAACTGTCCATGAAGTCCTCTTCCTGAACCGGCTTGACAGTCGCCCCGCTCTCTCGCAATCTCGGGATACGACCTCGTCGGCCCATGCCGTGGCGGCCCCGGGCCGCCCCGCACAAGGAACTCGCCACCCACGGATCCATGCGTCTCCTGATCATCGAAGAGGACGCGGCACTCGGGCGCTCTCTCCAGTCGAGCCTTCGAGGAGAGGGCCACCAGGTGGATCTCGCCGGGTCCGGCCACGAAGGCCTCGCGCGCGCGGCGCAGCGGGCCTACGACGTGATCCTGCTCGATCTGCTCCTCCGTGACCTCCATGGCTTCGACGTGCTCACCCGCCTCCGGCAGAACGGCGTCGGCACACCGGTGCTCGCCGTCGGGGCCCAGTCGGGACCCGCTCACGTCGTCCGGGCGCTGGACGGGGGCGCCGACGAGTACGTGATCAAACCGGTCAGCGCCCCGGAGATCTCGGCCCGGCTGCGCGCGCTGGTGCGCCGGGCCATGCCGCCGCTCCCCGTCCTGCTCGCGTTCGAGAACCTGACCCTCAACATCGTCACCCATCAGGCCTTCGTGGACGACCGCCCGTTCCGGCTCACCCCCAAGGAGTTCAGCCTGCTGCACCAGTTCATGCGGCGGCAGGGCGAGACGCTCTCTCGCGCCGACCTGCTGGAGCAGGTGTGGGAGATGCGCTTCGACCCGGGATCCAACCTGGTGGATGTCCACGTCTCGCGGCTGCGGAGCAAGCTGCAGCAGGCGGGTGCCACATTGCTGATCGAGGCGGTGCGGGGGGCGGGCTTCGTGTTGTCGGCCAGGCAGGAGGTGGAACCCGAGGCCGGAGACGTGGTGGTCTGACGCTCAGTCGGGCGTGGACGCGGGGGGACCACCCTGACCGGCCCAGTCCCGCGGCTCCAGCATCGCCATCAGCTCCGCCTCGAACGACCCGGGCGCCCACTCCGGAGCGTACTCCCAGGCCGCCAGCGGGGGCAGGCTCATCAGCACGCTCTCGATCCGGGCATTGGTCTGGAGCCCGAAGAGCGTGCCCCGATCGTGCACCAGGTTGAACTCCACGTACCGGCCGCGGCGGAAGAGTTGAAACCGCCGCTCGCGCTCACCCCACGGCTCCCCCCGCCGGCGCTCGACGATCGGCCGGTAGGCCGCGGGCAGCACCCGCCCCACCTCGAGCCAAAAGCCGAGCAGCTCCTCGACGGGAAGGTCGGCCTCTCCCGGACGGAGATGGTCGAAGAAGATCCCCCCGATACCGCGCCGCTCGTCCCCCCGGTGCGTGTTGACGAAGTAGTGATCGCACCAGGTCTTGAAACGGGCGTAGTAGGACGGGTGTGCCCGGTCGCACGCCGCCTTGAGCGTCCGGTGGAAGTGGGCGGCATCCTCCGGATGAGGATAGGTGGGGGTGAGATCGGTCCCGCCGCCGAACCACGCGTCCAGGGGCTCACCCTCGGCTCCGATGATCTCGAAGTACCGCACGTTGAGGTGCACCGTCGGCACCATGGGGCTGGCGGGGTGCACCACCAGGCTTACCCCGGCGGCGAAGAACGCGCTGTCGGCTCCCCCGGACGACCGGGCGCCGAATCGCTGGGCCATCCCCGCCGGGAGCGTGCCCTCGACGATGGACCGGTTGATGCCCGCCTTCTCGAATGTCGCGCCTCCGCTCAGCACCCGGGAGACGCCTCCGCCCCCACCCTCCCGGCGCCACCGGTCCTCCCGGAAGCGCCCCCCGCCGTCGAGCTGCTCGAAGAACGCCGTGTTCTCGTCGTGCAACTGCTCCACCAGGCCCGCGATACGGTCGCGGAACCGCGCCCCGCTCACGGGCGCCACTCCTGGACGGCCTCGATGAAGGCCCGGGCGTGGGCCACCGGCACGTCGGGCAGGATTCCGTGGCCCAGGTTGGCGATGTGCCCCCGCGCCCCGAAGGCGGCGAGCATCGCGTGGGTACGCTCCCGAACTATCTCGGGACGTGCATAGAGCCAGCAGGGATCGAGGTTCCCCTGCAGCGCGACGCCCGCGCCGGCGAGGCGGCGCCGCGCCTCGCCGGCCTCGGTCTGCCAGTCCACGCCGATGACGTCGGCACGGGTGGCCGCCGCGATCTCCTCGAGTGCCCAACCCGCGCCGGGCGCGAAGGCGATGACCGGCGCGCCCGCCCCTCGGGCGATCCCCACCGCCTCCGCCAGGTACGGAAGCGCGAACTCACGGAAATCGCGGGGACCGAGCGCCGCGGCCCAGGAGTCGAAGAGCTGCACCGCCTGCGCCCCGGCCCGGACCTGCGCCACCAGGAAATCACCCACCGCGCGGGCCAGCCGGGCCAGGAGCTGGTGCGCCAGTCCGGGCTCCTCCACCAGCAGGCGCTTGGCCCGGGCGAACGACTTCGAGCCGCTCCCCTCCACCATGTAGCTCATGAGCGTCCAGGGCGCGCCGGCGAACCCGATCAGCGGTACCCGGCCTTCGAGTGACCGGCGAGCCAGTCGCAGCGCCTCGAGGACGTAGCCGAGGTCCTGCTGGGGATCGGGATCCCGCAGGCGGTCGAAGTCGGCGGGCGCCCGCAGGGGCAAGTGGAACCGCGGTCCCGTCCCCTCCTCGACCGACAGGGCCATGCCCATGGCCTGCGGCACCACCAGGATATCGCTGAAGATGATCGCCGCGTCGACGCCGACCAGATCGACCGGCTGCACCGTCACCTCGGCGGCCAGGTCGGGCGTCTTGCAGAGGGTGAGGAAGTCGACGCGGCGGCGGATCTCGCGGTACTCGGGCAGGTAGCGTCCGGCCTGCCGCATGATCCAGAGCGGCCGGCGCTTCACGGGCTCGCGGCGTATCGCTTGCAGCAACAGTTTTTGCTCGGCCATCAGCTCGTCATCCTTGTTGCGAGACTTCGCCCGCTTGCGGCTCGGGTGT
>DASUSR010000024.1:0-2323 GCA_036375015.1 Gemmatimonadales bacterium
CCCGGTCGAGCCGCTCTAGGGCCGGCGCAGTGTCATGCAGATGGTGTTCCCTTGCTCGTTGAAATGCACGGCGTCCACGAGCTTGCGGATGAGATAGAGGCCGCGCCCGCCGGCCTCGTCCAGCTGTTCCGGCTCCACGGGGTCGGGCACCGCGGACGGGTTGAAGCCGGGGCCCTCGTCACTCACGTACACCCGGATGATGTCCGTCAGCAGCTCGGCCCGCACGTTCACCGACTTGTCCCGGTCCTCCCGGTTGCCGCGGACGATCGCGTTGCTGATCGCCTCCGAGAGGACCACCTGGAGGCGGAAGCGGGTCTTGCGGGTAGCCGGGTGGCCCGCGAGACAGTGGCGGACGACCAGCTCGACCGCCTCCTCGATACACCCGATGTCGCTGGGGAGGCGAAGGGTGACCAGGGTTCTCGTCCCCTCGGCGTCCGGCACCGCCGACCGTCGGACACAGAGCAGGAGGGGCGACGTCATGGGACGACTAGAAGCCGGTCAGGGCCTGCTGGGGCGTCTCGGAGATGGTGAAGAGGGTATCCAGCTTGGTCAGCTCGAACAGCGAGCGGAGATCCTCGTTGAGTCCGGCGAGCCGCAGCTCGCCTCCGGCCTCCCGGATCCGCTTGGAGATCGACACCAGCGCACCGAGTCCGGACGAGTCGATGTAGCCGGTGCGGGAGAAGTCGATCAGGATCCGGCGCTCGCCCCCTTCCACCGCGGCCTGGACCAGGTCCTTGAGCTCCTGCCGGTTGCCCACGATGAGCTGCCCCTCCACCTGCACCACGGTGACGCCGCTCGCATCCTTGGTCTGGCTGAAGCCCATCGCCTCGCTCCGTCAGTGTCCGGGGTTGCCCTGCAGCGCCACCATGGCCGCCACCTCGACAATATCATCGGCCGTGGCCCCGCGCGACAGGTCGGCCATCGGGCGCGCCAGCCCCTGCAGGATGGGGCCGATGGCCACCGCGCCGCCGAGCCGCTGGACCAGCTTGTACGCGATGTTGCCGGCATCGAGGTCGGGGAAGACCAGCACGTTGGCCCGGCCCCCCACGGGAGAGCCCGCGGCCTTGCGCTCGGCGACCTCGGGCACGAGCGCCGCATCGCCCTGGAGCTCGCCGTCGGAGGGGATGTGGGGCGCCAGCTCCCGGAAGATGGCGGCCGCCTCCCGCACCCGATCCACCCGCGGTCCCTCGGCGCTGCCGCGGGTGCTGTAGGAGAGGAAGGCCACCCGGGGCGAGTCGCCCACCAGGCGGCTCCGGTCCCGCGCGGCCGCGAGCGCGATGCCGGCCAGCTCCCCGGGCGATGGCTCCGGCACCACGGCGCAGTCGGTGAAGGTGAGCACATCGTCGTCCGGCAGGACCATGTAGAAAGCCGAGCTCACCAGCTTGACGGCCGGCGCGGTGCCGATGGCCCAGAGGGCCGCACGCACCACGTCGGCGGTGGTGACCACCGCGCCGGCCACGGCGCCGTCGGCCTCGCCGAGGGCCACGAGGGCGGCACCGAAGTTGACCGGCACGGCGGCCACGTCGAGCGCGTGCACGCCGTCGTGGATGCGGTCGGGGCGGCGCTCCCGCAGGTAGTTGGCGATCCGCCCCAGCCGGGGGTCCTTACCCGGATCGACGCCGTCGCCACCGATCAGGATCGGCTCGGCCAGCCCCTCGGCCCGTAGCCGCTCGGCCGCACCGATCACCCGGGGGTCCTCGCCCTCGCAGAGCACCAGCCGGGCGCGGCGGGCGGCCGCCCGCCGGCGCAGCTCGTCGCGAAAGCTCATGCGCGGAACCGCCGCGCGAGCGCCTCGGCGACCGCCGGGTGGACCAGACCGCTCACGTCGCCGCCGAACCGCGCCACCTCGCGCACCAGGCTCGAGCTCAGGTAGGTGAGGTCCACGGCGGGCACCAGGAAGACCGTCTCCAGCGAGGGGTGCAGCCGGCGGTTCATGAGCGCCATCTGGAACTCGTACTCGAAGTCGCTCACCGCCCGCAGGCCCCGGACGATGGTGGTGGCCCCGCGCCGCTTGGCGAACTCGGCCAGCAGCCCCTCGAACGACTCGAAGGAGACCCGCGGGTCGCCGCCGACCGCCTCGCGCAGCATGTCCAGCCGCTCCTCCATGCTGAAGAGCGGCTGCTTGGCGGCATTGACGGCCACGGCCACGATGACCCGGTCGGCCAGGGCGAGGCTCCGCCGGACCAGGTCCTCGTGCCCTCGGGTGGGCGGGTCGAACGAGCCGGGATACACCGCGGTTCGGGTCATGGGCGGCGGAGAAAGGTGAGGGCGGTATCGCCGTAGCGGCGGCTCTCGTCGCCGTCGATCCGATCGTCGGCGCGGT
>DASUSR010000025.1:0-6992 GCA_036375015.1 Gemmatimonadales bacterium
TGCATCGCTCCGCCGTGGTCCGTCATGGCGGAGTCGTTGGCCATCATGCCCGTGTCCTCCTGGGCGGCGAGGGGCGCGGCGCAGGCCAGCGCGACGAGGGCGGCGAGTGGAAGGGTCATTCGAGGCATGAGCGCTTCTCCGGTATGGGGTAGGTGACACCAAAGAACGCTCGCCGCGGGCGGGCGGATCTCCCGACGGTAGGGCTCCGGCTGGCGGCGAAGGGGCCTGCCTCGAAGAGGAGGGGAGTCTCGCCCGGAGAGTCGTGACGCCGACCTGGGCCCGTCGTAAGTTGGGTGGGTGCGAACGACGGCTCGCCACCTCACCCGGGAGCACGCGATGCGCAACTACCTGACCGAGTTCATCGGCACCTTCTTCCTCGTCCTGACCATCGGCCTCACCGTTCTCCTCGAATCCCCCATGGCGCCGCTCGCGATCGGGGCGTCGCTCATGATCATGGTCTACATGGGCGGGCACGTGTCCGGCGGCCACTACAATCCGGCCGTCTCCCTGGCCGTGCTGCTCCGCGGCAAGATGGCCTCCACCGGCGAATTCGTGGGGTACGTGGTGAGCCAGTGCCTCGGCGCGGTCGCAGCGGCGCTCGCGGTGATGGCGATCCTCGGGCGCAGCTTCGCGCCCGCGCCCGGCCCGGACGCCACGGTGGGCGGCGCGCTCCTGGTCGAGTTCCTCTACACCTTCGCGCTCGCGCTGGTGGTGCTCAACTCCGCGGCCTCCGCCAAGACCCACGGCAACTCGTTCTACGGGCTCGCCATCGGGTTCACCATCGTGGTCGCGGCGTTCGCCGGCGGGCCGGTGTCCGGCGGCGCGTTCAACCCGGCGGTCGGCATCGGGCCGATCCTGGTGCACGCGCTCTCAGGCGCGGGCGGGTTCGGGGACCTGTGGCTGTACCTGGTGGGGCCGCTCCTGGGCGGGGCGGTGGCCGCGGCCGTGTTCGGCCTGCAGGAGCGGGAGCCGCTCCAGCTGCACGCGGAGCCCAGCCGGCAGCCGGAGAGCCGGCCGGCCTGAAGCGCGGATTTCGAGAACGGCGGCAAGGTGTCCGCCGATCTCCTCGACTGAGGGAGGACGACATGGCCAAGGGTCGCCGCACCACCCATCGCAGCGCGTCCGGCAAGAAGCTCTACGCCGTACGGGACGCCAAGGGACGCTTCAAGGACATCCAGACCTACGAGCGGGCCCACAGGGCGGACCTCAAGCGGAAGAGCGGGAAAGAGAAGAAGTAGGCGACACCGCGTTCGCCGCCGGGGGCCGGTATGTGTCTCGTGCTCTTCGCGCTCGACGCGCATCCCGACTACGCCCTGGTCCTCGCGGCGAACCGTGACGAGTTCTACGAGCGACCCACCGCGCCGGCGGCGTTCTGGGATGACGCCCCCGGCGTGCTCGCCGGCCGGGACCTGCGGGCCGGCGGGACCTGGCTCGGGATCGACCGGCGCGGGCGCATCGCCGCGGTGACGAACTACCGCCAGGGCACCCGCGAGCCGCCGGCGCCCCGCTCGCGCGGGCACCTGGTGAGCGAGTACCTGACGGGGGACGGCGATGGGCGCGCGCACGTGGAGCGCGTCGGGCGCGAGGCGGGGCTCTACAACGGCTTCAACCTGATCTGCGGCGATCCCCGCGCGCTGCACTACTTCTCCAACCGCGAAGGGCACGCGCGGGCGCTCGAGCCCGGGGTCTACGGGCTGAGCAACCACTTGCTCGACTCGCCCTGGCCCAAGGTGACGGCGGGCAGGAGCGGCCTCAGCGCGCTGCTCTCCACCACCGGGCGCGAGCTGGAGTCCCGCCTCTTCGAGCTGCTGTCGGACCGCCGGCAGCACGCGGACGAGCTGCTCCCCCGCACCGGCGTGAGCCCCGAGTGGGAGCGGCTTCTCTCGGCGGCGTTCATCGCCTCGCCGGAGTACGGAACCCGGTCGTCCACGGTGGTGCTGCTCGGGCGCGACGGCAGTGCCGTGTTCATCGAGCGGAGCTTCGGACCGGGCGGGGTGCCCGGCGACGAAGCCCGGTTCGAGTGGCCCTAGCCCGGCTCACCGGCGCATCCTACTATATCCGAGGCATGGACCTCCGCGCGCAGCTCCAGGAAGGGCTGGGCACCGCCTACACCCTCGAGCGCGAGCTCGGGCGAGGCGGTATGGCGACCGTCTTCCTCGCCCACGATCTCAAGCACGACCGTCCCGTCGCCCTGAAGGTCCTCCACCCCGAGCTGGCCGCCACGCTCGGGCCCGAGCGCTTCCAGCGGGAGATCCGCCTCGCCGCGCGCCTGCAGCATCCCCACATCCTCACCGTGCTCGACAGCGGGGCAGTCGGACAGGCGGACGGGCGTACCGAGCGCCTGTGGTTCACCATGCCGTACGTCGAGGGCGAGTCGCTGCGCGACCGGCTCCGGCGGGAGCGGCAGCTCCCGGTGGACGCGGCGATCCGGATCGCGACGGAAGCGGCGCGCGGGCTGGAGTACGCGCACCAGCACGGCGTGGTGCACCGCGACGTCAAGCCCGAGAACATCCTCCTCACCCGCGACGGCTCGACCCTGGTGGCGGACTTCGGGGTCGCGCGGGCGCTGACCGGCGGACGGGAGGAAGCGCGGCTCACGGAGACCGGCCTGGCCGTGGGGACACCGGCCTACATGAGCCCGGAGCAGGCCGCCGCGGACAATGCGCTGGACACGCGCACCGACCAGTACTCGCTCGCCGCCGTGCTCTACGAGATGCTCGCCGGCGATCCGCCGTGGGCCGGGGCGACGGCGCAGGCCACGATCGCCCGGCGGCTCAGCGAGCCGGCGCCGAGCGTCCGGACGGTCCGGCCCACCGTTCCAGCCTCCGTGGACGAGGCGATTCGGAAGGCGCTCTCGCCGGTGCCGGCGGACCGGTTCGGGAGCATGGCGCAGTTCGCGGGGGCGCTGCAGGCGGAACGGTCGGAAGCGAGCACCACGATAACGCCAGGCCCCGCAGCTGCCGCCCGCCCGTCCGCCCGTCCGCCTGTCCGCCTTCCCGTCGCCGCGCTCGCGCTGGTGCTCGGCCTCCTCGTCGGCGCGGGCGTGCTGTTCGCCTGGCGGCGTAATCAAGTCGAGACGCCCCGGGGTGACGAGCGCCGGATCGCGGTCCTGCCGTTCCAGAATCTCGGCGACACCTCCGACGCCTACTTCGCCGACGGGATCACCGACGCGGTGCGGGGCAAGCTGACGACGATTCCCGGCATGCGGGTCACCGCCTCCAACAGCACGGCCGGGTACCGGGGCACGAGCAAGAGCCCGGAGCAGATCGGCCGCGAGCTGGGAGTGGACTACCTGCTGGTCGGCAAGGTGCGGTGGCAGAAGAGCGCGGGCGGGGCGAGCCGGGTCCAGGTGAGCCCCGAGCTGATCGAGGTCGCGACGGCCGACGCCGAGTGGCAGCAGCCGTTCGATGCCCCGCTCACCGACGTGTTCCAGGTGCAGGCCGACATCGCCGGCCGGGTGGCGCAGGCGCTCCACCTCGCGATCGGGAGCCGGCAGCAGCAGGCGCTCGAGCAACGCCCGACGCAGAACCTCGCGGCGTACGACGCGTTCCTGAAGGGCAAGGCGCAGCGGGCGCTCGGCGCCGACCCGGTCACCCTGCGCCGGGCCGTGAACTTCTTCGAGCAGGCGGTAGCCATCGACTCCACCTTCGCCCCGGCGTGGGCCGCCCTCTCGGAGGCCGCCTCCGCGTTCCTCTCCAGAGGCAACGTTTGGGAGGGCCTAGCGGACCGGGCGCGAGCCGCGGCCGACCGGGCGATCGCCCTCGATCCGAAACACCCGGACGGCTACCGCGCGCTGGGCGACTACTACCTCATTGTCCAGGGCAGGACGGCGCGTGCCGCCGAGCTCTACTCCAAAGGCCTCGCCCTGGCGCCCGACGATGCGGACCTGCTGCGCGGACTGGGAATCGCCGCGCAGGTGGCCGGCAGATGGGAGCAGGCGGTTGAGCAGCTCCGGCGAAGTCTGAGCCTCGATCCGCGGTCCGCCATCACCGCCGAGGCGCTCGGGACGGCGCTGCTCTGGCTCAGGCGCTACGACGAGGCGCTGCAGGCCCTGGATCAGGCGCTCGCGGTGGAGCCGGCGTCGCTCCCGTCGATCCAGCACAAGGCGATGGTATTCCTCGCCCGCGGCGATCTCGCGGCCGCGAGGGCGCTGCTCGCCGAGCCGCCGGCGGGGGTGGACGAGCCGACGTTCGTGGCCTTCATGTCCACCTTCTGGGATCTCTACTGGCCGCTGACCGCGGAGCAGCGGAATCTCGTCAAGCGCCTGCGTCCGTCGGCGTTCGATGGAGACGAGGCTGCCTGGGGCCTCGCCCTGGCCGGTGTCTACGAGGTGGAGGGCGACATGCGCCGGGCCGCGGCCTACGGGGACAGCGCGGCGGTGGCGCTCGAGCAGCACCTCGACGCGTCCCCCGAGGATGCCCATCGAACGGTCCTGCTCGGGCTCGCGCTCGCCTACGAGGGCCGCAAGGCCGAGGCGCTCCGGCAAGGGCAGCGGGCAATGGAGCTCGCACCCGGGGCGAGATACAACCTCCACCAGCTGGCGCGGATCTACATCCTCACCGGCGAAGCAGAGAAGGCGATCGACGCGCTCGAGCGGCTGCTCGCGATGCCCTACTACCTGTCGCCGGGATGGCTGCGGATCGATCCGACGTTCGATCCCATTCGCGAGCATCCTCGCTTCCGGCACCTGGTGAAAGAAGGTGCCTGATGGTCCGGAGGTTGCTGGCAAGATTCTGCGTAGCGTCGTCCACATGACCCAGCCGCGGCTCCGCGAGGGGGCTCCCGCCGAGGCGGTCCTCGGCCCGCTCTGCGAGGCGTTCGCCGAGTATCCCGTCATGCGCCACGTCCTCGGTCCCGCCGGGGACTACGAGGCGCGGCTCCGCACGCTCATCGGGTTCTTCCTCCTCGCGCGCGTGCTGCGCAAGGACCCGATGCTCGCGCTCTACGACGGCGAGGAGGTCTGCGGGGTGGCGATCTGCACGCTCCCGGGACTCCCCGGACCTCCCGACCTCGACGAGGCCCGCGAGTGGACCTGGGCCAGGCTGGGCGCCGACGCGCGGGAGCGCTACGACCAGTGGGTGCACATCTGGGGCCCGCTCAACCCGGCCGAGCCCAACATCCACGTCAACATGCTGGGCGTGCCGCCGCGATATCAGGGGCGCGGGCTGGCGCGGCTGCTGCTGGAGCGGGTGCACGCGATGTCGCGCGAGCACCCGGAGTCGCGGGGGATCAGCCTCACCACCGAGAGCGCCGCCAACGTGCCGTTCTACCAGCGGCTGGGGTACCGGGTGCTGGGCCATGCGGCGATCGCGCCCGGGCTGGAGAGCTGGGGATTCTTTCGCCCTAACGCTTCGGCCGCTCCTTGATCCCTTCCATCAACGCGTCGCGCAGGCTGAACCAGAGGAACTGGATCCAGGTGCTGGTCGGGTCGTAGCGCCGGGTGGTGCGCGCTACGCGCAGGTCCTCGCCGTTCTCTTCCGGGTTCCTGCTCCGCACCACCAACGCGTTGGCGACGAGCTCCTTGACCTCGCGCACCACATCCCCGAGGAGGCCGCCGCCCTCGCCGGTGGGGCTGACCGAGAGATCGCGGTAGCGCGGCGTGAGCACCGTCCGGACCCGGCCATCCTGTGCGGTCTGGCGGAAGTCGATCCGCTCCACCCTTCCGTCCTCGAACTCGAACGGCTCGTTCAGCGACAGGAACCGGTTGAACGCCTCCGCGGGCATAGTCCCGAGCCGGCCGGCGAGCTCGTAGCGGAAGTCGGGCGCGTCGAGCGGCACCGTCGCCTCGACGGTGAGCACGCCGGCGTCCATGACGCGGGCGCGGGCCGCGATCCGGAGCGGCCGGCCGCGGGAGGGGCGGTCGAGGTTGAGCACCGTGGCCCGCAGCCCGTCGAAGCCGACCCGGCCGGGACGGTCGCGCTCGGGCCGCCGCTCGCGGTACGCGATGCTCCCGGTCACGACTACGCTGTCGATCCGCAGCGCCGCGCCGGGGCTCGCGGCCCACTGCTGGGGCGTGCGGTGCCGGCGGGGAGGGCCGCGGGGGATCCGCCGGTCGCTCAGCACGTCGAGCCGGGCGCCGCCGAGCTCGAGCGCGCGCACGGCCAGATCGCCGGTGGCGAGGAACTCGCGCCAGGCGTCGCCGCGGGCGCGCAGCGTGTCGAGGGTAAAGGTGAGACGGTCCTTCCGGACCTTCACGCGCCGGGCCCACTCGGACTCGGGGATCGGCGGCTCGCGCTTCGCCCCTGCCAGCATGAGGGTGGAATCGGTGAAGGAGGCCTCGAGCCGGGCGACGGCGATCTCGCTCAGCGTGTCGGGACGCAGCACGAGCCCGGTCGCCTCGAGATGCGCCCCGCCGGCGGACAGCACCCGCTCTTCTCCCGGCGTCGCCCCCGGATCGAACTCGATGTCTTCGGCGGCGAAGCGGGCGTGTTCCAGCAGGACCGAGAGGCCGCCGTCCTCCCCCGGCCGGGCGAGCGAGAGCCGGAGGCTGGGAAAGGCGATCCGGCTCACCCGGAGCGAGCGGAGCCCGAGTCCGCGGGCCTCGTCGAGCGGGGCGTCGCCGGCCGCGGCGTCGGTCCGGTTGCGGCGCTCCTCGCGCTCCGGCGTGATCAGGCCGACGCTCGCCTCGGCGCGGCGGCAGCCCAGCTCGCGGGCGGCGAAGGTCTCGAGGAAGAGGAGCCGCGGCACGTCCAGGCCGGCCACCCGGCACTCGTGCCCGCGCCATGCGACCACCGGCAGCGGCCGGGCGCGGCGGCGGTTCCGGACCGTATCGGTGGTGAGCGACGCGGAGTCGCACGAGATGGTGCCGGCGAGCGGGAGGAAGCCGAGGTCGCCGAGCGTCAGCCGGTAGACGCCGCCGCTGCGGCGGGCGACCTCGCCGGCGGCCCACCGGGCGAGGCGGTCCTCCACCCACCGGTCCCAGCCGCGGAAGGCCAGGACCGCGGCGAGAGCCAGGAGAACGGCCGCGGCGAGGATCGCCGCGGGCTTCCGGA
>DASUSR010000026.1:0-19194 GCA_036375015.1 Gemmatimonadales bacterium
GTCCCGGTGTTTCGCACCGCGGCGAGCGACACCCCGGCTTCCGGGAGCGAGCCGGGCACTCCGGAAGAGCCCTTCCTCCCGGCGGACTACCGGCAGGCTCCGCAGTCCCGGATCCGGGCGACCCACCAACCGGGGCGGTACCGAGATCCATTTCCCGTCGGCGCGCCCATCCTGTTCGTGATCGTCTTCGGCTTGTTCGGGCTGCTGATCCTGTGGGGCGTGCTCGAGTTGTGGCTGCGGGTGACGGCGGAGCCGGGCAGTCTGGTGCTGGCGAGCGGCTATCTGTCCCCCGCCCGGGAGCGTCGCTTTCCGGCGGTCGAGATCGCGGATGTGCGCGCCCGGATCGGCATGCAGGCGGGCGGGACGCCCTACTACGATCTGGTCGTGGTCCGCCGCGACGGCAGGACTACGGCCGCCGCGCACGGCATCCGCGACAAGCGCGAGGCCGAGTGGCTCGCGGCGGCCCTCAAGCGGGCCCTCGGTCCGGACTGATCCCGCGACTCAGGGCCGGGTGCCGCCCGAGGGCGGGCCCATCATCCCGTGCGTGTGCAGCCCGCCCTGGTAACGCCGCTCCGCCGGCCGCCTTCGCGTGGTGAGCGCCGCGCCGATCTCGAACAGGCCGATGAGCAGATGCGGATCGCGAACATGGTCCGCAAAGCCGAAGAGCCAGGGCGAGAGCGCCAGCAGCACGCCGGATCCGAGGTCCAACATCAGGTGGATGGGCATCGGGATCCGCCGGACCGCCGAGAGCTCGTAGTCGGTGAACAGGCTGTACAGAATGGTGCCGGCGCCGAGCACGATCGGCACGATGGTCTCGGCCCCGCCCCGGTCGAACCCGAGCAGCCACGGAGCGGCGATGAGCAGGGCGCCCACGAGGTAGTCCAGGACGCCGTGCATGTTGGTCGGAATGAAGCGCATGCTGCCTTCCTCCGCGGGCGGGCGCCGGCTCACCGGCTCGGCGGCGCCAGGTTCCCGCAGGCGATGACCGTCCCCAGGTTGTTGGGCGACGCGTGGACGCTGATGAAGTACTGTCCCGACGTCGGGACGGGGATGTCCACCGCGGCCCTGGCCTCGGCCCGGCCGTTGCCGCCGACCTCGAGCAGGGGGTAGGCCTCGGCCGAGCCGAGAATACCCTGGTCGTTTCCGCACTGGCCCACGTGCACGTGCCACGGGTGCCGTCCGCCCGGTGTGGAATTGGAGATGTTCACGTACGCCTGGGTGCGGCTCGAGTCCCGGTCGTCCGCTCCCATCCAGCCGCTTCCCCGCACCTGGGTCACACCCGCGAGCCCGGCCGGGGTCGCCAGCGTGGCGTTCCAGCGGCTGCCTACGACCTGCTGCTGGGGATCGATCTCGACGGCCCGCGATCCGCCGCACCCCGCGGCCAGTATCGCGAACATTGCAACCACCATTGGTGTCTTCATCCCGCCCTCACTCGAATGTGTCACGCGTATATGAACCGCGGGCACGGAATGGGCCGTGATGCTCAACACATGGGGCTGGTGAACCGGACGGACGTCAGCGCGCGCGACGCCCGCCGCAGGCGCGGAGCAAACGGGTGGGAGCGGGGTAGTTGGGGAAGAGGGAGGCCGCGGCCTCGGCGTGCGGCCGCGCGCGCTCGCAGCGCCCGCCGGCGCGCCAGGCCTGCGCCAGCAGCATGCGGATGCGGTAGCTCGCCGGGTCGAGCCGGGAGGCCAGCTCCTGCGCCTGCCTGCCGCCGGCGTTGGCGAAGACCGCCATGGCGGCCGTCTGGCCCAGACCCCGGGCCAGGTAGAGGCCGCCGACCACCGCGACGCCGATCACCAGGCGGCGGCGGGTCCGCGGGTGGAGGACGATCTCCCGCACCGGGCGGGCGGTCGAGGCCAGGGCCCCGATGATGGTCCAGGCGAAGAGCGTCGGGGCGGGGAGCAGGAGCACCGCGTCGAAGAGGCCGACCACCGCGACGGCGAGGACCGTCGCCACGATGGTGAGGTCGGTCAGGGCCGGAGTGTGTCGCGTGCCTCGGCGCACTCTCGCCCAGGCCCCGAGCCCGATCGTGCCGCCCACGAGGGCCAGCATGAGGAGCCCGGGGACCCCGCGCTCCGAGAGGAAGGCGAACCAGTCGCTGCTGGGCCAGGGGTTGGTGGGGATGATGTCGTCCGCGTCGAAGGAGGGATCGCCGGGCGACATGTACCGGGGGTAGTGCACGGGCCAGTTCCCCGGTCCCACGCCGAGCACCGGGTGATCGGCCGCCATCCGGAGCGAGTTGCCGTACTGGATCAGCCGGCCGGCGCCGCTGCCCTCCCTGTAGTTCGCCATGCCCGCGAGCGACTCGAGGTAGGGCGAGGCCGACCGCCAGTTCAGCTTGTTGGGAAGGAGCATCGCCAGCGCGAGGCTGCCGACCGTGACCGCGGTCAGCCGCAGCACCCTCCGGCGCAGCTGCCGGTCGGCCCATAACCGGCCGACCCAGAGTCCCTCGACCGCGAGAAAGAGGCCCGAGACGGCGGCGCCGAGCCACGCCGCCCGCGACCGGGAGAGCACCAGCGCTCCCGCGGCCAGCGCCACCCCGACGGAGCCGAGGGTGAAGCCGCGCCGGCTCCGGGCATCCACCGACACGAGCAGCAGTAACGGCAGCCCGATCGCCACCAGATGCGCCATGAAGTTGCGGTTGCCGAAGGTGCCCCCCGGGGCCCTCGTGAGGCTCGCCAGGCTGGTGTTCACCAGTCCGTACGCCTGGCCCAGCCCGGTCAGCGCGCCGAGCACCACCGCCCCGGCGAACGCCAGCAGCAGCGGCCGGGCGTACCCCGCCCGGGCGATGGCCCGCGCCGACCAGAACACGGCGGCCCCCGCCAGGCTCACGCCCAGTGCCCGGAACGAGAGCCAGCGGTTGTCCGCCAGGAGCGCGGAGAGCAGCGAGACCAGCAGAAAGGTGCCGAGGAGGGCGTCCACCATGAACACCGTGAGGCGGCGGGCTGAGACCAGGCAGCAGAGGGCGGCACCGAATCCCGCCAGCAGGAGGACCAGTTCCTTGGCATAGGTGTACCGGTCGAGCTGGAAGAGCGGATAGGGAAACGCGGCGAGAACGATGACGAAGGAGGCGACCTGCAGGACGACGAGCGCGGCTCGAACGCTGGGCTGGGGGATCTGGATCCGCAACGGCTCTCCTCGGCTTCAGCGACGCTCGTCTCTCGGCCCGGGCTCGCCGGACCGGAACAGATGCCCGTAGCGCAGCGGCCGCCCCGTGGCCCAGGGGCGATAGCGGTTGGCGAACTCGACCCGCTCCGCGAGCGACGGGTGGCTGCCCCGCCAGAGCGTGTAGAGCAGTCCGGGGCGGGGGACCCCGAGGTTCTCCTGCTGCAGTCGGACGAACACCGTCGCGGCCGCCCGGTTGTCGCGGGTCAGCTCCAGGGCGAAGCGGTCGGCCTCGCGCTCCTGCCACCGGGAGAACGCCAGCACCGCCGGCGTGACGGCGAACGACACCAGTCCGCCCAGGAGCATGAGCAGCGGGAGCGAGGCCACGTCGGTCAGCCGGTCGAACCCGAACCGGTCCCGGTGCCGGGCGATGAGCCTGCCCGCCAATCGATGGACCGCGTAGAGCGAGAGCGTGGCGAGGAGCGTGGCCCCAAGTATAACAGCGAGTGTGTGGTGAAGGACGTAGTGCGCCATCTCGTGCCCCATCACGACGAGGACCTGCTCCGGCTCGAGCCGGTCGAGCAGGGTGTCCCAGAGCACGATCCGCTTGCTCCGGCCGATGCCGGTGACGTATGCGTTGACCCGCGGCGTGTCCTCGCTCTTGTTCACCTCGTAGACCCGGGCCCCTTCGATGCCGGCCCGGTCGGCGAGGGCCAGGATCCGGGTCTCGAGCCGCGGGTCGCGCATCCTTCCGAAGTCGTCGAACAGGGGTGCGATCCAGACCGGCCCGATCAGCAGGGCCAGCACGCCGAGTGGAGCTGCGGCCAGTCCGCTCCAGAGCCACCAGCGGCGTGGGCTCGCGCGCAGCAGCAGGTACGGGATCCAGAGCACCAGGGCGGCCACCACCGCGCCCACCAGTACCCCCTTGCCCCAGTCGCCGAGCCACTGGCTCGGGGTCTGCCGTGACAGGCCGTAGGCGTGCTCCCGGACGAAGCCGACGTACCAGGAGAACGGCAGGTAGATCACCGCCATGAGGACGGTGAAGAGCACGGCATAGAGCGCCACGGTAGGGAGCCACCGCCCCCGCCCGAGCCGCGCGGCCACGGTGCGGAGCCGTGCGGAGAGGCCGGTGAGGAGCAGCGCGGCCGGCACGGCGAGGCCGAGCACCGTGTCGGCGGCCCAGATGGCGGTGTTCCCGCGGTGATAGCGGAGGGCCAGCGGGGTCGGTTCCGGCAGCGCCACGTAGGCGGCCGTGTCCCGTGTCTCGCTCCGGGCTTGCGCCGCCACACCCGGCGTGAAGGATTCATGCATCCTGCCGCGAGGCTCCATGTACGCGCACACCGTTGGTGCCGTCCGGTACCGATTCCCGGATTTGCGGACCCTGCTCGCCAGGGCCAGCCCGCTTCGCTCGGGCGACCGGCTGGCGGGGCTCGCCGCCGGGTCGGCCGAGGAGCGGGTCGCGGCGCAGATGGCTCTTGCGGAATTGCCGCTCGACACCTTCCTGCGCGAGGCGGTCGTCCCCTACGAGGCGGACGAGGTCACGCGGCTCGTCCTCGACACCCACGACGAGGCCGCCTTTCGGCCGGTGGCCCATCTCACGGTGGGCGGTTTCCGCGAGTGGCTGCTGTCGGACGAAGCCGGCACCGAGGCGCTCGGCGCCCTGGCCCCCGGCATCACCCCCGAGATGGCGGCCGCGGTGTCCAAGATCATGCGGCTCCAGGATCTCGTGCTGGTGGCCCGCAAGTGTCGCGTGGTGACCCGGTTCCGCAACACCATCGGGCTGCCGGGCCGCCTGTCGGTGCGGCTGCAGCCCAACCATCCCACGGACGACGCGCGCGGCATCGCCGCGGCCATCGTGGACGGACTGCTCTACGGCAGCGGCGACGCGTGCATCGGCATCAACCCCGCCACCGACAATCCGGCCACCGTCGCAACCCTGCTCGAGCTGGTGGACCGGATCCGGGAGCGCTACGCCATCCCGACGCAGAGCTGTGTTCTGGCGCATGTGACCACCACGCTCGAAGTGATACGGCGCGGCGCCCCGGTGGACCTGGTGTTCCAGTCGGTGGCCGGCACCGAGGCGGCGAATCGCTCCTTCGGGATCGATCTCGCCCTGCTCGCCGAGGCGCGCGACGCGGCCCGCTCGCTCGGACGAGGGACGCTGGGGGACGACCTCATGTACTTCGAGACCGGCCAGGGGAGCGCGCTCTCCGCCGATGCGCATCACGGCGTGGACCAGCAGACCTGCGAGGCCCGGGCGTACGCGGTGGCGCGCCGATTCGCGCCACTGCTCGTGAACACCGTGGTCGGCTTCATCGGCCCGGAGTACCTGTACGACGGCAAGCAGATCCTCCGCGCGGGGCTCGAGGATCACTTCTGCGGCAAGCTGATGGGGCTCCCCATGGGGTGCGACGTCTGTTACACCAACCATGCGGAAGCGGACCAGGACGACATGGACGCCCTGCTCACCGTGCTCGGCGCGGCCGGTGTGACGTACGTGATGGGCGTCCCGGGCGCGGACGACGTGATGCTGGGCTATCAGAGCACCTCGTTTCACGATACCCTCTACCTGCGCCGGGCGCTCGGCCTTCGGCCCGCTCCCGAGTTCGAGGCGTGGCTCGCGGCGGTCGGGATCGTCGATCAAGATGGACGGCTCCTGCCGCCCGCCGACCGGACGCTTCGCCTGCTCGAAGGGGTCGGCTGAGGAACAGAGGTCAGGGCCGCTCCTCCGGGTGAGCCTTCAACCAGCGCTGGACGTAGGGACAGGTCGCCATCACCCGCCGGCCATGCTCGCGGGCGAATGCCAGCGCGGCGCGGACCAGCGCGTCACCCACGCCCTGGCCCCTCGCCGAGGCCGGTACCTCCGTGTGCTGGAGGTCGAGCACGTCCTCGGCGAAGTCGCGGTAGATCAGCTCTGCCTCCTCCTCGGGAAGGGCCACGAAGAATCGCCGGCGCTGCGCGTCATGCTGGACCGTCATGGGGTCACCCGGTGAAGTTCCACATGGAGAATAGCCGGCGGCCGGCGCGCAGCGGCCGGACCTGACGGCCGCCCGGCAGGACCCTGCGCGCCCGGGTTGGTGATCCGCGCCATTGCGCCCGGAGCCCGATTGCCCCAGCATTGCGGGGGCCCAGCCGGCCATAAACCCTTACGCACGGAGGCCATGCATGGCGACGAAGCTCGATAAGACGCTCAAGCGGGAGCTGGAGGTCGAGGGAAAGCTCTACACCGTGTCCATCTCCCCTGAAGGCATCAAGATCGTCCCCAAGGGCGGTCGCAAGGGGACGGAAATCACCTGGCAGACCATCCTCTCGGGTGACGCGGAGCTCCGGCGCGATCTCAACGTCTCCGTGGACGCCTACCGGATGTGAACCCGCCCGCCGAGGTCGCGCCCTGGATCGAGCGGCTGGCCCGGGTCGGGTACGCCGCCAAGGCGGTCCTGTACGCGACCGTCGGGATCCTCGCGGCCCAGGCCGCCCTCGGTGCCGGCGGGCGAACCACCGGCACACGAGGAGCCCTGCGCGAGCTGCTCGATGCCCCCTACGGTCGAGCGATGCTCATCGTGGTGGCCCTGGGACTCCTGGGCTACACCGCCTGGCTGTTCGTGCGGGCGCTGACCGACGCCGAGCACCGCGGCGACGGGGCGAAGGGCATCGCCCTGCGGGTGGGGGATGCAGTGCGTGGGATCCTGCACGGCGCCCTGGCGCTGGCGGCGTTCCGGCTCGCCCGGGGCGACGGTGGCGGTGGGGGTGACGGCGCGCGCGAGTGGGCCGGCCGCGCGCTGAGCGCGCCACTCGGTGAGGTGCTGCTCTGGATCGTCGCCGCGGGCGTGACGGGCTACGGCCTGTATCAGCTCTACCGCTCGTGGCACGCCAAGCTGAGCCGTCATCTGCGCCTGGCGGAGCTGCCCTCGGGCACGGCGTGGTGGGTGGTGGCGGTGAGCCGGTTCGGCATCGCGGCGCGCGGCGTGGTCCTCTGTCTCATCGGGTACTTCCTCGCGCGCGCGGCGGCGAGGCACGACCCGGCGGAGGCCGGGGGACTCGAGGAGTCGCTCCGGGCGCTCGCCGAGGTCGGGCGCTGGCCGCTCGTGGTCGTGGCGCTCGGGCTCGTGGCCTACGGGGTGTACGAGCTGGTGAACGCGCGCTATCGCAGCATCCAGGTCGCCTGATACCATTCGGCGACGGTCCCGTCGCCACCTTCCTCTCAGCTCGGATCATCGCACCCATGGCCGTCCCGCCGGTCCGCTGGATCGCCCTTCAGGCCGTGACTCTCGGGCTGCTCGCCCCGGCGCCGGCCGGCGCCCAGGATGCGGCGCTCGACTCCCTCAAGGCGGCCGCGGTCCGCGAGGTGGATGCGCGAGCCGGTCTGGTGCAGCGCATCGTGGACCAGCTCTTCAGCTACGGCGAGCTCGGGTTCCAGGAGTACGAGACCTCGCGCTACCTGGTGAGCCTGCTCCGCCGCGAAGGGTTCAGCGTGGACACCGGCGTCGCCGGCATGCCCACCGCGTGGGTGGCGCGGTGGGGCAGGGGAGAGCCGGTCCTGGCGCTCGGCTCGGACATAGACGGGATTCCCCAGGCGTCTCAGGTCCCCGGCGTGGCCTGCCGGCTGCCGCTGGTGGAGGGAGCGCCCGGACACGGCGAGGGCCACAACTCCGGCCAGGCAGTCAACATCGTCGCCGCGATCGCGGTGAAGCGGATCATGGAGCGCGAGCGCCTCCCGGGCACGCTGATGCTCTGGCCGGGTGTGGCGGAGGAGCAGCTCGGCGGCAAGCCGCACCTCGTGCGCGCCGGCGTGTTCGAGGGAGTGGACGCGGTGCTCTTCTCCCATGTGGGCACCGAGTTCGGCACCGCGTGGGGACCGACGTACGGATCCGGGCTGGTGTCTGTCCTTTATTCATTCCGCGGGACGCCGGCTCACGCCGGTGGGCGGCCCTGGGCCGGCCGGAGCGCCCTGGACGCGGTGGAGCTGATGGACATCGGCTGGAACTTCCGCCGCGAGCATCTGCCCCTGCGGCATCGCTCCCACTCGGTCATCGTGGACGGCGGGGATCAGCCCAACGTGGTGCCGCAGACCGCCTCGACGTGGTACTACCTGCGGGAGCTCGACTACCAGGGCATCAAGAACCTCTGGGCGGTCGCCGACTCCATCGCGCAGGGCGCGGCCCTCATGACCGGCACCACGCTGCTGCCCACCCGTGTGCTCGGCGCCGCCTGGCCGCGGCATTACAACCGGCCGATGGCCCAGGCGATGGACGCGAACATCAGGCGGGTCGGCATGCCCGACTGGTCGGAGGAGGACCAGCAGTTCGCCCGCGCGGTGCAGCGCGCCGCCGGCGCCGCCGACACGGGACTGCGGACCACGGTGGATACCCTCGATCCGCCGGGCGATCCGGGCCGGAACATGGGCGGGCCCTCCGACGACATCGGCGACGTGTCCTGGACCGTGCCGACCGTCGTGCTCTATTACCCCGCGAACGTGAACGGGCTCCCCGGGCACAGCGGCTTCGACGCGATGGCGATGGCCACCCCCATCGCCCACAAGGGCTCCCTGGCCGGCGCCAAGGTGCAGGCGATGACGCTGCTCGACCTGCTGCTCCGCCCCGCGCTGCTCGACAGCGTGCGGGGATATTTTCGCGAGCAGACCAGCAAGGTCACCTACCGGCCGCTCCTGCGTCCCGAGGACCGCCCGGCCGTGGAGCTCAACCGCGAGATCGTCGAGCGCTACCGGCCGGCCATGCGCCCCTACTACTACGATGCCGGGCGGCATCGGACCTACCTGGAGCAGCTCGGGGTGCGCTATCCCGTGCTGCCCGACACCGCCGGCCGGTGCCGGGTCACGGTCCGGCGGCCCTGAGCCAGGAGACGGCGGACGGCAACCTCGTCACCCATATGACGTGGGTGCAGTCGCGGCTGCCCGGCGGGCACGTGGAGCTGGGCGAGGACCTGGTCCTGAGCGACTCCGGCCTGCCATGCGACTCGTTCAACTTCGTCTGCCGGGCCCGGATGAACCTGGGGGCCGCCGCCGCGGTCGCGCGCGTGGTGAAATACTTCATCTCGGCGGGGCGTCCGTTCTCCTGGTGGGTCGGTCCCGCGGACCGGCCTGCCGATCTGGGACGCGCGCTGCTCGACGCGGGCTTCGCCGCCGCGGAGTCGGAGCTCGCCATGACCGCCGACCTGGACCGGCTCGGCTCCGCCGATCTCGCGCCGGGCGGGCTCCGCATCGAGCGGGCCACCACGCCCCAGCGGATCCGGGACTTCGCCGTCGTGAACGCGGCCAACTGGAGCCCGCCCGATGCGCAGGTGCTGCGCTTCTACGAATTGGCCGCGCCGATCCTGGCGAGTCCGGAAGCGCCGCTCCGGCTCTACGTGGGATACCTGGGCGGCGAGGGGGTGGCCACCTCGGAGCTGACGGTGAGCGAGGGCGCCGTGGGACTGTACAACATCTCCACGGTCGAGGCCCACCGGCGGAAAGGCATCGGGTCGGCGCTCACGCTGCGTCCGCTGGTCGACGCGAGGGCGGAAGGGCACCGGCTGGCGGTGTTGCAGGCGTCGGAGGACGGGCAGGGGGTCTACGCCCGGATCGGCTTTCGCGCGACGGGCCGGTATACCGAGTACCAGCTGCCCCGCGCGTAGGCAGCCGCGGCCCGGCGGCTCTCAGAAGGTGCTGCCGATCGCGAAGTGCAGGTGCAGCCGCCGGATCCCGCGCACCTCGGCGTCGGTCACCGGCCGGCCGGCCTGCAGCGCCTCGAGCACGTCCTCGGGCGAGCGCCGGTCGAGCTCCGACGGGTTCAGCTTGTACCCCACCGCGAGCTGGATCGCGCCCACGACCGTTTCGTAGCTGATCCCCCCGCCGGTGGAGAGGAAGAAATCGTCCTGCACCAGGCCGGGTGCGCCGAGCGCGAACCGCTCGTCCGGAATCCACACCCGCCCGCCGTCTAGGAACACGAACGTCTGCCACTCCTCGGCGAAGCCGGGCAGCGGCAGCCGGATCTCCGCCGTGCCCGACACCCGCGCCAGGCCGCCCACCGGGATGTAGCGCTCCGAGAAGAAGACCCCGTCGCTCTCCTCCTGCACCTCCGGGATCTTGGGCCCCACGAGCTGGCTGCCCCACCCGCGGACGTCCCTCGTGCCGCCGGCGGTGAAGGTCACGTCCCTGAGCCTGAGCAGCGAGAGGAACGGCGACTCGGTCTCGTCCGGCAGACTGCCGCCATACGGCCAGATCCGCCCCGCCGCGCCACGGAGCGCGAGGCCCACCCGGCTGGTGAGCGGCACGAACGCGGTGGCGCCGAGGTCGAGCAGGGCGTACTCGTTGGAGTTGAACCCGCCCGGGGCCGTCACTTCGAACCGCGGGCGCAGCACGAACCCTCGCCGCGGATGGGCGAACTCGTCCAGGAAACCGTAACTCCCCTCGAGGCGCACGACGCCGCGCAGCACCGTGCGCTCCAGCTCCCCTGTCGCACCGGGCGCCGCCAGGCCCAGGATCGGCAGGTACTCCTCCGGCTCGAGATCCTCGCCGAACCCGTACTCCAGGATCCGCCGCCTGGAGAAGGTGTAGCCCAGTGAGACCGAACGCAGCGGCGCCACGGCCCAGACCAGCGAGCCGTCCACGCCGACCCCCCACGAACGGTCACGCACGTCGTCGCGGTACTCGATGAACGGCCCGCCCGCCGCGGACAGCCGGCGGTGGCCCACGTAGGGCTGGAAGAGCGTGGCGCCGAAGCGGTAGAGCCGCTGCGCGGGGTCCTCCAGGGCCAGTACCCCGGTCTGCGCCACCGCCGCCACGGTGAAGGTGCGCACGCCGCCCAGGAAGCTCCGGTTGGTCCACTCGAGCTGGGAGCTCAGACCGCCATCCGAGGCGAAGCCGACGTCGCCGCTGAGCAGGTTGGGCGGATTCTCGGTCACTTCCAGGCGGACCGCCACGCCCGAGTCGCGGAGCGACCCGCGGGGCACGTCGAGCAGCGCCAGCCGCACGATGTCGAGCTGGACCAGTTGCTGCCGTCCCTCCTCCAGCTCCCCCGCGTCGTACCAGTCGCCCGGTCCGAGCGGCAGCTGCCGGGTGAGGTGACGGGCCGGCACGGTCTCGTTCCCGGTCACCTCGAACTCGCGGACCCGCGCCCGGGGCCCCTGCTGCACGCTGACGGTGACGTCGGCCCGGTTGGCGGCGGTGTCCACCGCGGCCTCGGCGGTCGCCGCCGCGAAGGGATAGCCGTGGATCCGGAACCAGCGGCCCGCACGCGCGGCGATGCCCTGCAGCTCCACCTGGCCCAGCCGGGTGACTTCCTCCCGCTCGGTGCGGCGCAGCTCCGCCCAGCCTCTCTCCACACCTGCCGGCAGCTCCAGCGGACCGTCCGCCCCGCGGTAGGTGAGCTCCCGAAGGAGGAGGGGAGCACCTTCCTCTATGACGTAGGCGACGTCGATCAGGTCGGGCTCGGCGTCGTACCGCACGTCGTAGCTCACCTCCGCCCGCAGAAAGCCGGATTCCCGATACAGGTTGCGCAGGCGGATGACGTCGCGCTGGAGCTCGAGCGGATCGAACGGGTGTTCCCCCACCGGGGTGACGAAAGGGAGAAAGCCGAACAGCCGGCGCAGGGCGACCATTCCGCCACGGGCCGTAAGCGCGATCTGCTCCCGCAGGGTCTCCTCCGGAATGGTCGCGGTGCCGGCATGGCGGAACTCGATGCTCCGCACCTCCGTGCGCGGCGTGATGCCGCTCGGGGCATCCTGGCCCGCGAGCGGGACCGCGGCGAGCGCCAGGAGGAGCAGCGCCGCGGCGGCGCTACGGTCAGAAGGCATACCGGCCGCGCAGGAAGAATCGGGGCGGCAGGTTCCCGCCGCGGAGGTTGGCCCGGAGCCAGCGTCTCGCGGTGTACTCCAGCTCGAACCCGGGGCCCAATGCGCTCGACGACCGTTGTGCGGCCCCGCTGAGCTGGATCGGCTGCTGCAGACTCAGGAAGAGTCGTGACGCGATGTAGCGGCCCGCCGTGAGGGTGAGGCCGCGCAGGCCGTCCTGCCGGATCTGGAAGACGTCGAGACCCAGCGCCTCGCCGGCCGCACCCGCCACGCTCTCCGACAGCCGGCCCAGCGCGACCTCGGCACCGGCCTCCGCGGCGCCCGGGCCGTCGCCGGTCTCCTGGCTCGCGAGCGGGTTTTCCGAGGCCGGCCGGCCGGTGACTATGTAGCTCACGATGTCGTCCTCGCTCATCGTGGGCTCGGAGCTGAAGTCCAGCGTGAGGCTGTCGGGCCGGCCGGTGGCGTGGACGTCGATCAGGATTCCGTCGTCGCCCGGGTCCGCCTGGGTCGGCACCTGGTACTGGGCGGTGACGTCGAGGACCACCGACTCGGCGGGGCCGGCGAGCGTGATGTCTCCCTCCTGGAGCCGGAACTCCCGGGCGTACAGCTCGAGGAAGCCCCGGCCCGGCACCGTCTGCACCTCGCCGAAGAAGGCCATCGGCTCGCCGGGCTCCTGGCGCACCTTCACCCGGCCGAAGATCTCGATGTCGGCCTTCATGTTGCCCCGCTGCCGGAACCACACCCGGCTGGGCATGCGGACGTCGAGATCCAGCCGGAACCGGTCCACCAGTCCGGGGCCCTCCTGCGCCCGGGCCAGCACCGACGGGCCGAACTCGCGGGCCAGCGCGCGCAGGTCCTCCGCCGTCAGCTCCACCTCCTCCACGTTGTTGGCCGACGCGCTCTCGGTGCCGCTGTAGATGTCGGTCCGGCCGAGCTCCAGCGAGCCGGTCATCACCGGAGCCGCGACGGTTCCCTCGAGCCGGAGCCGGCCGGACGCGATGGTGCGCAGGGTGGCCGAGTGGGACACCCGGAACTCGCGCAGCTCGGCGGTGAGGTCGAGCGTGGGATCGGTGAGCGGGGCCAGGCCCACGTTGCCGGTCGCGGTGAGCTCGCCGTCGTTGTCGGTGACGATTCGCAGCCGCTCGAGCGCCAGCCGGTCGTCGGCGAGGCGCGCGTCCAGCTCCCCCTGCTCGTACTCCACGCCGATCGTCGGGAGCGTGGCTTCGAAGCCGCGGACGGCGACGCTGCCCTCCGCGAGGGGCCGCTCCATCGTGCCCGAGACCCGCGCGTCCGCGATAAGACCGCCCTGCAGGCGCTCCGCCGTGCCCTCGGGGAGAAACGGCTCGAAGAACGCGAGATCGAAGCTGTCCGCGCGGACCACCAGGCCGAGGGTGTCTCGCTCCAGCCGGGTGATCCCGACGGCGCTCGCGGTGTCGGCCGGGGCCAGGGTGAGCCGCATGGGAAGCGTGCCTGTGACCGTGGCGCGGCCGCCGTCGCGGGGCGCGGCGGCGGCCTCGACCGCCAGTCCCGCGGTGGTCCATTCGACCTTTCCGCCGACCCGGCCGAGGTTCTCGCCGTCCTCTCGTCGGACGAATGCCAGCGCCTCGGCGCTGAGCGAGGGGTTCTCCGCGGCACCGGTGAGCCGGGCCCGGCCGTCCACCCGGCCGCCTATGGGCGAGAAGCCGAGCTGCCGGATCGGTTCCAGGTCGAAGGCGCGCAGCTCGGCCACGAGGTCGCTCTGGCCGCCGCGGTCGAGCACGCCGTCGATGCGGAGCCGGCTCTGGCCCGAGCGGAGTGCGAAGTAATCCACGGAGAAGCGACGCCCCGCCGCCGTGAAGGCGGCCGGCCGATCGAGCGCCCAGCGGCGGCCGCCTTCCGCCACGTTGAGCCGCTCCAGGGTGCCGCGTACCGTGTCGCCCGCCGCAGTGCCCTGCAGTGCGGCGTCGATCGCGATGCTGTCGCGCAGCAGCGCGGTGGCTCGCAACGACACCAGCGAGTCGTAGCGTCCTGCGAGCCGCGCCTCCCGCACCACGATCGTGCCCGCCGCCCCGCCCTCGGCCCGAACATCGCCGGCCGCCGACGCCAGCCCCGTGCTGTCCAGCTCCGCCGTACCCACCACCGCGAGCCGCTCGACCTGATTGCCGGCGTAGAGCAGCCGGTGGACCACGCCCTCCGTGCTCACCCGCCGGCGCGAGGCGGGGCCGGTGATGGCGAGCCGCGCGCGGGCGGAATCGACGGAGAGCGTGTCCGTGCCCGCGAGCGCCATGACGGGCATCGGGTCCCGCAATACCGCGGCGAGGCGGAGTGTGTCGCTCCCATCAGCGCCGGCGAGCGCGAGCCGCCCTCCGCCGTCCATCGCGGCGACGTTGGAGCGGAGCACCAGGGTGTCCACCCTGAGCACCCGTTCGCCGGGGCTCAGCGCGAGCTGGAGGGTGTCGAGCCGGACCGAGTCGAGCGCGCCGTTCGCGGTCACGGTGCCCGCCAGCTCCAGCAGGCCGAGACTGTCGGCAGCCCCCTCGAGAGTGAACCGGACGGCGAAGTTCCCGTCCCTCGTGCTGTCGCCGGTCCACCGGGCCAGGCGGTCGAGTCTCAGCGCACCTTCCGCGCGGAGCCGGCGCACGGTCCCCCCGAGCGTGCCGGTGAGTCGGGTGACGAGATCGCCGTCTTCGGCGTCCATCTCGATGTCGCTCCGCAGCGCGCCGCGATCGAGCGCGAGGTTGGCCCGTCCACTCCTGATCGAGACCTGATTGATGCGCGTGGGCAGCAGCTCGAGCGCGAGCCGGGCGCGCATGCTGTCGGCTCGGGTGCCTGACGCGGCCCCGCTGAAGCGCGCGTGGATCCTCGTGCTGAGACCTTCGCGGCCGGCCAGCGCGCCCAGATCGAGCGAGTCGGCCCGGCCGCGTACTACCGTGAAGCTGGGCACGCGGTCCAGCGGCCGGCCGTCGCCCGCCAGCGCGAGCGCGCCGGCAGAGCTGACCAGCGACGCGTCGTACCGGAGCCGGTCCGCGACGAGAGTGATCGTGGCCTCACCGCGCCGCACGGCGATGGTGCCGAGTGTCGAAGGCTCGATCGTGGCGCGGGCCCGAAGCTCCCGCTCCGCGCCCCAGCGGCCGCTGCCGGTGAGCCGCGCCGTGAACGGCCCAGCCAGGTCGGGCCGGCCCAGCAGCCCGCCGAGATCCACGCTGTCCAGCGTGGCTCGCCGGATGATGAAGACCGGGACCGAGTCGAAGGGCCGCCCGGTCCCTGCGACTCCCAGCCTGCCGCCCTGGAGCGCGCCGTTCACCACCAGCGTCGCGCGGCCGCTGTCGAGCCCGAACCGTGCCGTCACCTCGTCCAGCCGGCGCGCGCCGTAGCGTACGGCCTCCAGCTCCAGCCGGCCGCGGAGCACCGTTTCCTCCGGCGCCGTGCCCCGGCCCGAGAGCGTGAAGCGGCCGGACACCGGGGCGGCCACCGTGTCGCCCATGAGGTGGGCAAGATCCACCCGGTCGATGACCCCGCGGCGCAGCTCATAGCTCACCGAGTCGCCGAGCCGCCCGCTCAGGTCCCCGGCGATCCGGCCGCCTGCGACGAGCAGCTCGGGGCGCAGCCGCAGTCGTCCCCGGTCCAGCTCCAGCGTGGCCCCGCCCAGTGACTCGCGGGCCGGTCCCGCACGGACCGCGGTCAGCGTCGCCCTGCCGGACACCCGCGCCCCCTCGGCCGTCGTGCCGCGCCCCCGCAGCCGAAAGCCGATCTCGAGCCGGGGATCGCCGTCGCGCCCGGCGAGCAGGGCGACCAGGGAATCGGTGCCGGGGAGCCGCGTGGCGGTGCCGGCCAGACGGTAGGAGGGGACCGAGTCGAAGGGACGCACCCAGCCGGTCGCGGCCACGCGGCCCCGATCCACCGCGCCGCGGAGCTCGAGGTCGGCCCGGCCTTCGACCACGTCGGCCTCGAGGCGCAGCTCGCGGATCGCGGTCGTCCCGATCCGCGAGTCCCTCAGCCGCAGGTCGGCCCGGCCGCCAACCTGATCGAGCGCCGGACCCTGGAGGTCGAGCGCGAGATCGGCATTGATCCGGCCCTCGGGCGCCGCGGCCGCGAGGCGCGAGGGATCGAGCTCCCGGACGTCCCCCGAAACCCGGTACTCGGCCTCCGCGCCGGTGCCGAGGAGGGTGGCCCCGCCCAGGCGGATGCGCGCCTCGTCCAGGCGGCCCTCCACCGTGCCGGTGGCCCGCCGTCCCTCGGCGGTGGCCCGCAGCTCGAGCTCGAGGTCCCCCTCGGGGGCGATGGCGGGCACGAGCGGGGCGATGTCCGCCAGCGCGAGTGGCGAGGCCGCCAGCGCCACGTCGAGCTGGTCCACGACGCGCGCGTCGTCCAGCCGACGCGGCAGCACCGCTCTTCCGGCGATGCGGCTGCGGTCGCCGCTCAGCCGGAGCGGGTCGAGTCGGATCACGTCGGCGGTCGCGGCGCCCCGCGCCGCCAGGCGCAGCCAGGTGTGCGGCGTGGTGGGCGGCGAGAGTCGGGCGCTCAGCGAGTCGATCAGAACGGTCGGCGGCTCGCCCAGCACGAGGTCCCGTGCGCGAAGCTCGAGCTGCTCCACCCGCGCCACCGAGTCGGGCGCGAGCTCGGCGACGACGCCCGCGTCGCGGAGCACGAGACGGCTGATCGCGAAGGTGCCGCCGCCGTCGGTGGTATCCGCCGACGTCTCGAACACCCGGGCGATATCCCACCCGCCATCCTCCCGGCGGGCATGAATGCGGGCGCCCTCCACGACCAGCTCGTTCAACCGCCGGTCCGCGCCCACCAGCCTGCGCGGGTCGTATCCCGCGCGCACCGTCCGGATCACGGCCAGCCGGCGACCTTCGCGCTCGAGCACGACGTCGTGCAGTGTGAGCCCCGCGATCCAGCTCCCGCTCACCCGGCCGATCTCGAGTCGCGATCCCGGTGCGAGCGGCGCGAGCCCCACCAGCCGGCGGCCGGCCCAGGTGGCAACCGGCGGGATCTGGAGCAGGGCGAGCGCGCCCAGGATCAGCAGGACGATGCCGGCGAGTGCGAACAGCAGGCGACGCGGCCAGCGGCCCAGCCTCACCGCGCCCGGGTCTCCTCCGGCGCGCGCTCCTCACCCCCGAAGCGCCGCTCCAGCCGGTCCAGCAGCACGGCCATGGTCAGCCGCATCTCGTCCAGCTCATCCTCCAACGACGTGATGCGCGACTCCAGGGAGCGGGCGCGCGAATCGGCCGACCGGCTCCGGGTCTCCGCCACCTTCGCGCGCACTTCGGCGGTACGCGCCTTCGACTCCGCCGACTTGGCGCGCGACTTGGTGCTGCGGAGCTGAATCTGCTGGATCAGGTCCCATACGAACGCCATGGTTCCTCCTCGGGAGTGGTGCGGGAGCATCGTCCCGAGGGTAGCCAAATTCGGGCATGCTGGCTGTGACGGCGCTCATTCGGGGCGACCGGTCAGTGCAAGCCACCCCGTGCCGAGCGTGATGACCGCCCGTCCTCGCCTCGATCCCCGGGTGCATGCCTCCAGCGCGAACGCGGACCTCGACACCATCTCGTTGGCCCGCTCATCGGCGAGCTGCAGGGCGAGGCGCAGGTGCACAGCCGGTGAGCGCGGCCGCGCTCGAGTTCGAGACGCTCCCAGCGGATCCGCTGCCGGGCTCTTCGCCGGGCACGGGACCGTTCAGGGCGCGGACACGAGCAGTCCCGGGCCACAGGACCACCTGCCAGTATTAGACCGGTCTATTCCTACCCACGAAAGGCAAGCCCGCTCCGTGAGGGCGTCACGCCGAGAGCACGCTCCCGAACAGGACCTGCTCGAACCGGCGCAGCGGAGCGTCGCTGCGCTGGACTTTCATGTGCTGCAGCGCTCCTTGCCAACTGCTCAGGCAGAAATCCGCCAGGTCATCGGCGTTGGCGTCGGCGCGCAGCTCCCCAGCCGCCTGGGCCTCCCTGAGGCAGTCGGCTATTTGGACGTGCCACCGCTCATGGATCTCCTCGATGGCCTGCCGGAAGGTCTCGCTCCGGCCGGCAAGTTCCTGGGAGAGGGTGCCCACCAGGCACCCCGTGGTCCAGGCGTTCTCCTGGAAACCGCGGCTGAGCGCGTCGAAATACTCCCGCAGCCGCTGCAGCGGCCGCCTCGAGGTGTCGCTTAGATGGCGGTCGAGCACGGATTCGTGGTCGGCGAAGTAGCTGCGGAGCGCCTCGAGCCCTAGTGCTTCCTTGGTGTCGAAATAGTGGTAGAACGACCCCTTGGGGACCTTGGCCTCGGCGAGCACATCCTGGACGCCGGTGCCCTGGTACCCGCTCCGGAGCAGGAGCCGAGTGCCGGCGTGGACCAGCGCGTCGCGGGCTGACGACTTGACCATAGCGCCATAGTAGACCAGTCTATTACCACCAGTCAAGGACCTGTCCCATGCCCTCCCTGCTCGATCAACTCGGCATCAGCACCCCCGTCGTCCAGGCCCCCATGGCCGGGGGATGGACCACTCCCGCGCTCGTCGCGGCGGTCTCCGAGGCGGGCGCCTTCGGCGTCCTGGCCGGCGCGAGGCTCACCGCCGACGAGATCCGCGCCCAGATCGCCGAGGTGCGGCGCCTGACCGCGCGCCGTTTCGGCCTCAACTTCCTGATTCCGGCGGTCGCCGCCTCCGATGCCGTGGGGACACTCGACCACCCCGTCCTGAGCCGAATCCGCGCCCGGCTCGGCCTGCCGGAGCCCGGCGCGTCTCCGCCTCCGCCGGCGAGCATCGAAGACGGGCTCGCCATCGCCATCGAGGCGCGGGTGCCGGTGGTCGGGTTCGCCATGGGCTCGCCGGCGCCGTACGTGGAGCCGCTGCACGCCGCCGGGGCGCTGGTCATCGCGGCCGTCACCACCGTGGCCGAAGCGGAGGAGGCGGCGGCAGCCGGTGTGGACGCGGTGGTGGCACAGGGCGCGGAAGCCGGGGGGCATCGCTCCACCTATCTCGCGCAGCAGTCCTCCGGAGTTCCCCTGGTCGGCACCATGGCGCTCGTGCCCCAGGTCGTGGACGCGGTGCCGGTCCCGGTGATCGCCGCCGGCGGCATCATGGACGGGCGCGGCGTGCGCGCGGCGCTCGCCCTCGGCGCCGAGGCCGCTCAACTCGGCACCCGCTTTCTCCTGGCCGCCGAATCGGGCACGCCGCCGGCGCACCGCCGCCGGCTCCTCGAGGCGACCGAGACCGACACGGTCGTGACGGATGCGTTCAGCGGCCGGGCCGCGCGCGCGATCCGCAACGCCTTCGTGGAGGCATTCGAGGAGGCCGGAGTGCCGCCGCTTCCGTGGCCGCGCCAGGGACGGGCGGCCCTG
>DASUSR010000027.1:0-25368 GCA_036375015.1 Gemmatimonadales bacterium
ACGATGAAGAGCGCGGCGCAGGTGAGATCGGCCGTGGTGCCGGGGTTGCGTGAGTTCCTCGCGTCGCGCAGCTCGCGGTCGAACACCGCCAGGGCGTCCCGTCCGGCGGCGGTGCGCACCCCACCGGCGCGGCGCACCTCCGCCGCCCGCGCCGACACTCTTTCGGCCTCGGCGCGCCCCAGCTTGCGGGCGATGTGGGTATCCGGATACGCCTCCAGCAAGCCGAGGTAGCCCTGGACCGTGGCTTCGGACCAGGTCAGCCCGGCGTGTCGGGCCGCCCGAAGTGACGGGGCGCCGACCTCGAAGGTCAACCGGAAATCGGTGGCGTATTCCCGGGCCACGCCATCACGCTCGGCGGCCAGGGCCATCGCCTCGCGGAGGGTGACGGTCGGCATCGCGGTCACGTCCTCAGCGGCCGCCTGCCCCAGGCCACCCGGGCGGGCGAGCCGGATCGCGGCGTAGGCCTCGACCGCATCCGCGACCGTGGTCTCGGCGAGCACCCGCGAGAGGCGGTGGCGGAGCGCACC
Source organism: Gemmatimonadales bacterium (assembly GCA_036375015.1). Lineage (GTDB taxonomy): Bacteria > Gemmatimonadota > Gemmatimonadetes > Gemmatimonadales > GWC2-71-9 > CAVVWJ01. The sequence continues at coordinate 528 of DASUSR010000027.1, forward strand.
GCCACCGGTCCGCGCCGCGCGTGCCGCCCGGGCCAGCGGGGCGAGGAGTAGCACGATCCCGAGATTGGTGTTCGACCGGGTCCACCGCGAGGTCGCTTCCACCGCCGACCGGATGGTCGCGCCCACCGGACGCTCGCCGGCTGCCGCGAGCGCTGGGCCGATCGCCACGGCGCTCGCCAGGAAGTCCTCGTAACGGGTATCGTGGAAGTCGCAACCGGGCGAGACGTTGCCGGGCTTGGGGGCGCTCACCTCGAGCAGGCAGGCGAGCTGGGCCGCGGCGGCCACTTCCTCCCCGGTCATGAGGCCCCGGCCAGATGATCCACCAGCGCTCCGGCCACGTCGGTGCCGGTGGCCCGCTGGAAGCCCTCCCAACCGGGGATCCCGTTGACCTCGAGTACGTAGACCGCATCACCGCCTTCCGGCAGGAGATCGACGCCGGCGTATTCCGCTCCCACGGCGGCGGCGGCCCGCAGCGCCAGCACGCTCCATTCCGGCTGAATGTCGATGGCCCGTGCGGTGCCGCCCCGCGCCAGATTGGTGCGCCAGCTCCGGGACCGGCGCTCGATGGCCCCGAGCACCCGCCCTCCCACCACCAGGACCCGGATGTCCCGTCCCTCATGGGCGACGGTGCGCTGCAGGTAGTACACGCCCCGGATCTCCTCGATGGCTCGAAACACGCGCCAAGCCAGTTCCTCCTCGGTCACCCGCACCATGCCGAGCCCCATCGAACCGAAGAGCGGTTTCACCACCACATCGCCCATGCGGCGGTAGGCCTGCATGGCCTCCTCGAAGGACTCGCAGACTACCGTCTCGGGGGTGGGGAGGCCACACTGCTCGAGCAGGGACGACGTCCAGAACTTGTCCACGGTGCGCTCGATGGTGCCTGCCGAATTGACCACGCGGACACCGCGGTCCTCCAAGCCGTGGAGCGCATTCACCCGGAAGACGATCTGCTCCAGTGAGCCCGAGGGGATGATGCGGGTGAGGACGGCGTCGGCGCGATCGAGCACCGCAGCCCCGCTGCGGAGCTCGGGGCGCCCACCGACCGACGCCACGAGTCCCTCATAGGGCACGATCACCCCGGTGTGCCCGCGCTCCTCGAGCGCTCGGGTGAGTGTCCTCGTGTGCCAGCCCTCGCGGGCGGCGAGGATGACCAGGTGCAGGCTACTGCTGCTCGCCGATGAGGGCGGTCAGTCCGCCGGTAGCGAAGTTCGCCAGGTCGTCACCCACCTTCTTGAAGGCCGGGGTCGCGATCCCCTTCCGCAGCTCATCCATCGAGTTGAAGCAGAGCTCCGCCTGGCGGTACTTGGCGGGGGCGGACCCGTCCAGATTCTGGGTGAACCTGGTCAGGTCCGCCCGAACGAACCCGATCTCCTGCTGCCCCCCGCTCACCAGCGGGATATGGGTTGCCGAGTAGTACGACTCGAACGCCGCGGAGTCCTTGGGGGTGTCGTAGATGACGGTCACCAGCGCTGGACAGGCCGCCTCGCCTTTGTCGCCGGTCTCCACCGCCACCATCCCGATCAGGCCGCCGCTGGCGAAGTTGGCGAGGTCGTCGCCGACCTTCTTGAAGCCCGGGGTCGCGGTTCCCCGCTGGGCGTCCTCGACCGATTGGAAGTACAGCTCCGCCTGCCGGTAGAACGGCGGCTTCTTGCCGTCAAGCGTGCTGGTGAACTTCGTCAGCTCGGCCTTGGTGAACCCGATCTCCTGCTGGTTGGCGGTCACCAGCGGCAGGTGCGTGGCGCTGTAGTACTTCTCGAACGCGGCGGTGTCCTTCGGCTGGTTGTACAGGACGGTGACGATGGCCTGCGGGCCGGACGGCGCCGCCTCGGCGGCCGGGGCCTCGGCGGCCGGCGCCTCCGCTGGCTTGTCCGCGGCTTTGCCGCAGGCGGCCACCGCCAGGGCGGGGATCAGGCACCAGCTCGGAAACCGTCGCATCGGTCGCTCCTCGGTCGCGGGATGGAAGACACGCTCAGCTCGGGTAGCACGACGCCGTCAGCACCTCGGGGTCGAGGCGGCCGGCGTGGAATGTCCGACCGGTCTCGGTGCTGGTGAGCCACACCTCGGCCGGGCTGAAGAGCAGCGGGTCGATCTTGTAGAAATCGCCATCGTACCGCTGGAACACATCGTAGAACGGAGTGCCGTAGTCCCGCGAGGCCGAGGCCGGCACCTTCTCCGCCAGCTCGGCCAGCTCCGCATCACCGGCGCGGATGGTGTAACGGGCCTGGCCGCCGTACAGAATGCAGTCGTTGGTGCGTCCGATGGCCCGGAGATCGTTCTTGGCCACCGGGGGGATCGGTGCCGTGCCCATCGCGGTCATCACCTGGCGCACGTCGAATCCCAGCGTCTCCATCTTATGGAGACCGGTCTCGAGGATGCGGGCCGAGATCTGCACCCCTCCCGCGAGGCTCGCGGTGGGGGCGACGACGAAGGTGAGGTCCGACGGGGCGAGCCGAGCCTTCCGGGCCACCCAATCGGCGACCTCGTCGGTCGGCAGCGCGCGGCTCTCGAGCACCAGGACGCCGCGGCCGGCCTCCTCCTCGTAGCCCAGCTTTTCGTACAGCTCGCGCTCCACCCGCGCGTGGGCCCTGAGCGGGCCCGAGCCCATACCGAAGAACTTGCCCACCGAGACGGCCCATCCCGCGTATTGCGAGGCCATGCAGGAAATGGCCGGGTGATCGGTCCAGACCGTCACCCCGGGCCAGGCCAGGCCGCCGATCTGCAGCGGCGTGTACGCCACGTCGCCCAGGCCGCCCATGCAGATTTCGGCGAGGGCGAGGCCGGCGTTGAAGCCGCCGGGCACGTCGACGCCCGCGTCGATGACCCGGGCGCCGCCGGGAAGCGTGGTCGTCTTGATCCGGAGCCGTTCTTCCTGCAACGCCATCTCGTCGGCCAGGTCCCAGGCCAGGCTGTTCATCCCCTGGGTGAGCATCATGGTGTCCACGCGAGCATCTCCCCTGCGCCCAGCTCGGCCAGGTCGCCACTGTAGCGCCGATACGTGCCGGCGAGCTGCTCGGGGGTGACCGGGACCCCGCGCCGGGCCTTGAGGTAGGTGAGCGTCACCCGCAGGTGCGGCGGCCGGTATGTGCAGGCGTACCGGTAGGTCGCCGGAGGCACGTGCGGTCCGAATGCGACGATGGAGCCCCGGCGGGAGAAGAGCCCCGCATCAGGCCCCAGCGACCCGAACACGAGCAGCGACCCGGCGATCATGGCCCGAGCCGCGCCCTCGGCGGCGTCGCCCTGCACGACGATGAGCCCCCGCCGCGCGCCGGCGCCGGCCTCCGGGCCTGCCGAGCCGCGAATGAGGATCTCTCCGCCGGTCATCCCCCGCTTGGCGCCGGGGTCGGCGGCGCCCGCGCGGGGGGCCGCATTGCCCCGGACCTCGATCACGCCGCCGCTCATCCCCCGGCCCACGTACCACCCGGCATCGCCCTCCACGACCAGCTCACCACCCGCGAGACCGGCACCGATCCCGTCCATGAGTGACAGGTCGCCCACCAGCCGGGTCTCTGGGGCCGGGGTGTTGCGCACCTCGAAGAGATCGCCGAGCGGCACGGCGCCCTCCCCCTCGACCCAGACCCGCTGCGCCGCCACCGCAGCGGTGTCGAGCCTGGACAGGTCGTTCCAGGCCACCCCGCTCGCGTCCACTCTCCCGCGAAGGGGCTCGCGGAGCGCGAGCGACGCACCGGTCACCGGGTCCGCTCCGCCATGATCCGGCGCAGGTGGAAGTGGTGGGGCCCGAGCTTGCCGCCGTAGTTCCCCGCGCTGATGGCGACGATACCGTCGAGGCAGGCGGCCTCGATGCCGACTCGCAAGGCGGTGCTGATGGATTCCGCGTCCATGCCGTCCGCGACGATCTCCAGCACCGACTGCACGCCTTCCGGCAGCGCCGAGGAGGTCACCGCGCGCAGCGTCGGGCAGTAGGCATCGTTGGTCGTGGCGACCAAACCCTTGCTGCGCAGCGCCCCGACCTTGCTCCCGCTGCGCACCACGCCCCCCGGGAACGGCAGAATGACGCCCGGGACCGCGGACATGGCTTCGGCGCCGGCTTCCGCGGCGGCCAGCGCCGCGTCGGCGGAGGAGGCCAGAATCAAGAAGTTGCCTCCGCCGATACCCTTCTGCAACCCGAACTCTTCCTCCACCAGGAACTCTCCCTCCATGACCGGAATGCGCCAGAACCGGCGGCCCGCGATCACCTTGCTGCCCTGAAACCCATCCCCGAACACCCGGAGGGCGGACCCCACGCCCACCCGTTCGGTCACCCCGGGCAACCCGTCGAAGCAGGAGGTGGTCGGGCAGGTGAGCACGGTCTGCCCCACCCGCTCGATCAGCCGTTTCCCCAGATCGTCCCGTGCCATGGTGAGCAGCAGCACGCTGATACCGGGCCGGCCGTCGGGCGTCTCGGAGGGGAGGAGCTCCCGTTCGATACCCGCCTCGCACTTGCAGCCTATGACCGACGTGGCGAAGCCGGTCATCTTGAGCGCAGCCTCGCGGGCCCACTTCCGGTTCCGGGCCGTGATGATGACCCGGGCCACCCGCATGGTGAACGCCTCGGCGAAGGTGTCCTCGATCGTCACGCCGCGCACCCGCATGGTCAGCCGATCTCCAGTGGGGCGTCGCGCAGGTCCCGGACGGGAAAGTTCTCGAACTCCACCGTGGCGTAGGCGTCGAAGTGACGGCGCACGTCGCGGAGGACGGCGGCGTCATAACCGGGGTCGAGTCGCAGGCGCCGGCCGGCGGGCGCGCGTCGGAGCCTGCCTTCCTCCACGACCAGGACGCCGCCCTTCACCACGTACCGCGGCGTGGCGAACATGCGGGCGATGTCGCTGTCGCGGGTGTAGACCGTCACGTCGGCGTCGGCGCCCACTCCAAGGTGGCCCTTGTGCCGAAGACCCAGCACCCGCGCCGGACCGGCGCGGGTGACGATCGCGATCTCATTCAGGGTGTACTCCCGGGAGAGACCGTCGGCGAGGACACTTCCGGCCAGCAGTCGAGGGTTCACCCGCTTGAGCATGGCATCCCGGGCCCCACGGTCCATGAGAAGCTGGATCAGCGCGGGATAGGACATGAAAGAGCCGCCGTTCGGGTGGTCGGTGGAGAGGACCACACGCCACGGATCCTCGCTAAGGAGGAACAGCTCGAGCCCCACCGCCCATTGGAGCGCGGACATCGCAGCCCGCTCGCGGTAGCGATAGGGGACGATGCCGCACCCGGTCTCCAGCTCCACATCGATGTTGACCCATTTCCGTCCGCTGCTCGCCTGCAGCAGGTACTCCGCCGGGGCGTCCGCGCTGAGCGTGGTTGCCGGCCCGAACATGACCTGGCCGACGTCCACGCTCACGGTCCGGTCGCTGTTCACGAAATCGATGACCCGGTCGGCGGCAGAGGTCCATCCGCCGTCCGCGTTCCTGCCGTAGCAGTGAAACTGCAGGTGGGTGTAATGAACGCGCCGGCCGGCCAGCGCTTCCATGGTCTCCATCGTGGTCTTCACGTTGCCGGCTGCGCCGAGATTGTTGCAGTGGACGTGCACCGGGTGCGGTAGACGGAGCTCGTTCGCCGCATCGGTGAGGGTCTCGAGAATGGCGCGCGGAGTTACCCGGCTGGAGCCGAGCGGCTCGTCGATCTCGGTGAGGTTGCGCTGCCCCGACTTCCAGGCCTGGATTCCGCCGGCGTTGACGATCTTGATGGCATAGGCCCCGGTGGCGCCGATCATCCAGGCGGCGTAGTCGCGGGCCCGATTACGGTCGCCGGCCTCCACCTGACGCAACAGGTACTCGTCATTGCCCAGGAGGACGAAGAAGCCTCCGTCCACGATGGGGGTGTCGTCGAACTCCTCATGGGTGTGGCGGGCGGTGATCGGCGCGACCGCCGCGTCGAACACGGTGGTGTAGCCGAGCCCGGCGTACCGGTACCCCGTGGTGAAGGTACTCGGCAGCGTGCCGCCGGTCCCCGAGCGGGCGGGTGCGACGTCCGGGTCCAGCTCCGGTGCCGCTGCGGGGTCGGCCGCGTGCTCCTCCGGAAGCAGGCGTCGCCCATGGTTGCACGCCGAACTGGCCAGGTGCGAGTGGATATCCACTCCGCCCGGCATCACCACCATGCCGCGGGCGTCCAGGGTCGGCGTGCCGTGGGGGACATCGGCGACGATCCGGCCGTCCTGGATGCACACGTCACGCACCTGTCCGTCGGTCCCGTTGGCGGGGTCGTAGACGGTGCCGCCGACGATGCGCAGACGTGACGCACTCATCGCGCCCCTCCCGCCAGCAGCGCGGCCAGGCGCTCCAGCACCCCGGCGGCGGACGGCGGCCCGGAGACGGCGGCGCGCAGCGGGAGCGGGACGTCGTCCATTCGGAGGGCGACGCCCGCGTCGTGGATTCCCGCCACCCCGGTATCTATTGCGACCCGCGACGGAAACGGCGCCTCGCTCGCTCGGGGACCCACCACCACCGTCGGGACCCCGTCGAACGCGGGCCGCATGGCCTGGGGCAGGCTCGCCGGCGCGCCGGCCACGAGCACCGCCGCGAACGGGCGGCGCTCGAAGAGGGCCGCGCCCCGAACCTCCGGCTGGTATCGGGGATAGCCACGGGAAAAGTCCACGGCGAAGGGGAACCCGGTCTGCCAGGTCATCACGGCCTCGGCGCCGCTACGGTTGCCGCCGCCGCGGAGCGTGCTGAGCGCCGCGCGGGCAGGCCCGTTGAGCGCCTGAGCCAGCGCGATGAGTGCCTCGGTGCGGTCGGACGAGCGCTCCTCGCTCGCGGACTCGCCGTCTGCCACGATGGCTACGTACCTGGCACGCGTGATTCGTTCCGCCAGCCGGGTCAGCTCCGCGCCCCAACCAGCCGCATCCCCCAGTGTGCGGCCGAGGAGACGGGCCCGCAGCTCGGCGAGGACTGCGATCTCCCGCTCCGGCCGGAGCTCGAAGTGGAGGTCCGCCGCGGGCGGTCCGGCGTCCGCTCCGACGCTCACCGAGATCACGGTACGGGCGTGGTGGTGAAGATGGAGAGCCGAGGGATGCCCGGCGTAGCGCTCACGGTAGCGCGGATAGCGAGCGTCGGGATCTACGGCCCAGTAGAGCACGAGGTCCGCACGGTTCCGCACCTCGCCCAGGGTCGCGCCAGCCCTGCCACGGCGCTGCGCCGCCAGGATCCCGTCAGCCGCGGTCTCGGAAACCACCCCATCGGCCACCGCCCCGAGCCGGTCGGCGATCCCGAGCGCCGCGCGCTGCGCGGCGCAGGTGAGGTCGTCGCCCAGGAACACGAAGAGCCGGCCGCGGGCGCCGCGCAGCAGCTCGGCCGCCGCATCCAGAGCCACCCGGGACTCGGCCTGGCGCCCATCGACCTGGACGGCGCCGGGCACCCGCCCATCGCCGAACCAGGCCACGCCCAGCGGACAGGCGCGCTCGGCGTCGACGATGCGCCCGTCGCGCACGGTGAGCACGATGTCGTCGCACGCGCACCCGCACCCGAGGCAGGTGACATGGGCGACTCTGGCCGCCTCGGTCACGAGCACGGCCCTGGCGATAGACCCTCGGCGTGCGGCTCGACGCCGGGCGGAGAGAAGGCGGGAAGGAAATGGAACAACGGAACCGGGGGCCGGGGGCGATCGCCCGGACCCAGATGGGAAGTGCTCATGTGGAACGGCCCAAGGTGACCGCTGGGGAGGGTCCCGCGCGGAATCGCCGGGCGATCAGGCCGTCGCGGACGACTCCCCGGGATCCAGTAGGAGAATCTCGCCGCGGTTCAGCTCGATCGCGTCGCCGCACCAGCGTTGGTAGCTGCCCTGCACCTGCGCCTCGGTGATGGGGAGGCCCAGGCCACGAAGATAGGGAAGATACAGACGGAGTATCACGGGGCGGAAGGTACAGGCGAAGCTGAAGGTGGGAAGCAGCTCGGCGGGGTGCATCGAGACGATTGTGCCCCGGCGCATGCCGGCGCCCGGCCGCCAGCCGAGCCGGCCGAGCACCGCGATGGTGCCGGCCAGCATGTTGACGCCGGTGAAGTCGCCGCTGTCCCCCGCCACGGCGATGAGGCCGCGGCGCATGCCACTTCCCACCTCGCTGCCGGCGTTGCCGAAGATGAGAATTTCTCCGCCGCGCATGCCGACCCGGCTGCCGCGGTAGGGTGCGCCCACCATGTGGCCGGCGTTACCCCGGATGACGATCCGCCCGCCGGTCATCTCGGCGCCGACCCAGTCGGCCGCGTCGCCCTCGACCAGGATCTCGCCCCCGGACATCCCCACGCCGAGGTGCATCCCCGCGGCCCCGTGCACGACGATGCGGCCCTCGGTCATCCCCGCGCCCACCATCTTGATCCGCGCGAGGTCGCCGCTCAGGTGGAGATCGCCGCCCGCGGTGCTCTCCACCCGGAAGAACTCGCCCAGCTCGGCGGACTGGTTGCCGTGCACCACGGTGAGTCGGGCGGCGTCGGCCGGGGAGAGGCCGGCGAGGCGGGTGGGGGTGATGACCTCCGCCTCCAGCGGCACCGACGGGGCGGTGTGCAGGGTGAGGTCGAGGGTCACGTCGCCACCGCCTGGGGCTCGAGCAGCGGCCGGAGCGCGATCTGGTACTGGCCCAGCCCGCCGCCGTAGTTGCCGGCGGTGATCTGGAGCGCGCCGGCGGCGGCGGCCGCGTGCATCCCGCGCCGCATGGCCGTCTCCACCGCGGCGAGGTCGAGGCCGTCCACCACGATCTCGAGCACGCTGCCGGCCCCGGCCGGCAACTCGCTCGCCGGCGTTACCGCGCGCAGGGTGGGGCAGTAGGCGTCGTTGGTGGAGGCGAAGAGGAACCCGTAGCGCGATTTCGGCTTGCTGCCGCTGCGGACCACGCCGCCGGGGAACGGCATGATGGCCCCCCGGGTGCCGCGCATGGCCGCCGCGGCCGCCTCGGCCGCGCGCAGGGTGGCGGTCTGGTCCCGACCCAGGATCAGAATGTTGCCGCCGCCCACGGCAGGCTGGATCCCGAACCGCTCGTCCACCACGAACTCGCCGTCCATTACCGGGACCCGCCAGAAGCGGCGCCCGCCGATCACCTTCGACGCCTGGAACCGGTCGCCGAAGTAGCGCAGCTGTCCCCCGACGACCACCGACTCCGGGGCATCGAGCCCGTTATAGCAGGCGGTGCTGGGGCAGGTCATGACGCACTGGCCCACCCGCTCGACCAGCCGCTTGCCGACTCCCTCGGCGCTGGTGGAGAAGAGCAGCACGCTCATCCCGGGCCGGCCGTCGGGCGTCTCCCCCGGACTCAGCTCGGCCTCGATCCCCACCTCGCACTTGCAGCCGATGATGGAGGTGGCGAAGCCGGTCATGGACTGGGCCGCCGCGCGAGCCCACTCGGCCGTCTCGCCGGTGATGATCACCCGCGCGGCCCACATCGCGAACGCTTCCGCGAAGGTGTCCACCACGGCGGTACCGTTGAGGTTGAGCGGGGGCGCGGTCACGGGACGGTTGCTCCCGCGGCGGCCTGGGACGCGGTCGGGATCGGCTGGTGGTGGTGGAGATACTGCTCGGACACCGGGTAGTTGGCGAACTGGATGGTGTAGAAGTCCTCGAAGAACGGCTGGATCACCTGCTCGATGGCCGGGTCGTAGTCGGGCGCCACGTGGAGCAGCCGGCCCTCGTGGTCGGTGCGGAACTCGTGGTCCTCGATGACCGGCACGCCGTCCTTGATCACGTACCGCGGGGTGGAGAACATCTTCTCCTTGTCCGCGTCCTCCTCGTAGATCGTCACGTCCCCGTCGGCGCCGACGCCCAGGTGCCCCTTGTTGGCGAGGCCCAGCAGGCGCGCCGGTCCGGCCCGGGTGATGATGGCGATCTCGGACAGCGAGTATTCCCGCGAGGCGCAGTCCCGCAGGCTCGAATGCTCCAGGGCCTGCTGGTTGACCTTGGCCATCTCCTCCTTGCGGAACTCGCTGTCCATGAGCAGCCGGATGAGGCGCGGGTAGCTCATGAACGAGCCGCCGTTGGGATGGTCGGTGGAGAACACCATCCGCCACGGGTCCTCGGACAGGAGGAACAGCTCGAGGCCGATGGCCCACTGGAGCGCGTTGGTGTAGACCCGGTCCTGGTAGGTGAAGGGGACGATCCCGCAGCCGCTCTCATGCTCGGTGTCGGCGTTCACCCACTTGCCCCCGCCGAAGCGCCGCAGCATGTAGGCCAGCGGTGCATCCGCCGTCATGCTGGTGGACCGCCCGAACATCACCGCGCCCACGTCGGCACTGATGTTGGGGTGTGTGTTCACGTACTCGGAGATCTCGTGGGCCTTGGAGGTCGGGTTGTCGCCGCTCTTGCCGGCCACGGAGCCGTAGCTGTGGAATTGGATGTGGGTAATGTGCGCCCGGCGGCCTTCCGCGGTCCGCATCGTGTCCAGCGTGGTGTGGTAGTTCCCGGTATGGCCCAGGTTGTTGCAGTGGATGTGCACCGGGTGGGGCAGCCCCAGCTCGTTGGCGGCGTCGATGAAGGCGTCGATCACCCCGCGCGGGGTGAGGCCGAACCCGGCGATCTGCTGGTCCAGCTCGGTCACGTTGGCGTTCCGTCCGCCCTTCCAGAACTCGTCGCCGCCGGGGTTGACCAGTTTGGGGGCGTAGGCCCGGGTGGCGGTCATCCACCAGGCGAGCGCCTGGCGGAACTCCTCCCGCCGGCCCTCCTGGAGCAGCCGGTAGAGCAGCACGTTGTTGCCCACCAGCACGAAGAAGCCCTTGTCGATCACCGGCGTGTCGTGCAGCTCCTCGAGCGTGTGCCGCGCGCCGAGCGGGGTCACCGCAGCCTCCATCGCCGCGGTGTAGCCCAGCGCGGCGTAGCGGTAGCCGGTCGCGAAGGTGGACGGGACCGTGCCGCCGGTCCCGCTCCGGGTTTGCCGGGTCCGCAGGTGCACGTCGTGGCGGTGGTCCTCGGGCTGGACCTTGCGGGCCAGGTTGACCTTGGGACCGGCGATGTGGCAGTGGATGTCCACGCCGCCCGGCATCACCACCATGCCTCGGGCGTCGATGCGCCGTGCGTCGGGCGGCACATCGGCGACGACCTTGCCGTCCTGAATGCAGACGTCGCGCACGGCGCCGTCCACCCCGTTAGCCGGGTCATAGACCCGGCCGTTGACGATCCGGAGCGCTGAAGTCATGGGTCGCTAGGAGACCGCGACGCCGGCCAGCCGATCGCCGGCGGGGACCCGGTTCCCGCCGAGCAGCTCGCGGACACGGTCGCGGATGGCGGTGAGGATTTCCTGGTCACTGGGGTAGGGCGACTCGAACGCCGGCCGGAGGGTGATCGGCACGTCGTCCATTCGATAGACGGTGCCGGGCACGTTGATGCCGTAGGTCGCGGTGGTAAAGGCCACCTTGGAGAGCTGCCCGGTATGGGTCAGCTTGGGGTCGAGCGAGATGACGGGGATCCGCTTCATGTGCTCGATCGCCGCCTGGGGGAAGTTGGAGGCCGGGTCGCTGGCGATGATCATGGCGGCATCGGCGTCTCCCCGGGCGAGCAGGTCCACCGTGGTGAACTCCCCGGGATTGAAGCGGGGGTAGCCCCGGCTGAAGTTCACCCCGAAGGGGAACCCGGTCTGCCAGGAGACCACGTTGTCCGCCCCGGTCACGTTGCCGTGCCCCCGAACCGGCTTGGCCACGAAGTGGGTGAACTCGTTCAGGTCGGTCGCCAGCGCGAGCAGGGCGCCGGCGTTGAAATGCCGTCCCCTGTTCATGGTGAGCCCCATGCCGAAGAGCAGCGCGCCGTAGCGGCAGCTCTTCATCCGGGCCACCAGGTCCTCCAGCACGGCGAGCGAGATTCCCGTCCGCTGCTCCACCGACGGGTCCACCCGGCGCCCCTTCACCAGCGCGCGCAGCGCCCAGAGAACCTCGAAGTCGCTCCGGGGCTTCACCTGGAGGAAGATGTCCGCCACCGGCGTGCTCGGGGTGCGGCGCACGTCCACCAGGACGATGGTGCGGTCCTTCTTTCCGTTGGGGGTGAAGATCCCTTTCGCGGTCACCGCGTAGCGGGTGAAGAGCCTGGGATGGGCCTCCGCCGGGTTCCCGCCCCAGAAGATCACCAGGTCGGCCCGGTTCTTGATTTCCCCCAGCGAGGCGGTGCTCTCGCCGCCACCCTGGAACGCGATACCGGTCGGGCCGTGGCAGACCGAGGTGGTGGTGTCGAGGTTGCCGCCGATCATGTCGGCGATGGAGACCGCCACCCGCTGCGCCTCGCAGGTCGTGTCGGAGAGCCCGTAGATGATCGGGAACCGGGCATTGGCCAGGATCTGCGCCGCCGCCTCGACGCCCTCCGCCGTGGTCGCCTCCCGGCCGTCCACCAGCGCGAAGGGCCGCTCCTCGATCCCGTGCTCCTTGAACCACGCCTTGCCCAGCACGCAGGCGTTCTCGGCCTTGGTGATCCGCTTGTGCTCGAGGTCCACGCTGAGGACCATGTCGTCGCAGACGCAGCCGCAGAAGGTACAGGTGGCGTCGGGAACGACTCTGAGGTTCTCGCTCATGCGCTATTCTCCTCCCGGGGCCGGGCCTTCGACCAACGGCTCGACCTCGACCTCGAGATTCTTTGAGATCGGCATACCGGAGGCCGCGGTGTCGCCCGCCATGAGCTGGCTCGACAGCGGCCCGTATGCCATGAACAGCAGTCCCGGCGGCAGGTCCTTGGTCTCGCGCCCCTTGCAGCGGACCACGGCCTCTCCCGTCGGTGTGCGGAGTCGCACCTTGCTGTCGTTGGAGAGCCCCAGGCGCGCCATATCCTCGACGTTCATCTCCACGGTCGAGGAGATCTGGGTGTACTCGGCGCCGAACTTGCCGGCGCACAGCGAGGTGCCCTGCTTGCTCGAGCGCCCGCCGATCAGCGTCATGGTGACGGCCATAGGCCCGGGGGTGGTGGGGACGTTCTGCCGGTCTGGGACCTGCCCGGCCTCCTTCTTAGTATAGCGATAAATGCGGGACGCGCACCCCGGTCAGCGCCTGGCGGCGTCGAGAACCGCCAGCATCTCCTCGATGCGGGTGAACTTCTCACGGGGCTTGCCCTTGGGCGATCCGCGGCCCACTTCGGCCTGGTCGATCGCCAGCCAGTCGTCGTAGGTCACCACCCGGCGGCCGTTAGCGCCAAGGAGTGCGGGCAGCGCCTCGGCACCCGGCTTACCGTCCGGCTCGAGCGCGGCGAGGTCCGCCAGCAGAGACGCGACGGTGGCCACGCTGCACGGCTTGTTGGTGCCGATGATGCCGGTGGGTCCGCGCTTGATCCATCCACAGGCATAGAGCCCGGCGAGGGGGCTGCCGTCCGGCCCGGTGATCCGCCCCTCCCTGGAGGGGAAGACACCCTGACGGGCGTCGAAGGGCACCCCCTCAATTGGGGTCCCCTTGTAGCCGATGCTTCGGAAGACCAGCCCGGCCGGTATCTCCACTTGCTCTCCGATGCCCCGGGCGGCCTGCTCGAAGGGCCCGCCGCTCAGCCGGTTGCGCTCGAACACCACGCCTTCCACATGCTCCCGGCCGAGGACCTCCACCGGGCTCAGCAGGAAACGGAAGTAGATCCGCCGACCCCGCTCCGTGCGGGCGCGGGTCGCGAAGTCCCGCAGAATTTCGACGTTCTTCTTGGCCGCGGCGCCCTTGCGGTCCTCGAACTCGGCCAGGCTCTCGGGGTTGAGCTCCAGGTCCACGGGGTCCACGACCACGTCGGCATCCTCCAGCTCGCCCAGCTCGCGCAGCTCCTTGGCGGTGAACTTGGCCTGGGCGGGCCCCCGGCGGCCCACGATGTAGATCTCGCGGACTCGACTCGCCGCCAGCGCCTCGAGCGCGTGCTCGGCGATGTCGGTATGCTCGAGCTCGTCCACGGTCTTGGCCAGGATCCGGCAGACGTCCGCCGCCACGTTCCCCTGGCCAATGATGACCGCCACCTGCTGGCTGAGGTCGAATACCCGGTCGCGGAAGTCGGGATGCCCGTTGTACCAGCCCACGAATTCCGTGGCCGTGTAGCTGCCGGCCAGATCCTCACCCGGCACCCCCAAGCGGCGGTCGCTCTCCGCACCACAGGCGAAGATCACGGCGTGATACGCCGCCCGGAGCTCGTCCACGGACACGTCGCGCCCCACGGTCACGTTGCCGAAGAACCGGAACTCCGGCGACCGGGCGATCCGGTCGTAGACCGCGATGGCCTCCTTGAGCTTGGGGTGATCCGGGGCGACCCCGTGCCGGACCAGTCCATACGGCGCGGGAAGCCGCTCGATCATGTCGATGCGGACCGGGCGCTCCGACTTGAGGAGCGCCTCGGCGGCATAGAAGCCGCTGGGGCCGGCGCCGACGATGGCGACCATCAGTGGATTCATCCTGTACCTCCGTGGGGGAGTTCCGCCAATATAGCGCTGGACTCTGGCGCGGCACCGCGGCCGGCATGGACAGCCTCTCGACGCGGGACGTACCTTTCGGCATCGCTTCCTCGACGCCGTTCCTCATCGTGGCCGTGACCGGCCGCGCGCTCGCCGTCTCCGCCGCGCGGGGGGGGCACCGCGCAGTCGTGCTGGACTGTTTCGCCGACCGCGACACCCGCGCCGTCGCCGCCGCCTGCCGCTCCGTTGTCTCGACCCGCGGGCTCCGGTTCGACCCCCGCGCGCTCCGGCGGGCGGTGGAGGCGTTGGCCCCGGGCTCGCCTCTGGTCTATGGATCGGGGTTTGAGGGCGCGACCGGATTGTTGGGCCGGATTGCCGCCGGCCGTCCGCTTTACGGCAACGGGCCGGAGACGGTGGCGGCGGTCCGAGACCCGGCGCGCTTCTTTCCGCTGCTCGACCGGCTTGGGCTGGCCCATCCGGAAGTGCGGCTGGCCCGACCGGCGGACGGCACCGCCTGGGTCGTCAAGCGCGCGGGCGGCGCCGGCGGCGCTCACGTTCGCCGCGTCGGCAGCGAACGACCGACCGCGGATTCGTACTACCAGCGCTTCGAGCGCGGCCGCACGCTGTCCGTGCTGTTCCTCGCCGACCGCGCTCGGGCCCACGTGCTCGGCGTCAACCAGCAATGGACCGCGCCTGCCCGGCACGGGCTGTCCTTTCTCTACGGCGGGGCGGTGGGTGGCATCCAGCTCCCGCCCGCCGTCGAGCGAGAGATCCGTGACGGGCTCGATGCGCTGGTCGCCGCCACGGGGCTGGTGGGGCTCAACGGCCTCGACTTCATTCTCCGGGGAACACGCTGGCTGGTGCTCGAGCTCAACCCGCGTCCCACCGCCACCGCCGAACTGTACGATGCCGACTATGCCCGGGGGCTTTTCGACCGGCACCTGCGCGCCTGCCAGGGCGAGCTGCCCCGGCGCCCGGCCGCTGCCCGGGCGGTGCGCGCTCATGCCGTGGTATACGCGGCCGCTCCTGCCGTGGCCGGAGGTGACTTTGCGTTCCCGTCCTGGTGCCGCGACGTCCCGGTGGTAGGCACGCGGGTCGGGCCGGGGGACCCGGTCTGCACGGTACACGCCTCGGGGCCCGACGCGGAGCGCACCCTGGCACTGCTCCGCCGCCGACACGCCGCCCTCCAGAGTGCGCTGACCAGGGCGGCGGCGTGAGCCACCTGCCCCGCATCGCGATCCTGACGGAGGAGCCCGGCTGGCACGGCAGCGAGCTGCGTCGCGCGCTGGAGGCTGGCGGCGTGCAGGCTCACTTCTGCAGTCTGAGGGCCTGCCGGCTCGGCCTGGCTCCGGGCAACCCACCCGTAATCCTGCCCGGTTTCGGCGGTGTCCTGCCCGACGGGGTGCTGGTGCGCGACGTGCCCGGCGGAACCCTGGAACAGGTGGTGTTGCGCCTCGACCTGCTGCACGCGCTGCGAGAGCACGGCGTCCCGGTCTACAACGATGCCCGCGCGATCGAGCGGACGGTGGACAAGGCGATGACCAGCTTCCTGCTGCGCCGTGCCGGCCTGCCCACACCGTCCACCTGTGTAACGGAAGCGGTCACCGAAGCAGAGGCCTTCCTGTCGGCGGAGACGGCCTCGGGGCACGAGGTCGTCGTCAAGCCGTTGTTCGGCTCGCTCGGTGTCGGTCTGCGGCGTCTCGCTCGGGGTACGGCCCTCCCCACGGCGGTGGAATGCGCGGGCGTCTGGTACCTCCAACGCTTCATCCACACCGGCGAGCCCGGGGGGGCGTGTCGCGACCTCCGCGTGCTGGTGGTCGGCGGGACGGTCATCGCAGCGATGACCCGGCACGGGACCGGATGGGTGAGCAACGTGGCTCAGGGCGCGCGCTGCGAACCCTGCCCGCCCGATGCCGAGCTGGAGACCCTGGCCGCGGCCGCCTGCGCCGCGGTCGGCGCCGACTACGCCGGCGTGGACCTGGTGCGCGACCGCGACGGCCGCCTTCTCATCCTGGAGGTGAACGGAATTCCCGCGTGGCGCGGGCTGCAGGGAACTGCCTCCGTCGATATCGCTGCCCGGGTCGCGACCGATTTCCTCTCCCGGCGAGTGGGCTTCGTGGGAGCGTCGATCAGATGAGGGTCTTCGCGTTCGAGTTCTTCAGCGGCGGCGGCCTCGTGGGGCGCCCGTGCCCGGCCGGCCTCGCGCGGGAGGGCGACCTCATGCTGTCCACGCTGGTCCGCGACCTGGCGGAGTTGCCGGGGGTCACCGTGCTCGCGAGTCGCGACCCGCGCTTGCCGCCGCTGGCCCACTGCGAGACGCTCCTCCCGCTGCCGGCCGAGGATCTGTCCTCCCTGTACATCCGTGGACTGGACGGATGTGATGCCGCGTGGCCCGTCGCGCCCGAGGGTGCCGGCGTCCTCGAGCAGCTGACCCGGTACACGGAACGCGCCGGCAAGCTGCTCCTCGGCTGCCGGCCGGAGGCAGTGCGCCTGACCGCGTCCAAGCGCAGCACAGCGCGAGTCCTGCGGGACCATGGAGTTCCCGTCGTGCCGACTTTCATCTTGGGGCATACGCCGGCGACGATCGACGGACCCTGGGTCGTGAAGCCCGACGACGGCGCGGGATGTGAGGACACCGAGCTTTGTGACGGCCGAGACGCCGCCCTCGAGCGGCTTGCCACGGACCCTGCGCGCTTGATTGCTCAGCCGTGGATCGACGGCGAGCCGCTGAGCCTGTCGCTGATTTGCCGCGATGGCATCTCCAGGCTGCTGTGCGTCAATCGCCAGAACATCCAGGTCCGCAGGGGCCGCATCAGCCTGGCGTCGGTGACGGTCAACGCAGTCGTCGATGGGGACGGGCGCTTTGCCCGGCTGGGTGAGCGGATCGCCGCGGCCATACCGGGCCTTTGGGGCTACGTTGGCGTGGACATGGTTCTGGCCAAAGACGGTCCGGTCGTCCTGGAGATCAACCCGCGACTCACGACATCGTACTGCGGCCTCCGGACAGCACTCGGGCTCAACCCGGCCGAGTTGGTGGCGGACCTGCTCATCCCCTCCGACCGGCCGGCTGCGGGCCCCAAACCAGGGTCGGGTGCCGCCGCAGAGATCCGGCTGGAGCCATCCCATGCTCACTGAGCCCACCCTGGGCTGGGACCTCGGCGGCGCTCATCTCAAGGCTGCCCGCCTCGGGCCGAGCGGCCGGGTGGAGCGAGTGGCGCAGGTGGCTTGCCCGCTCTGGCGCGGCGTCCCCGAGCTGGAGCGCGCGCTCGATGAGGCCCAGTCGGCGGTGGGCGGGGCGCCGGTCCACGCCGTGACGATGACGGGCGAGATGGTGGATCTTTTCTCCACCCGGGCTGAAGGGGTGGCGCGGCTGGTCGAGACCATGCGCGAGCGGGTGGGAGATCGCGGCCTGCGGTTCTATGCCGGCGTCAAGGGGTTCGTGCCCGCCGCCCGGGCATCGGAGGAAGGCCTTTCGCTGGCTTCCGCGAACTGGCGTGCCAGTGCCGAACTGGTGGCGGCGCGCGTACCCGAAGCACTGTTCGTGGACATCGGGACCACGACTACGGACCTGATCCCCGTTCAGGGCGGACGGGTTCGTGCCCTCGGCCGGGACGACGCCGGCCGCCTGGCAACGCGCGAGCTGGTCTACACAGGAGTGGTGCGAACGCCGGTGATGGCCATCGCCCGGGAGGTGCCGTTCGCAGGGGAGGCCGTGCCGGTCATGGCGGAATTCTTCGCCACAGCCGCGGACGTGCACCGCCTGTGCGGGTGGCTCCCAGCCGACGCGGATCTGCACGCTGCGGCGGACGGTGGGAAGAAGACCGAGGCGGGCAGCGCCAGGCGGTTGGCCCGGATGATCGGACGGGATGCCGAGAGCCAGCCGGTGGAGGCCTGGCGCTCGCTCGCGCGGTGGCTCGCGGAGGCTCAGCTCAGGAGCATCGAAGATGCCTGCGAGCGATTGGTGTCGCGCGAAGGGCTCGCCCCGGATGCGCCCATTGTGGTTGCGGGGGTAGGGCGATTTCTGGCCGCCGCACTGGCCACGAGGCTGGCGCGCCCGGCGGTCGAGTTCGCGGACCTGCTCCCCGACCCGGGGCCCACGCCGAGACTGGTGTCCGACTGCGCGCCGGCCGTGGCGGTGGGCTGGCTCAGCCAAGCCCGAGGCGGCGGCGCGCCACCGCGGGACTGATGACGACGAGATGGTCGAGCACCGAGCCGCGCGCTGCACGAATCCGCATCGTTTCGACCAACGTGGCCCAGTGGCCGCCTGCCAGACCGTCGGCCAGAATCGCGGCGCCCTGCGCCGCGGTCTTGGCCACCCGGGCGAAACCCTCCAGCCGCCGCACCGGCGCGAGCGGCGCGAGCCCTGCCTGGAGCGCAGGCTCGACCCCCGGCTCCCCCAGCGAGCGGCCCGAGAGGAGGATCTCGCGCGGCTCGGGGGCCGCCACCAGGAGCGCCCGGACCGCCTTCAGTGCGCTCTCGACGAGCGCCTCGACACCGAGGCCCGGCAGGAACGCGGCACCTCCTCGGAAAAGGTGGTCCTTGGTCACCGTTCCCGCGAGGTAGGCCACCTCGCCGTCCCACCCGCCCGACGAGCGCCAGCCCATCGCCCCGCTGCTCCCGCCCAGCCCGTCCACCACGCAGCCGTCGCGGACGGCGAGGGCCGCGGTGAACGCCCCGCCCAGTTCGAGCAGCAGGAAGCCCGCCTCCTCGGGAGGGCAGCCCAGCCGGCGGCACTGGTCCGCGATGGCGAGCGCCGCCAGCGCCACCTTGTCCGCGGTGCCCAGGTCCACCCGGTTGAACTTGCGGTAGGTGGGCACGGTGTCGAGGTGGATCACGCCGGGCGTATACACGACCGGCAGCCCGGAACTGCCCAGCACCCGGGCCAGGCGGCGCAGGCCGCCGATGCCGCCCTCCTCGCCGGGCGGGGCAAGGAACGCGAGCCGGAGCTCTTCGTCAGTGGCCGAGGCGGCGGGGACGAGGGGAAGGCCGTAGCCGGAGGGTCCGGCCACCAGGTCGGGGGGCCGGTCGCCACGGATGAGCGCGACGAACCCTTCGGGGTCGGCGAGCGCCTCGGCGGTCGGGATGGTGCGATCGAGGCAGAGGTTCCCATCCTCGAGGCCGCAGACGTCGATGGTGAGGGTCCCCGGATCGACGCCTGTGACTCGGGGCACGACGGTTCACGCCTTGTGCTTCGCCACCAGCTCGCGTCCTACCTCCGCGATCGCTTCGGCGTCGAGCACGAGATCGTTGCGGGTGAAGAGCCGGGTCACGCAGGCCTTGTGGAGCTTGGTCTTGAAGTTACCTACCCCGAAGGCGCCGTAGACGGTCACCCCGTGACGCTGGCGGCCCGCGTCGTCCACCGCGATCCCCTCGATGCCCAGCGGCGGTACGGCATTGAGGTCAACCGCGACCTTGAGGGTCTCGAGGTTCTCCCACGCGGATTGCGGTACCATCTGCACGCCCGCCGGGCCGGAGTTGAGCAGCACCTCGACACCATCGAGGACGCCGGGGAGCATCGCCGGGTCATTCATCGTGGTGGCCTCCACCTGCACGTTGAACCGGGCGCTGATGAACTGGCGCGCCTTGTCGCCCTGCTCCGGCTTGCGCGAGGTGATGGTCACCCGGGCACCGTCGCGGGCGAGGAGACCCGCGGCCCGCTGTCCCACCGGCCCGGTGCCCGCCAGGATGACGACCTTCTTGTCGCGCAGGTCGCCGATGGTCTGCTCGATTCTCACCACGGCGGCGACGGCGGTGGTGTTGGAGCCGTTCGAATCCAGCATGACCGAGACCCGGAGCGGATCGAACATCGCGTCCTGCGCCATGGCCAGGAGCTGCTCTCCCTGCGTCATGTTGTTGCCGCCGATCCAGACCGCGGTGTTGTGGAGGTCCTTGGGGCCGCGGGTGAACATGCAGCCGTGAATCAGGTCCCGGACGTCCCCCTCGGTGACACCGCCGTAGCTCATGATGACATCGGCGCCGGCGTCATAGGCCACGACTTGATCGAAGACGCTCGGCAGCCGCGAGCTGTCGAGCTGGAGCAGAAGCTTGCGCATCGGTGCGACGATCTCCCTCGAACGGCTTCATGGTTATGGAAACAACGAGGGGCGTGCCCCGACCGCGGGCCGCCCCTCGCCGACACTTCGGTACCGCGGGACTGTAACGATCAGCCTTCCGCGCCGCTGGCGAACGGATGTCGCGCGGCCTTGTACTTGGCCAGCACGTCGTCCACCGAGGGCTTGCCCTGGAGCGCGCGGGCGATCGATTCCTTGGTCGCCTGGTAGTTGAACTGGTAGATCTTCTTGTCGTCCTCGGCCTGCCAGTGGATGAACACCCCTACCAGGATGCAGAGATCGTTGGCCTGCTGCTTGGAGATGACGCCCTCGCTGACCGAGTCCATCACCGCCCGGGCCACGGCGGCCTGGGCCGGACCGAACATCTGCACCGCCTGCTTGGCGCCCTTGATGGTCACCTTGTTGAAGAGCAGCGTGTCGGGCTTGCAGGGGAGGTTCGGGGTCACGACGGCGAGGAGGGTGGTGAAGCCGTCTGTGTTGCGCGAGAGCGCCTGCGTGAACGCCGCGCCCGTGGGACCGGACTTCGACCCGATGATCAGGTCGATGTGGGCGATCTCGTTGCCGTCACCGACGAGCGATTCACCGATGAAAAAATCCGCGGCCATACCTGCCTCCATGGGGGCTTTATTAGTGAAGAAGGACAGAATCTGCCGAAACATACGCAGCTCGACGAAGGCGAAGAGTGAGCCGGCACCGGAGCAACGTGACCGGAGGAGCCACGCAGTCCCGCAGGTAAGGCGGGTAGCTCGTCATTCAGCAGCGCGCTAGGTCGTGCGTAAGAGGCCACTAGTATGGACCCCGCCGGATTCGGTGTCAAGGAGGGAAATGCGGCGCTCACTCGCAGTTACGCCACGTTGCGGCCGGATCGTCTTCGGTCTATATTCGGGGCACGGCAATACAGTTGAACCCTATATCACCAAAGCGGTTGGCATGAAGCGTATGGCCAGGGGCGATCGCCACGCCCGCTACTACCCGTTTCTCCGGCGGTTGCGCGCAGGCGGCCGGAGCAACATGTACGGGGCCATTCCCTACCTCATGGCGAGGTTCTCCATCGACCGCGACACCGCGTTCCGGGTGGTGTGCGACTGGGTCGATGACCAGGCTGCCGAGCCGGCGACGCCATTGCCTGCAGCGCGTCGGAGCCGGTCACCGGCACGCCGAAGCGTCTGACCCAGAGGACGCCTCCGCCGGCGGGCCCCCCCGCCAGCCGCTGTCGCCCAACGACTTAGCCGTTGGCACGACCTTGGCAATCCGGGACGGGCGCAGTCTCCCCGTTCCAGTCGAGGTCACTATGAGAGCCACCGTCGTCGCTGGTGCGTTGCTGTCGGGTCTGATGCTGGTCTCTTCGGTGCAGGCGCAGCAGGTGTCGGCCAACGTGGTGATCCGCAGCGGGCCGGTCGCGGGCCACGTGGCGGTGGGCGAGGGCTACTCCACGTACCATCGTCCGGTCGTCGTGTACCGGCGGCCTCCGGTGCGGCGGGTCGTGGTGGTCGAGCGCTACGCGCCGCGGGTCGTCGTGGTGGAGCGGGTGCATCGCCACCGGCCGGCGCGCCACTGGAAGCGGCACGGCTTCCGGCCGGTCACGCTGTACTACGTGGACGGTCGCTATTACGACCGACCGGTCCGCGGCCACCGCCACCTGCGCGAGGTGACGGTATACGAGCAGGGCGGGCACTACTACCACGACTGTGAGGAGGACGGCGGGCGCCACCGCGACTGGGACGACTGACCTGTCCCGCGCCTTCCCGGCGCACGATCTCTCCGATCCAGGTTCCGTTCCAGTCCGGATATCCCCGCTCCCCAGCGGGGATATTCCCGTCGGGCCCTGTGCGCTGAGTCACCGCGAGGGCCGCGCCCGCGCCGGTAAATGGAGAAACGTTCGCCGACACGGACCCTCGAGCGCTGGACGTCCGATGCCCCGTTTCCCTGCCGGCCCCAGGGCGGTCTTCCGGCTGCTGCCGGGTCTCGCCCTCCTGCTCCTCGCCGCACCCGCCGAGGCCCAGTATTTCGGGCGCAACAAGGTCCAGTACGAGAGCTTCGACTTCCAAGTGCTCAAGAGCGAGCATTTCGACATCTACTTCTACCCTCGGGAGCAGGCGGCCGCGGTCGCCACGGCCCGAATGGCGGAGCGGTGGTACGCGCGGCTCTCGACCATTCTCCGACACGAGCTGTCCGGGCGCCAGGCGGTCGTGCTCTACGCCTCGGGTCCCCAGTTTCAGCAGACCAACATCGTGGGCCAGATCGGCGAGGGGACCGGCGGTGTCACCGAGGCGCTCCGCCGGCGGATCGTGCTCCCGGTGGGCGGCACGCTCGGCGATCTGGACCACGTGCTGGGGCACGAGCTGGTGCACGCCTTCCAGTACGACATCACCGGCACCGGAAGTCCCAACACGCTCGGCGCCATCCCGGGGGCGGCCGCGCTCCCGCTCTGGTTCATCGAGGGGATGGCCGAATACCTGTCGCTGGGCCCGGCCGCCCCGCTCACCGCGATGTGGATGCGTGGCGGGCTGGAGGACACGCTGCCGTCGTTCCGCGACCTGGAGGACCCGCGCTTCTTCCCCTACCGCTACGGTCACGCGCTGCTGGCCTATGTGGCGGGGTTGTGGGGCGACCCCATCATGGGCGACCTGCTGCGCTCCGCCTCCCGCGCCCGCGACGTGGGACGGGCCATCCAGGCGGTGCTGGTGCTGCCGCCCGACGAGCTGGTGGCCCGGTGGCACGCCGCGACGTACCAGGCGTACCAGCCGCTCCGGGCGGCCACGCAGCCGGCGGAGAGCAGCGCCGTGCGGATCATCGCCTCGGGCGACCGCAACGAGGGCAGCGCCTACAACGTGGCGCCCGCGATCAGTCCGGACGGCGACCGGCTCATGTTCCTCTCCGACCGGAAGCTCTTTTCGATCGACCTGTTTCTGGCCGACGCGCGCACCGGCAAGGTGGAGCGGCAGATCACCGAGACCGCGCTCGACTCGCACCTCCAGAGCCTGCAGTTCATCCAGTCCGCCGGCAGCTGGGATCCGACCGGCCGCCGGTTCGTGCTCGCCGGCATTGCCGCCGGGCGGCCGGTGCTGCAGATCTACGACGTGGAGCGCGGGCGGACCGAGCGGGAGATCCGCATCGAGGAGCTGGGCGAGATCCTCAACCCGAGCTGGTCTCCCGACGGCCGCTCGGTCGTCTTTTCCGGGGTGGAGGGCGGCCTCACCGACCTCTATGTCTACGACCTGGAGCAGGAACGCCTCCGCCGGCTCACCGACGACAACTTCGCCGACCTCCAGCCGGTCTGGTCTCCCGACGGCAGCTCGATCGCGTTCGCCACCGACCGCTTCACCACCGATCTGGACATCCTCCGGATCGGGCGCTACACGCTGGCGCTCGCCGACCCCGCCACGGGCGAGGTCCGGCCGTTGGCCGGCTTCCGGGAGGCGCGCCACCTCAACCCCCAGTGGGCACCCGACGGCCGGAGCCTCTACTTCCTGGCCGACCCGCTGGGGATCACCAACGTGTACCGCCTGGAGCTGGCGGGCGGCGGTCTGACCCAGGTCACCGACCTCTTCACCGGGGTCAGCGGCATCACCGAATCGAGCCCCGCGCTGTCGGTGGCGCAGCGCTCCGGCCGCGTGGTGTTCAGCGTGTTCGGCACCGACGGCTACGCGATCTACGGGGTCGAGCAGGCCCAGGCACTGGCCGCGGCCGACCCCCGGCGTTCCGCGCCGGGGCGGCCGGGGGTACTTCCGCCGACCGAGCGCCGGGGCTCGGTGCTCCTCGCCGCGCTGCACGACCCCACGACCGGTCTCGCCGGGGAGGACGCACTCGCGGTGGCCCCGTACCAAGGCGGTCTCCAGCTCACCTACATCGGGCAGCCGTCCCTCATCGCGGGCTCGAACCAGTTCGGCACCTATGTGGGCGGGGGTGCCGCGCTCTACTGGACCGACCTGCTCGCCAACCACACCCTGGTCACCGGGCTGCAGGTGAACGGCGGGATCAAGGACGTCACCGCTCTGGTCGGCTACGAGAACCGGAGCGGCCGGCTCAACTGGGGCGGGGTGGTGCAGCAGGTGCCCTATCTGACGGGAGCCTACGCGGCGGGCACCGGAAGCGTGGACGGGGAGCCGGTGTTCGTGGAGCAGCAGCTCCTGGAGCGACAAACCAACCGCGACATTCAGGGCCTGCTCGCATACCCCTTCAGCCAGGTGCAGCGGGTGGAGCTGACCGCCGGCTTCAGTCACATCTCCTTCGACCGCGAGCTCCGCACCATCGCCGTGTCGGCGCGGACCGGGCAGACGATCATCGACGACACCGAGGACCTCCTGGCCGGCGAGCCGCTCACCCTGGGCTTCGGGTCGGCGGCACTGGTCTACGACAACTCGTTCTTCGGGGCCACCGGTCCGATCTTCGGCCAGCGCTACCGTTTGGAGGCGAGCCCCACCTTCGGCTCGCTCGATTTCGTCGGCGTGCTCGCGGACTACCGGCGCTACTT
>DASUSR010000028.1:0-3785 GCA_036375015.1 Gemmatimonadales bacterium
GGGTTGTTTCGTCTCGCCGCCAACCGGCCCAATCTCTCCGACCTGGAGCCCGTCTCCGGCCTGCCGGTCTCCATCGTCATTCCGGCCCGGAACGAGAGCGCCACCATCGAGACGGTGGTGCGCAGCGTGCTCGCGTCAGCCTACCAGCCGTTCGAGCTGCTGGTGGTGAACGACCGCTCGACCGACGATACCGCGGCGATCGTGGGGCGGCTCGCGGCGGAGGATCCGCGAGTGCGACTGGTGGAAGGCGAACTGTTGCCCGATGGGTGGTACGGCAAGCCGTGGGCCTGCCACCAGGGCTATCGGGTCGCCGCCGGCGAGCTGCTGCTCTTCACCGACGCCGACACCCGGCACGAGCCGGACCTGCTCGGCCGAGCGGTGGCCGCGCTGCGGCGGGAGCGGGCGGACCTGGTGACCGTCTCTCCCCACCAGCGGTGCGTGACCTTCTGGGAGCGGGTCATCATGCCGCAGATCTGGCTGCTGCTCGGGCTCCGGTTCCACCCGATCCGGGTGAACCGCGCGCGGCGCGAGCGCGACGTGATCGCGAACGGGCAGTTCATCCTGGTCCGCCGCGCGGCGTATGAGGCGATCGGCACGCACGCGGCGGTGCGCCACGAGGTGGCGGAGGACCTGGCCCTCGCGCAGGCCTGCTTCCGGGCCGGGCGGACGCTGTACTTCGCCTTCGCCGAGCGGCTGATGGAGACGAGGATGTACCACGGGCTGGGGCCGCTGATCGAGGGCTGGTCCAAGAACGTCTATCTGGGCGGCCGGCGGAGCTTTCCCCACGAGCCTGCGCTCCAGGCGCTGGTGCCCGCGATGCTCGGAGGCGCGCTCGCCTTCTGGCTGGTGCCGCCGCTGGCCCTGGGGCTCAGCGGAGGCACCGGTCCCTGGGCCCCCGCGGCCGCGGCGGCCACGGCCCTCTCGGCGCTGTTCTGGATGCTGATCAGCTACGGGATGCGCATTCCGGCGGGGTACGGTCTGCTCTACCCGCTCGGCGCGGTGATGGCGCTGTACATCGTGGCGCGGTCCACCTGGCGCGGGGGCCGGCTGGTCGAGTGGCGCGGCAGGCGCTACGGCCCGGCGGGCGATGCCACGGCCGAGCTCCCGTAGACCCGCCGCCGCTACTGCCTGACGACCTCCACGTCCTGAGCCGGGATCCGGCCGCCGAGCACGCGTCCCTCGGAGTCCACCCGCAGGTGGAACACCACCTCGCCGATGGCCAGGTTGAGCGAGTCCGCTCCCAGCGGCGAGATCTTCCCGCTCACCGTCTGCCCGCCGCCCAGATTGAAGAACGGCACGTTGCCGTTCCCGCCCGGGGCCCGTGAGCGGCGGACCGCCTGCTCCAGCATCGCGAAGCTCATGTTGAGATAGGGCACCGCGCCCCGCTCGGTGCCGAGCACCAGGGTCTCGATGCGCTGGCCGATCACCGCATCCACCGCCGCGCTGTCCTCGCGGAAGATCACCCGCGAGCGCTGCACCAGCTTGGCCTTGGTCCGCCCGCTGTCCGCATCCTCTCGGACGGTGACTTCCACCATCGGCACTGTGGCATCCGGCGCCACCACGAGGCTGTAGCGCTGGAAGGTGTTGCGGGAGTTGTTCAGGAAGAGCGTGCCGGCCAGCGTGGTCTCGGTACGGGAGAACTCCTCGGTGGCCACCGTATCGCCGGCGTGGCGGATGACGAAAGTGCCGCTGTCGCCGACGGTCTGGGCGGCGACCGGCGCGGCGGCCGTGAGCAGCACGGCACAGAGCGGCGCATAGCTATGGGAACGGCTCATCGGGGTCGAGTCGGGGTTGAGGTGAGCTCGTGAACGGGAGACGGATGGTAGCGAGGGGCCGGGCCGGAATGCAATTCGAGGGCGGCCTGAAGCGATCCTGCGCGCACCGTTTCGATCCCACAGATGTCGCCCGGCCGGTCTACCGTGCTCCGCGTGGATCTTCGCACTGGGCTCCGAGATATCCGACGGCTCGAGGACCTTCCCCGACTCGTCGCCGCGCTGGGGCACGAGCCGCTCTTCGATCTCCCGCGGCCCCAGGGTGCCAGCCCGATTCCGGCGGTGGTCGTGGGCCGCAACGGGGAATTCCCCTGGCTCGCGGTCGAAGCCCCCCGCCCGGAGCGGGCCGCGCGGTCGCTGGCGCGGCGCCTGGCCGGCCGCGGGCGGCTCGCGGGAGCCCTCGCGCTGGACCCGGTCACGCGGCGGATCGGCATCGCGGTCGCCCTGGACGAGGCGCCCTCCCTGGTGGTGGCCGCGGACGAGCCCCAGGCCGTGGCGCTCCGCTGCCTGGCTCGCCTGGCCGGAGGCGGCGAGGGTGCCCTGGCCTACGCCCTGCGGGCGGCCGAAGCACTCCGGGGCCAGTCCGTGGGGCGCCGGTTCTTCGCCGAGTTCCGCACCACGCTCGAGCGGATGGCCTCGGGGCTGCCGGGCCCGCTCCGGGCGGACGACCGCCACGCCTTCGCGCTGCTCCAGCTCACCCGGGTGCTGTTCCTCTACTTCGTGCAGGCCAAGGGATGGCTCGCGGGACGGGAGCGCTTTCTCGCGGAGGCGGTGGACCGCTGTCTCGCCCGCCGGCGCCGCATCCATCGCGATCTCCTCCGGCCGCTGTTCTTCGGTACGCTCAACCGGCCGGCCGAGCGGCGCGGACGCGCCGCGTCCGCCTTCGGGGCCATTCCCTTCCTCAACGGCGGGCTCTTCGATCCGCATCCGCTCGACCGGCGGGTACGGAGCGACGTGCCGAACGACGTCTGGCGCGACGCGTTCGACGGCCTCTTCGAGCGGTTCCACTTCACGCTCGTCGAGGGCCCCGAGGACGGCGGGATCGCGCCCGACATGCTGGGCCGGGTGTTCGAGGGCGTAATGGCCCCGGACGCCCGGCGCCGGAGCGGCACTTACTACACCCCCGCCGCACTGGTCCGCCAGGTGCTCGAGGCGGCCCTCGCCGGCCTCCTGGCGCATCGCGGCCGCTGCTCGGAGCGGGTGGCCGCGCGCATGCTGGCCGACCGCGCCCCCGCCGCGTGGCAGGCGCTCGAGGGCGTCGCTCTGCTCGACCCGGCGGTGGGGTCCGGCGCTTTCCTGCTGGGCGCACTCGAGCGGCTCGCCGCGCTCGCGCCCGGAGGCGACGGAACGGCGGTCCGCCGATCCATCCTCCAGCGCAATCTGTTCGGCGTGGACCGGAGCGCCGGGGCCGTGCGGCTCACCGAGCTGCGCCTCTGGCTCGCGGTCATCGCGCAGGACCCGGCGGAGCGGCCCGACCTCGTCCTCCCGCTGCCGAACCTGGATTGCCTGATCCGCCAGGGCGACTCCCTCTTCGACCCGGTCGGCTCGGGACTGCGCCTCCCGGACACGGCCGCCGACATCGTGCGGGCGCTCGCCGCGGTCCGCCCCCAGGTGGTCACGGCGTCGGGCCCGGATAAGCGCACCGCCCTCCGCCGGCTCGCCGAGCTGGAGCTGCGCGCTACCTCGGCGGCACTCGACGCAGCCGAAGAAGAGCGCGCGGCCGGCATCGCCGAGTGTCTGCGCGACGCCAGGAGCGGGAACCTGTTCGGGGAACGGCGGGGTCTCGACGCGGAGCTCCGGGCCCGCCTCGCCACCCTGCGCCGGGAGCTGCACGCGGTTCGGCGGGTCAAGCGCACGGTCGCGCGCGAGCGGGAGGTCTCCTGGTTCCACTATCAGTGTCACTTCGCCGACGTGTTCGCCCGCGGGGGTTTCGATCTGGTCGTGGGGAATCCCCCGTGGCTGCGGTCCGAGGAACTGCAGGCCGAGCAGCGGAAGCGGCTGGCGGGCCGCTAC
>DASUSR010000029.1:0-2495 GCA_036375015.1 Gemmatimonadales bacterium
CTGCGCGGTACGCAACTGCGCGTACGCCGTGGTGGCCGATGCGGGCGCGAGGACGAGAAGGACGGTGAGAAGCAGGGTACCGCGAACCTGCGGATCGAATGGTCGTCGCATGGGGAACCCCCAGGCAGCTGAGTGCTCACAAGAGGGGTGGATGGACTCAGCAGTGCGGTCGGACGAACACGGTAAGGCCCGGGACGAATGGGGGCAATGGAGACCACCTCGTGGAGCTTGGCCCTGCATCCGAGGCGTGACAGTTCGGCGCGGGCGTCGCCTCTGCGGGGGGAAATCCGATCTGCGGTCGCTGCCGAGCTGATCACAACCCGGGATGTGCCAGGCATGCCGCGGGGCTATCGCGGCTCCCCCGCCACCGCGGTGAGCCTCCGCCGAGCCTCGGCGACCTGCGGCTGGAGCACCGGGTCGGCCTCGCGCCAGAGGGCCACGAACCGCTGGTACGCCTGGGCCGCGCGAGCGCGATCACCTCGTGCCTCGTAGAGCTCACCGACCCGGCGGAGGATGGGTCCGAGGCTGCCTGCGTCGACATAGATGCGGAAGTTGTGGGTGGAGCCGAGGTAGCGTTCGTACACGGCAAGGGCGGAGTCGGCGTTTCCGCTCCGGTCGAAGGCCATGCCGAGCTCGGGTAGCCACCACACACCCCCGTACGCGTTGCGGGCCCGCCGGAGGTGGCCAACGGCTTCATCGAAGCGCCCTTCCTGGAGCAGGAGGGTCCCCTGGAGCGCCTCGCCGAACATCCGGTGGTCCCGGCCCGCCAGCAGGCGCTCGCCGGCCGGGCCGGAGGCCCGAATGGCGCGCTCGCCTTCCGCAGCGACATCCCTGGCTCTCCCGGGCCGGCCGGCCATGGCGTAGAGGAGGGCGATCTCATCGTAGGGACGATCGGTCGCTTCGACCCGCTCGAAGCCGGGACCGGCCATGAGGCTGTCCACCCGCCTGACCGCGCGCCCCGGATTCAGCCGGAGGCGCAGGTCGGCCCAGGACTCCGCCATCGCGGGTCGAAGCATCTCGGACGCACCGCCGTCGAGGTCCGCCGCCAGGCGATCGTATCGCCGGGCTTCACGCAACCTGCCCCTGACGTCGGCCAGCACGGCGAGAAAGGAGGCAGCCCGCGACCGGTCGTTCGTGCCCGCGCTCGGTGCGAGCGCGCGTCCGAAGGCGCGGGCGGCGGAGTCGTAGTCGCCGCGAGCGCTGGCCATGAGGCCGACTTGTACCTCGTACCCGGCATCGGCGCCGAGGCGCGCCCGCCAGCGCGCCAGCGTGGTCTCGGCGGCGGCGAACCGGCCCAGCGTCACCTGGGCGTCGACCAGGTTGGTGTACGGGGCGGCCGCGGTGGAGTCCGCCCGGATCGCCCTCGCCGCCAGCTCGGCCGCGCCCGCATAGTCCTCCTCGAACCAGAGGCTGAGGCCCAGGTTGTTCAGCGCGCCCGAATGCTCGGGATCCATGGCGAGTAGCGAGCGCCACGCCGCGCGCGCCCTGCCCCGGTCGTCCAGCACCCACTCGAAGTACTGTGCCTCGGTGGCGTACCGCTCCCGCTCGGTCAGCCGTTCGCGGAGCGCATAGGCCCTGGACAGAGCCTCCACCTGGCGACCCGGATCCCGGCGCAGGTTCCAGAGAGTGGTCGCCAGGGCGTACCACGCGGTCGCGAACGCCGTGTCAAGCTGCACAGCATTTTCGAGGAAGGGCAGCGCGTCGTCGTAGCGACCCGCTCCGCCAAGGCGGGCGCCGAGGGAGTACTGCCTGAGCGCCTCCAGGGATCCGGTGGTCACCGCCGCCAGCGGGGCCGCCGCGCGAACTCCCCGCAGCGACTCGCCGATGTGCCGGCGGAGCTTCCGG
Organism: Gemmatimonadales bacterium; assembly: GCA_036375015.1. Lineage (GTDB taxonomy): Bacteria > Gemmatimonadota > Gemmatimonadetes > Gemmatimonadales > GWC2-71-9 > CAVVWJ01. Next base: position 1,846 of record DASUSR010000029.1, read on the forward strand.
GACAAACGATCCACCGCCGGGATGATTTCCGCGGCGCTGCCTGCCGACTCGCGGTGTGCGGCGAGGACCCGGCCACTGTCGGCCCCGACCACCTGGGCCGAGATCATGTAGCCCTCGCCGAGCCGGGTCACCTCTCCCGAGAGCACGGCCTTGAATCCCTCCCGCAACGCCACCTCGCGGCCGAGCGCGGGCGTGAGGCGGGCCGTATCCGGCCGCTGCATGAGACGGAGCGCCGAACGCACCCGGTCCGGGCTCGCCAGCCCGACCAGTCGCGACTGCGCGAAGTCCACCCGGAGGGCCTCGGTGACTGCGGTGGCGAGCGAGCTGTCGCCGGCCCGATCGGCGAACTCGGTGAGGATGAGCTGGTCGCGGGGCGCGAGCACCCCCTCGGCCACGAGGGAGGCCTCCGGCAGCAGCCCGGCGGTCCGAAGACCGACATAGCCCGCGGCCAGCGCCGCGACCGCGGCCGCCACCGGCCCCAGCAACCGGCGCCTCCCAGGCGAGCGTGGCGGCACCCCTGCCCCGGCATCGAGCTGCCGGAGGAAATCGGCCATAGCGGCGAACCGGTCCGCCGGCGATCCCGCGAGGGCGCGCTGGACCGCTCCGACGACCTGTGGGGGGAGTCCGGATCGCAGGACGCTCACACTCGG